>NZ_AXCC01000053.1:0-4257 GCF_000475315.1 Marinobacter sp. EN3
GTGCCTCCCTATCCCGATTATACGTTTTGAATGACCATCGGAGGGATCTATGGAATTAAAGGACTTTATCAGGGAAACCTTGGTTCAAATAGCTCAAGGCATTGAAGAGGCAAGCTCGGAATTGCAGGATTCCGAAGCCTTGGTCAACCCACGGAATGTATCGATAAATCATTCAGCAAATGCCAAGCATTACGGTGTATTGTCTGAAAACAGAGATAATTCACCACTTCGATTTGTCGAGGAAATCACCTTCGATGTTGCTGTTCATGCCACCGAGGGTACAGAAGCGTCTGCAAAAGCAGGTATTTCCGTCGGATCAATTGGTATCGGTGGCAAGGGTAGCTCTAGCGAGACCAAAAGCTCGGAATCAAGAATCCAGTTCAGGGTTCCGATGGTCATGCCTCACTCGTGATCACGTATAACCAGCCGCATCAGTACGCGGCCGATGGCCGCCGGACGCCCCTGACGGGCCGCCGCTGTGCTCCGCGTTATAAGTCTGAGGTAATAATCAGCAGTACTATCGCTAAATCCAAAAACGAGTTTAGCTGGTTGTAAGATCACATTAGTTAGTTCAAAAGGTGCTAAAATGGATAATTTAATAACAATTGGATTAATTGCTGTAGCTATTCTGGCTGTACTAGGGCTTGGAATTAAATTTGTAATCAGCTTTAAATCTGGAAGTAAAAGCAACTTTAAAGATGTACAAGCCGGCGGCGACGTTGTTGGTAGAGATAAGGTTCAAAAGTAAATGTTTAGCTGGCTCAGAAATATTACGGCGGGCGGCGATGTTATTGGACGCGACAAGATAACAAATATCTTACCAGCTCCTACACAGATGGACTTGCTGTCTCAGAAGTATGTCGAAGAAAAATCAAATCAACAAGTAACTTATGTGATTATTGATGAGCTGACTCACTATAGTAATGAAAAGTACGATATCCGAGATTTGACTGAAAAGCTTGAAGATGCAGGGTTTGGTTATTTGATTGATGTCGGAGAGGAACTAAAAGAAGAGGTTAGTAAGTTAATTATTAGGAATCAGCATTACAAGTCGGCTCAGAAGATTATTACTTATTTATTGGCCGAAGTTGAGTCGATTTTTAACGCAAATATTAAGAGTAAGTTGCTTGATGTAAGGGAAGAAGCCTCATTGAAGCTGCTTTTCAGGACTCACCTTGAGAAAGAAATTCAAGCCCACCTAGGTGATAATGTTTTGGAGATTTTCAATCGTCAAATCAATGGGATGGTTTATTTCCTTACAGGGAATTGCCACTTGGAGTGGAAGTAATGCTTTTATACAACAAAGCTCTGGACCCAAACCATACACTGCTACGAATGACTGCATTACTAATTTATTGGAAAGCAGAAAGTTTAGAAGTTGATGCACTTCGCTTATTTGACTTCTTAATCGCAAACCCTGCGCATATTCAAAAATTGTCTGTGCCAAGAGATAAATTTACCGATAAGAATGAGTTTAAAAATTACAAGAACCGATATCAAAACTTTGATCCGAAAAGCCTCTTTAATGCGATGAAAGAAATACATTTCCTTGCTATAGAACGACTAGTTGTTCTTGGGGTGTTGCAAAAAGGCAGCAATTCTTCGGAATATCAAGTCATCCTCGAAAATATTCCAGAAGGATTAAAGAACTTAGCTGAATCAAAAGAAAACAGCATATCTAGCCAGGCAATTAATTTTATCGTGAAAAACCTAATATCAATTTCAATTACAGGTTCTGATGGATTAAAAAAAATAACGAGTTTAATGGATTATAGATATGATGTTAATTAAGCCTACTTTGAAGGTTGAGAGGCTTCATGTAAAAAGAGGCTCTCTAATCGTTTTTGATGAAGCCTTTCATGATGGTGTTAATATATTGGCAGGAAAGAATGGTTCTGGCAAAACTTCCATAATACAACTTTTAATGTATGGACTAGGTTACGAAGTCCCTAACTGGAAAGAGGAAGCGGGCCTTTGTGACAACATTTATGTGGGGTTAAAAGTCAAT
The DNA here is from genome assembly GCF_000475315.1 of Marinobacter sp. EN3. NCBI lineage: Bacteria > Pseudomonadati > Pseudomonadota > Gammaproteobacteria > Pseudomonadales > Marinobacteraceae > Marinobacter > Marinobacter sp. EN3. Next base: position 2,009 of record NZ_AXCC01000053.1, read on the forward strand.
GGCAGCCCCGTTACCATTAGGCGTAAAAACAATGGTTCAGAGAAGCAATCAATGGACTTTTGTTTTTCAGAAATGGATACGGCATTAGCCTCCCCTCTCACAAGCTGGTTTAATTATCCGTATGCTATAGGAGGCAAGCCTAGTTTTTCTCAAAAAATGTTTGACGTACTTGGCTTACCTGAAGCAAAAGCAGATGCAAACAATAACAATGTAACTTTGCATCAAATCTATCGACTGATTTATGCAGATCAATCAAATACCTCTAGTGCCATATTTAATAATGAGCCGTTCGATTCTGCATTCAAAAGGGAATCTGTAGGTAAATACTTATTAGGCTTGTACGATAATGAGCTTTATGACGCAAAGATAAAACTTGTTGAAGAAGAAAAGAGGTTGCAAAAAATAATTGCAAAACTTCAGGCAATTCAGTCGGTTGTTGGAAAGACTTCTTTTGGTGAGGGTGTCGAGACAATTGAAGAACAGAAGAAAAATATATTAGATAAAATAGCTTCTATCAATGTCGAAATTATAGAAATTAAAGAAAAATCTTTAATTTCATACAGTTCTGATAAAAAAGAAACAGAATCCTCAGCAAAAGATAGCGTAGTAATTCGGAATAAGTTGCTAGAAGTAGAAACTGAAATTCAGCAATTGAATTACAACATACTTGACTCTGAAGAGTTTGTATCTGAGCTTATTGACAAGCAGTGTGCATTATCAGACTCAATTAAAGTTGGAAGTTTGATTGATGGGTTCGAATTCTCATCGTGCCCTAGTTGCCATAAATCACTCAAAGAAAAAGCCAAGGACTGCTGTGGCTTATGTGGTGAGCCGATAGAATCAACAGACAGTTCGAATAGTCTCCTAAGAATGAAGAATGAAATAGAGATCCAGCTTCGTGAATCTGAAAGGTTGTTGGAAAAGAAAAAACAAAAACTAGCGGAGCTTATGTCTAGGCGAAAGGAATTAAGAGTCTCATTCAGGAAGCAAGTTAGCAGAGTTACCGCAACTATGAGTTCTGTTGATGCAAGCAAAGAAAAGCAGCTATTTGATCTTTATCGACTAACAGGCGAACTCGAAGAAAAACTTCAAACATTAGATAAAATTGCTGAGCTTCATCGATCTTTAATTGAGCTGCGAGGTGAAAGAGACATTGTTCAGTCTGAAGTTAACAGGCTTAGTGACAAAATCGAATTGATAGGGAAGCAAAGATTTACGCGTGAGCCTGAAGTCCAGGCGCTTATATCCGATAGGCTTTGTGAGTTGCTCCGAAAAGATAATGGTTCAGAAAAAGAATTCAAAAATGCAGAGTATGCTGAGTTTGATTTTGCTGCCAATAGTGTATCCGTGAATGGAAAAACAGCCTTTTCAGAAAGTGGAATAGTCTTGTTAAATAACGCGTTTCATGTTGCTTTGTTGATGGCGGCGCTTGAAAAAACATATATACGTCTCCCCAGATTCTTGGTTCTCGATGGCATAGAAAATGGCGGGATGGAAGATGACCGATCGAAGAACTTTCAAAAGGTGGTAGTTGAGGCTCTATCTCGTTACGAAACAGATTTTCAAATTATTTTTGCGACAAAAAACATTGATGAAAGTTTAAAGTCAAAGAATTATATAGTTGGTGAGGTATATAGTGAGTCAAATAAAAGCCTAAAATATTTTAATTAACGTTTTATATAGACTGCAGAGGAGTGGCGACTTATAACAAGTTGCTGCACACGGAAAAATTACTCGCTGCGCTCCCAATTTTCCGGTGAGCAAAGCGTTAAGTTGCAAAAATTATGAATCAGTTCGATGGGCCAAGCTGGCGAATCAATTTGCTGCCCGAGTGGGTAGGAGAGCATGAAGAAGATTGTTCTCTCATTTTTCACCCAGAAGGCGTAGGGGCGCTCCAGATCAGTAGCTATTCTAAAGAAGGAACTGTCACGGAAGCTGACTTAAAAGGGTTGGCGCAAGAGCACATAGAGGCGGGGGCTAAATTAACTGAAGCTGATGCAGGCGACTTCGAGGGCTTCACTTTAGCATTTGGTTCGAACAATGAATTTTGGCAATTCTGGTATGTTGCCAATGGGCCAACTGCTCTATTCATCACATACAACTGCCAAGCAGCGGATCGCGACGCGGAAATTGAGTCGATCAAGAGCATGATCTCGGACTTGGCTGCAACTTAACCAGTAGGTGAAGCCGACCGGTACTGCGCTGCGCTCCGTACCGGCGGCTTACCATGGCGTGTGTGCCGGGCATGG
>NZ_AXCC01000054.1:0-3202 GCF_000475315.1 Marinobacter sp. EN3
GAAGGCTCAATCAGTATCAAGGCCAGGCACGGCGACGCCTACTACATTGCGGCTTCGCCTCCATTCCGCAGCCGCGTATGCAGGCTGGTGTTAGGTGAGCAAAATCAATGTTTCCGTTTCTCAAAAAAGCCTTATCTGGGCGCAATAAGCCAAGTATCGAAATCGTTCACGACAGGTTGGGCCCGATGACTTTTTTGGAAAGTGAAGGTTATTGGGAGGCGGCCAGTGGCGAGGTTTTCCATAGTATTCCTGGCGACGCGAGTGGGCCCTATCCTCAATCAGTGCAGTTCATATTGAGCAAGCTTGCCGAGCTTGATCACTATTTCGATAAATGTTCCGAGTACCTTGTGTCGATCGCCTCGGGTTGGGATTCGATTCCAAAGGGTATGGCTGCTTCGGAGCTGTTTCAGGTCTCTGCTATTTCTGTGGATACGGCTGATAACCGGGAGTGGGAAATTTGTTTCGAAACACGGCCGGAATTTAGGTGGATCCACATTGGGCTGCAATTTGAGAACGAGGAAATCCTCTCAAATGACATCAGCACCTAACAAGGCCATTAAGGTCGTACCACACTGGTGGCCCTCCACCGGACGCCCTTGTCAGGGAGCTGCTTCTGGCTGGCGTTACACATTGCAGGAGGCATCGTGATAGTCATCTATGGAATCAAAGAACACCTTAACCCGATCAAGGCTCAGCTCTCTGAAGTCATTCACGGATGTATGCAAACCGTACTTGGGATGCCGGAAGACAAACGGGCTCATCGTTTCATCCCTATGGAAGCCGAGGATTTTTATTATCCTGGTGGCAGGACACCCGCTTACACAGCCATCGAGATCAATATGATGCAGGGTCGAAATCCTGAGACCCAAAAGGCCCTGATCAAGGAACTCTTCAACAAGATTGAGTCCGTGGTTGGCATATCACCCGTAGATGTTGAAGTCACGATCAAGGAGCAACCGCCACACTGTTGGGGCTTTCGTGGCATGACTGGAGATGAGGCGTGTGACCTCAAGTATTCAGTCAATGTGTAACAAGGCAATCAAATTCGTTCCGGCCCAAAGGCCCCCCACCGGAGGCCCTTTTCAGGGCGCCTTTTATTGCTGGCGTTAAGCACAGGGAGAGAGCGGTGTCATTGTTTGAAACAGAGAGGTTGGTTGCAAGGAAGCTATCCCATCAGGATGTCCCGGTGCTCACCGCAATGCTCAGTGATCCGGAAGTCATGAAATTCTCCGTTCGCGGAGTTTGCGACGAGGAAGCTACTCGAAAGTTCGTTGATTGGTGCCTTGAGTGTTACGCCTCTCATGGAATAGGGCCGTGGGCATTCTGTGAGAAGGAATCTGGGCATTTTATCGGCTTCTGTGGCATTGCGCCTGAGTTGGTTGGCGATGTCGAAGAACTCAATCTAGGTTATCGGCTGGCGCGCAGGTTCTGGCACCAGGGGTACGCGACAGAAGCTGTAATGGGTGCCCTCCAGTATGCTTTCGATCAAACACACCGCGAGTCGGTAATTGTTATTATCGAGCCGGAGCACACAGCCTCCGTTAGGGTGACGGAGAAGGTTGGGTTCAGAGATTATACGATTCGAGAATTCCATGCCCGAGCTGTGCGGGTATATCGAATGACGTGCGACGACTGGGCATTGCATAACAAGTTGTCGTAGTTCGTTTCAAGCCTGGCGGCCCTGCACCGGATACACTGCGCTCCGTAGTCGCCACTGAACCAAGGCGTTAAATATCAGCTGAATATGGGTCGCATACGGAAGTTTCTTCATGACGCTGGAAGGCTAAAGCCCTACTATCGATTCTGTTCAAATGTAGCTTCGGGTTCGGGAATAGTGATCGGTATTGGCCTATGGTACTTCACTTTGGTTCCGCTCTTGGCGACCTCGTTTGAGATTGATGTCGCTGAAGCAGCACAACCCGGCGATCCGACCGCATTCTTTGCGGTCACAATGGTTTTGCTATTGGTCGTGGCAATGATCATTTGCGTCCAGGGAGTCTTTTTGGCTCTGGTGTTACTTGGTCGCTTGAGGTTTGCTGATGTGATGTCGGTAATCTGGCGTTTGCGTTACCCTCGGAGTTGGGTCAATTATTAACAAGCCGCGTCACTCGAACGGCAGTGGTGGGCGATAGCTTCGTTAAAGATATTAAGCCCGCAATGTGGTTAGGTCTTAAGGCTATCTGGTTGACCCAGGAAAATGCACCTCGGGGAACTGAGGTTCGGGTCATCAGGAGCTTGCGAGAATTGTGCATGTAACCAGGTGGTCAATGCGTCGCCAACTACGTGTTGCTCTGTGCGCGCCCATACCACACCGTTATATGATTGGAGTAACATGGAAAAACTAGCGCATGAAATATGGATATTTGATGGTGAACCCGTTCAGTTCTTAGGTTTGCCTTTTTCCACTCGAATGACTGTTGTTTGAAGTGGACCCCGAAATTTGGACAGGTGCCTAAGCTCTGATTCATCATCTCCACAAGGAGGAGAATCATGAGCAAGAAACGCAAGCAATACAGCCCATCGTTCAAGTCCAAAGTAGCCCTAGCCGCCCTCAAGGGTGACCAGACTACATCTGAAATTGCCGCCCGGTTCCAGATTCATCCGACCATGGTTAGCACCTGGAAACGCGAGTTGTTGGAGAATGCTCCGGACCTCTTCGAAGGCAAAAAAAGGTCCGGCAAACAGTCCAACGAGCCCAGTTCTGACGAACTCTACCGCGAGATCGGCCGACTGACGGTGGAACGCGATTTTTTGTCGCGCAAGCTCGATCAGTAAGCCGTCAACGCCGGTTGGCGATGATCGAGCATGGTCATCCCCAAGTCAGCATTGTGCGCCAGTGCGAGTTGCTCAAACTGAGCCGCTCGTCGGTGTACTACGTCCCTCGTGAACAGTGTCAGGAGGATCTGGATCTGATGTACCTGATTGACCAGCAGCATCTGGAAACGCCGTACTATGGCTCTCGTAAGATGCGAGTCCATCTGGAGCGCAAAGGCCACCTGATAAACCGCAAGCGGGTTCAGCGCCTAATGCGCACCATGGGCATTCAGGCGGTGTATCCACGCCCCAGAACCAGCCCTCCGGGCGACGGGCACAAAGTTTATCCGTACCTGCTCAAAGGGCTGAAAATCGACCGCCCCAACCAGGTGTGGGCAACGGATATTTCGTACGTGCCGCTGGCCCGAGGTGCGTAAACCGCTGAAGG
>NZ_AXCC01000055.1:0-618 GCF_000475315.1 Marinobacter sp. EN3
GTGCCGGTTACCTAAGCGTTAGACACACAAGGAGACGAGATGGAGCAGACATGGAAGAAGTTTGAGGAATGGCTGGCGCAACATTGGCCCGAAGGTCTGTCTCGCCTAAATCCTCCGGCGACTGACGAGCAAATTTCAGAACTTGAACGACAGCTTGAAATTAAGCTTCCGCTCGATTTTGTCGCTTGCCTCAAAGTCCACAATGGCCAAGACGGATTTTTGTCATTTTTCGATGGTATGGAGTTCTTGTCGTGCGAAGAAATCTATAGCCAGTGGGCTGTCTGGAAAGAGTTACTGGATGCTGGTGAGTTTAAAGACACTTTCTCCGAGCCCGACAAGGGAATCAAGAATCATTGGTGGAGCTCAAAGTGGATCCCTTTCACGCATAACGGTGGCGGTGACCACCTTTGCCTAGACCTCGATCCTTCAGAATCGGGATCTATCGGACAGGTAATCACCATGTGGCATGACATGGAGGCCAGAGAATTGCAGGCTAAAACCTTCGGAGATTATTTCCAAGGGTATGTCGCTGGCGTTCTTTCAGGTCAATACGTCTACGCTGAAGAATATGGCGGCCTCATCAATGCCGACGATGTCTAACACATATGAGCCTTCTCG
>NZ_AXCC01000056.1:0-1593 GCF_000475315.1 Marinobacter sp. EN3
TGATACTGATTGAGCCTTCTCCCCAGCCCAGCGGTTACCCGCTAAGCTGGAAGGCGACCAAGCACTACAAGGGAGAAGACTCATGAACTTTTACCATAGCACCCACCGCCATTATTGTGGAATCGATCTGCACGCCCGCAGCCTGTATGTCTGCATCCTCGACCAACAGGGCGAGGTGTTGCTGCATAAAGAAATCAAAGCCCAGCCGGAACTGCTACTGGCCATGCTCGAACCCTTTCGCGATGATCTAGTCGTCGGTGTCGAATGCATGCACTGCTGGTACTGGATCTCCGATCTGTGTGAAGAGCACGGCATCCACTTTATCCTGGGCCACGCGCTTTATATGAAGGCCATTCATGGGGGCAAAACCAAGAACGACCGCATCGATTCCTTCAAGATTGCGATGCTAATGCGCGGTGGTAACTTTCCACTGGCTTACGTCTATCCCAAGGAGATGCGGGCCACCCGGGATCTGTTGCGCCGCCGTACTCGCATTGTCCGGCATGGTGCCATGCTCAAGGCCCACGCAGTGAACACTCTGGGCCAGTACAATCTGCCGCCCAGCAAAGCCAACCTCAACAACCCTGGCGGCCGGTCACAACTGACCGCCGCTTTTAGCGATCCAGACGTTCAGCGCAATATCGACCTGGACCTGGCCATCGTCGACTGTTATCAGCACGAACTCAAAAAGCTTGAATGGCACCTGGAACAGCAGGCCAAACAACACGACCCGGCGTCACTCAACGTGCTGAAGACCATTCCTGGAGTAGGCCGCATTCTGGCCCTGACCATTCTCTACGAAGTCGGCGATATCCAACGTTTCGAATCCGTTCAGAAGTTCGCGTCCTACGCTCGCCTGGTGAAGTGCAAAGCCGAATCCGCCGGCAAAATCTACGGCACTCAGGGCAACAAGATCGGCAATGCTCATTTGAAGTGGGCGTTCTCAGAAGCGGCGGTGCTGTTCATTCGTAACAACGACAAGGCCAAACGCTACGTCGAAAAATTGCAGAAGCGCATGAACAAACCCAAGGCCCTATCCGCCTTGGCACACAAGTTGGGTAGAGCTGTGTACTTCATGCTCAAAGACAAGAGGGTGTTCGATGAACAACGGTTCTTGAGAGGTTAGTCACGCCACGGGCTGAGCAAGACGTCTAACTGGATCAGAAAGGATGACACCGAAGACCGCAAGTCTGCTGACTGGTACACCGATACCCAAGCGGTTTTCTGTCACCGATGTTGAAGCCAGAGCGACTTGATTAGCCAGCCCGTGGGCGTGCCTTAATACCATGAGCCAGTGCGCTTACACCGGTCCTGAGCCTGACACTAACTGGAGCCATGCAGCCCGTCGTTTGAATAGTGCCAGTGACCGGTTAACCGATGAATGTCTGGTGCCCCTGACCCACTGATGGAACGACCGGTCAGGCAGTGGCCTAAAGCCACGTAAGAGAGCCCCTATATGTGTTTGCTGTAAGTGCCTGACAGCTCCGCGAGACTGACGAAGCAGGCGTTCTCGCTCATGGATTTAGGTTGGCCGCTGGCGCGGCCAAAAAAATGACTCTTGCCTATTGATTCCGAGAAGGCTCATATGTGTTA
>NZ_AXCC01000057.1:0-5247 GCF_000475315.1 Marinobacter sp. EN3
AGCCCCGAAATGTACTGCTGGCCTAACCCGTTTACTCTTCTTTCATAATACGAACGACCCGTTCGTCCATGCAGCTACGCACAAATGCATTCATTTCACGCTGGTCGCCAGACTCGTAGAATCGGAGCATAAGTTCATTGAACTCGAGCTGGCTTGAAGCCGGGATATTGACGGCCGGATAGCCGTTGCTCAGCAGGTGGCCGTTCATCATAAAACGCCCCATGCGCTTGTTCACATCGTAGAAAAACTGGCAACGGGCCATGGTTAGGAACAGGTGGACAGCCTGATCGTAAACATCATCCATGTGTTGTAGTTCATCGATCATGCGGTCAAAACGTTCCGGTAACTCACTAGCCGCCGGTGGCTCGTAATCAGTGCCGGCAATGAGTACGGAGCCACTGCGAAAGCAGCCCCACTCCAATGCTTCTTCCCTTGCAGCAACCGCATGCAGAGCCATGGCGCAATCGGCCGATAAACTGAAGCTCCCTTCCCGGATCATTTGAAAGAGCAGCTTCCAGGCCTCGCCCTGATTAACGGCGATCTGCTGATCGCTCAGCCGATGCCCACCCACTGTGACACCCTGCAACAGGGTTTGTACCTCCGGTAACGTAAAGTTGATGCCCTCCAGGCGCACTGCATCGTATACAAATACCGACACCGCACGTTGCGCAAGCATAAGTGCTTTTTCGGGGTTGGGTGGCATTGACCAGTGGTTGTCTGTGGCGGTGGGCATTTCGGCTCCGGTTGGCGGTGCAACTTTCAGTTGTTTTCAAGACTGCCAATTTACCATAGCGGGCGTTAAAAGCTGAGTTTGCGATAGCTAGTGTCCCGTCTGGCTAATTCCTTAACCTACTGAGCTTCTGAAAAACCGAAGAGCTAGGCGTGCTGGTGAAGGTTTGGTGGTTCCAAATCGAGCCAGCAGAACGACGTTCTTCGGTTTTTCAGAAGCTCCCGGAGGGCTTGTCTCTGAGGACTCTGAGCCCTGTGTTGCCAGTCCTTGATGTGGAACCACCACATCTGCAGACTGGCGCCTTGGTCAGAGTCCTCAGAGGCAAGCAGTAGATTAAGGAATTAGCCAGACGGGACACTAGCGCCTGCCCATGATCCCCCCTAAAAGCCCAAAAGCAGCATATCCAGTGCTGCGGCAATGTCATCTTGCTGCTCAGCAAGGCTACCGGAGCAAAAACGCAATTCGCTTTCCGGCACAGCCGCCATATATTGAGTCGCCATGACGACTTCCAGGCCGTTGATGCTAAACACAGGATTCAGCCTCTGAGCAGGGAATGGCGCCGACGATTTGGGCAGTAACGGCACAACTACTCGTGTGTTCAAGCCACTGAGAAGGTCTGACTGAACGTCCAGCAGATATCCCGCCCCGTTTTTATTTTCAAAGATATCGAAACGAGACATCAGAACTGGCGATGCCGTGCAAGAGGCAAGCCGTTGGCTTCAACATAAGCGTTCGAGCTTTCAAGCGCTTCAGCATTCTCGTTAAGCCATTTGCTCCGCTTATGGAGTTTAACCGCTTCCGCAATTCCTGCTTCTGCAGACCGAGAGACATTGATTCCAAGGGATTTTGCCTCTTTGAGAAGAGTGCTATCCAGCGATAGATTCGTTGGTTTACGTATGGACTTTGTAGTTTCGGCAGTTTGCATGGTGTTGCCCTCTCGAGAAATGTTCTACTCAGTATATGCGCATGGTTCTTGGGCATCAATTTTGTGGAGACAAGCTAGTAAGCTAGTGCCTAGTAAGCTAGTGCCTGTCTGCGGCAGGCACTGTCTACGGGTCAGGCTAGCGGCAGGCTAGTGCAGCGGCAGGCTAGTGCCTGTCCAAGATCAGCCTTGCGCAGTAGATTCCCTCGAATGTTGTGCATTATCCCAACCTCTCAATATCGGACTGACTATGGGTTCTCAGATACTCCTGAAGTGCCTTGTCCATTCGGGTTTGCCAGCCGCTGCCTGTGGCGCGAAACTGCTCAACGACCTCCGGTGAAAGTCTGATAGTTATCCGTTCTTTAGTGGTCTCCGCTTTGGGCCGACCAACCGGACGCAACCGGCGGAACTCTTCTTCCGTGAGCTCGCGTGTATCTGCGTCTTGTGCAATCCCCTCGTTAATGCCTGACTCTTCATCGCCCGAAGGCAGTGTAAACTTCCGACCTGATTTAGATTTTGTCTGCATAAAGCCTCACCTCCCGACGATTTGCCTTTCGAAGACTGATTATGCGGCGGATGCCTTTTCGCTCTGTGTAAACAACACAGTAGACACGATCGCCTATGGGGCCATACCCAATCATTCGGCGCTCACCATAATCATTACGAAAATCCTCCATAGCCCACACCCAATCCCATTCGAGCCTGGCGGCATCAGCTAACGAAACACCGTGCTTTTCAGTGTTTTTCTCATCCTTCCTTGGATCGAATTCAATATTCATCTGGATTTATTGTACATACAAAAATAGAGTTTGAGAAATAGCAGAAATAAGGGAAACACACTAAAACACCAAAATACTGTACATATATACAGATCCGAATTATTGATGCATGATATGACCATGTCAACAGTCACGGAAGACAAGGACCCCACCATGCCAAAAGCCAGAGCAGAACTGGTCAGCGTTTCAGATACCCCCTTCTACCACGTGATCTCACGCTGCGTGCGCCGCACCTTCCTGTGCGGGCAAGATCGCGCCACCGGGCGCTGTTATGAGCACCGGCGAGGATGGATTGAAGAGCGAATCCGGCTTCTGGCATCAGTGTTTGCGGTAGATGTGGCCGCTTATGCGGTGATGTCGAACCACTATCACCTGGTGGTGAAGCTCAGCCCGGATGACGTGGAACCGTGGAGCATGGATGAGGTGCTGGCGCGCTGGTGCAGCCTCTATAAGGGGCCACCACTGGTACAGCGGTACCATCGGGAAGATGAGTTGTGTGCGGCCGAGCTTCGGCGAGTGGAGGAGTATGCAGAAACCTTCCGGCAGCGGTTGGCGGATTTGAGCTGATTTATGAAATGCCTGAACGAGCCGATTGCGAGGCAGGCCAACCGGGAAGATGAGTGCACCGGGCACTTCTGGGAGAGCAGGTTCAAGTCTCAAGCGTTGGATACCGAAGAAGCCCTCCTTTCCTGCATGGCCTATGTCGACCTGAATCCAATCCGCGCTGCCATGGCGGAGACGCCAGAAACCTCCGAACACACCAGCATCAAGGAGCGAATTCATCCCACCTTTGATCTGGCAGAAGCCATTGCCCGGCAAACAGAACAGCAGGCGCTGAATGAGTTTTCGGTGCCGTTAAAACCGCTACTGGGTTTTGAAGGCGTGATTCGAAACGGCTTCCAGCGAAGCATCCTGTTCAGCTTTGAAGATTACCTGGAACTGGTAGATTGCACTGGGCGGATCAGCCGAAGCGACAAACGGGGCGCTATTGATGAGAAGGCGCTACCGATTCTGGAACGGCTGAATCTGGACCCGGAACGATGGTGCCACCGGGCGACCGCGTTTGAGGGCAGTTATCAGGATTACCGGAACCCTGGACGGCGACGACGAGCGGCTTAGACAACCACCCCCAATTACTCCAATCCCTTTATCGGTGTTCCCGCCGAGAATGTCGCTCGCCTGAAATCGGCGGTTTTCAGAATTCACGGTGGAAGGTCGCCGCTGCTTTGTCATAACCGCGAATTAGACGCAGTGAAACCAAACGGCAGAAACAACAAAGGCCCGGGGGCGAAACCTCCGGGCCTTTGGGGATCTGGTCACAGACGAGTGCCTGTCTGTGATAACACGGGTCAGGCTATGAACAAGGCTATGAATGCCTGTCTATGATGTTGGTCCATGATGTTGATGATGTTCGAATCATTGTGCATTTGGTTTTCAGGCAGCGTGCGGCTGAACCTCCTTAGCAATCTTGGCTTCTTTGCCCATCTGAGCCTGGCGCAGCTCAAACTCCGTTTGGAGGTTCAGCCAGAACCGCGCACTGGTGCCAAAGTAACGCGCTAGTCGCAGCGCCGTGTCTGCGGAAACGCCCCGGTTCTCACGAACGATCTCATTCATCCGCGTTGCCGGAACATGCAAAGCCTTTGAGAGCGCATTTACGCTCATCTCCAGCGGCTCCAAATACTCTTCCCGCAGAATCTCTCCAGGGTGAATGGGACGCATACCATTACTAATCATTGTGCGACCTCCTCAGTGGTAATCAACAATTTCAACATCTTCCGGACCGTCCGCAGTCCACCGAAAGCACATCCGCCACTGCCGGTTAATGCGGATGCTGTGCTGGCCTTCCCGGTCACCATTCAAGGCTTCAAGCCGGTTACCAGGTGGGGATTTCAGATCATCCAGCTCTGCAGCTGCTTGCAATACTATCAATTTACGCTCAGCTGCAGCCTTTATCGCCGAAAACCGTCTGGTTTTTCCAGTCTCAAACAGCACTTGAGTGTCTTTGCATCGGAAGCTTTTAATCATACCAGAACCTTATAACGTTTATCGTTAAGCGTCAAACAGAATTAGCAGCGAGTGCCCCGTATTGCGACACGCATTTTCGCGGCCTCTCATACCACCGGGCAACCACGCTCGAGGACAGCTATCAGAATTACCCCCAACCCTGAGTGGCGCCGAATTACCATAATCCTGAAACAGACGCAGCAAACAAACATCCAGAAACGACAAAGGCCCGGGGTCGAAACCACCGGGCCTTTGGGGATCTGGTCAGGCTGGGGCCAGGTCAGGCTAGTGCAGGTCATGCTAGTGCCTGTCCATGATCAATTATTGGGTTCCGCCACCCGTATGCGGTGTACCCGACCTGTACGGTCCCGCATGTGAGCACCCTCACCTTTTATGCCCCAGAAGGCTTCTTTCAGGGCGGGGGCCGTGACCACACCCATCACTGGCTCGCCGTCTTCAATCATGGCGATGTTAACGGTGAATTCGCCCGTGCGCTGGGTAAAATCCTTGGTGCCATCGATGGGGTCGATCAGCCAGAACCGGCGCCATTTTTTCCGCTCTTCCCAGGGAATCTCCGCGCCCTCTTCTGAGAGTATCGGAATGTCCCGGCTGATTTGGCGCAGCCCCTTAACAATGATGTCGTGACTGGCAATGTCCGCAGCGGTGATTGGTGAGTGATCTTCCTTATAATTCACTTTGAAATCAGACTGGTAGATATGCAGTACTTTTTCGCTGGCTTCATCAGCGATTTTGATCACATCTGGCAGTATGGAGCTGTAATGCATCAGATCTCTACCTCTTCGAACAAATCC
>NZ_AXCC01000058.1:0-5366 GCF_000475315.1 Marinobacter sp. EN3
TGATAGTGGACAGGCACTAGCCTGACTCGACCCCCAAAGGCCTGGAGGTTTCGACCCCGGGCCTTTGTTGTTTCCAGGGCCCCAGTGGGACCCCAGTGTAGTGATAGTGCGCTATAGATCGTGGACATGGACAGGCACCGCCCCGAGCGCTAATCTGGCCGCTTTGTTCGACACCATCGCAGGAAGTGATAGTGGACAGGCACTAGCCTGACTCGACCCCCAAAGGCCTGGAGGTTTCGACCCCGGGCCTTTGTTGTTTCCAGGGCCCCAGTGGGACCCCAGTGTAGTGATAGTGCGCTATAGATCGTGTGGACATGGACAGGCACCGCCCCGAGCGCTAATCTGGCCGCTTTGTTCGACACCATCGCAGGAGCAGGTAAAGCTAACCATGCGTCAACCTCTCAACCCTAAAGTGTCTGGCGCTTCTCCGGCATCGGCTAGCCTGCTTCAGGCAATGATTGAATCATTGACCATGGACAGGCACTTGAATGATCATGGACAGGCACTAGCCTGACCTGATCCCCAAAGGCCTGGAGGTTTCGACCCCGGGCCTTTGTTGTTTTAATACCTGAATCAGTGACTCCGCCCGCCAATATACCCGTCAGGCGCAAGATCGTGGACAGGCACCGCCCCGAGCGCTAATCTGGTCGCTTTGTTCGACACCATATAGATCGTGGACAGGCACCGTCCCGCATATAGATCGTGGACAGGCACCGTCCCGAGCGCTAATCTGGCAGTTTTGTTCGACACCATCGCAGGAGCAGGCAAAGCTAACCATGCGTCAACCTCTCAACCCTAAAGTGTCTGGCGCTTCTCCGGCATCGGCTAGCCTGCTTCAGGCAATGATTGTGATATCCGCTTTTCTGGCGTTTATGCTGGTTTTGTTCTCGGACTTCATTGCCATGGCTTTCGGCGGCTACGCAGACCAGAGGTTTCTGCTAATCGGTTTAAGCGGCCTGCTGGTTATCGCCCCGATTTTGTCCTTTGCGGTAAAGCCGCAGGTGAGTATTCGTCGTACACTGCTCCTGTTGTCGCCTGCGCTGATTCTTTGTGTGGCATTTATTGCTCTTGCGTTGCCCTTTCGTAGCCAGCTCTATGTCTGGACAGAGCCCGGCATGTACTCCTTTTATTTTCTGGCTATAGTCGTGTCTGGCGGATTTTTGGCCTGGGCCAATGGCGGTGTTTTCTATTCTCGCGCTCTTATTTCGATCATTGCTGCAACCTGCCTGATTTATGGCTTGGCCTCCGTTAACGTTTATTTGTTCGCTATTTTCGATGGCCAAAAAAACCTGATTAATTTCATTCCCTGGGGCTTTGTGAATATTCGCTATTGGAGCCACATTGCCTCCTGGTGTTTGCCGTTGCTTCCACTTGCTGTGATGGTGGGGCCGCTGAAGGAGTTTAAGTCCTGGCGCATTGCTGTGCTTTTGGGGGCCGGGATGTGGTGGTGGATTCTGTTTCTGACCACTGGGCGGGGTTCCGCTCTGGGTATAGCTTTTGGTGTGGGCCTGACTGTTTTATTGTTTGGCCGAAGAGCGTTGCCCTGGTTGAAGGTCTTTGCTGTGTATCTGGCAGTGGGGATCATTCTATGGCTTCTATTGTCCGTTTTAATTCCTACCATGTTGTCAGATGGTGGCGTTCACATTAGAACGATTCATGCGGGAGACTCGGGACGTTTACCGTTGTTTGTCGAAGCATGGCATATGAGCCTGCAGAACTTCCCGTTTGGCATGGGGCCTCAGTCCTGGCTCACCCATGACCGGCTCACCGAAACCTACTCGGCTGTTGGCAAGCTTGGTCATCCCCATAATATGTATTTGATGTGGGCTGCCGAGTATGGGTGGGCGCTGATTGCGGCGTTGGGGCTGGTGGTAATTCAGGCTATCCGTTACTTCTGGAAGGCTCGCTTAGCCTTGCTGACGAGCACTGTCTCTCAGGCCTCTGATGAAAAGCTTGTGATGCTTGCTGCCTTAACTGCCTCAGTGTCAGCAGCGTTATTTCATGCGGGTGTGTCTGCGGTGTTCATGGCGCCAGGCTCGATGTTGGTTGGGCTATTCGTTTTGATTGCATTCTGGGCATTAATCATACCGGCGGAAGTTGATCAGTCTGCTGGTAACGAGCAGCGCCCGCGCTCAAAGTGGAATAGGGTAATCATTCTTGCTGTTGCTGCTGGTCTCTCTTTTGCTTGGTTAGTGTGGGCGCAAGGTGTTTGGGATTACTATCAGGATATGCGGGAGGATGAAGAGCTTTATTATGGTGAGGTGGGGGAGGGAATGCTGCCCAGATTTTGGTTTCATGGGAACTTTCCGCGTTAAGTGATTGATCAGGTGATGAATGATCATGGACACATGGACTGGACAGGCACTAGCCTGACCAAGCCTGCTAAGGCAGCCTGCTAATGGACAGGCACTAGCCTGCTAGGCGCTAGCCTGCTAGCCTGACCAGATCCCCAAAGGCCCGGCGGTTTGGACCCCGGGCCTTTGCCGTTTCCGACCCTCGGTTTTATTGCGTCCATTTAGGGGTTATGACAAAGCGGCGGCAGCATTCCACCGTGAATTATGGAAATCTGCCGATTTCAGGCGAGCGAAATTCTCGGCGGGAACACCGGTAAAGGGGTTGGAGTAATTGGGGGTGGTTGTCTAAGCCGCTCGACGCCGCCGTTCAGGATTCCGATAATCCTGATAACTGTCCTCGAACGCGGTCGCCCGGTGGCACCACCGTTCCGGCTCCAGGTTCAGCCGTTCCAGAATCGGGAGCGCCTTCTCATCAATTGCACCCCGTTTGTCACTCCGGCTGATTCTTCCTGTGCAATCCACGAGTGCCAGATAATCTTCAAAGCTGAACAGTAGGCCTCGTTGAAAGCCGTTCCGAATCACGCCTTCAAATCCCAGGAGCGGTTTCAGTGGCACCGAAAAGTCATTCAACGCCTGCTGCTCTGTTTGCCTTGCTATTGCTTCCGCCAGATCAAAGGTAGGATGAAGGCGTTCTTTAATGCTGGTGTGTTCGGAGGTTTCTGGCGTCTCTGCTATGGAGGCCCGGATGGGGTTCAGGTCGACGTAGGCCATGCAGGAGAGAAGGGCCTCTTCGGTGTCCAGGGCCTGGGATTTGAACCTGCTCTCCCAGAAGTGGCCGGTGCACTCATCCTCCTTATTGGCTTGCCTCGCTATTGGCTCATTTAAGCATTTCATAAACCAGCTCAAATCCGTCAACCGCTGCCGGAAGGTTTCTGCGTACTCCTGCACTCGTCGCAGCTCTGCTGCACACAACTCATCACCCCGATGATATCGCTGCACCAGTGGTGGCCCTTTATACAGGCTGCACCAGCGCGCCAGCACTTCATCTATGCTCCACGGTTCCACGTCATCGGGGCTTAGCTTCACGACCAGGTGGTAATGGTTCGACATCACCGCATAAGAGGCCACATCCACCGCAAACACCGAGGCCAGAAGCCGGATTCGCTCCTCAATCCAGCCGCGCCGGTGCTCATAACAGCGCCCGGTGGCGCGATCTTGCCCGCACAGGAAGGTGCGGCGCACGCAGCGTGAGATCACGTGGTAGAAGGGGGTATCTGAAACGCTGACGAGTTTTGCTCTGGCTTTGGGCATAGTGAGGTCCTTGTCTTCCGTGACTGTTGACATGCTCTTATCATGAATTAATCATTCGAAACTGTATATATATACAGGCTGGTCATAATTGTGGGTGTTTGTTTTCTCTTCGAATATGCCATGCAGTGCAGTAATCGAATGGGATTGGTGCTTGGCTATGGGGGGTAACAGCTAAAAATTAACAGAGGTTTGACGTTTAACGGTAAGCGTTATAGGGTTCAAGGATGATTAAGAGCTTCCGATGCAAAGACACTCAAACGCTGTTTGAAACGGGAAAAACCAAACGGTTTTCGGTGATAAAGGCTGTAGCGGAGCGTAAGTTGATATTGCTGCAAGCGGCTGCAGAACTGGATGATCTTAGATCTCCGCCTGGTAACCTGCTTGAAGCCTTGAATGGTGATCGTGAAGGCCAGTACAGCATTCGTATTAACAGGCAGTGGCGGGTGTGCTTTCGGTGGACGGATGACGGCCCAGAAGATGTTGAAATTGTTGATTATCACTGAGGAGGCTGCGCGATGATTCGAAATGGTATGCGCCCTATTCACCCCGGAGAGATATTAAGGGAAGAGTATCTGGAGCCGCTGGAAATGAGTGTGAATGCGCTGGCTAACGCATTGCACGTTCCGGCAACCCGAATGAATGAGATTGTTCGAGGGAACCGAGGTGTTTCTGCAGATACGGCTTTGCGATTAGCTCGTTACTTTGGCACCAGTGCGCGGTTTTGGCTCAACCTGCAAACTGAGTTTGAGTTGCGTCAAGCCGAGGTTGAAAAAGCTGCAAAGATTGCCAAGGAGATCCAGCCGCGAGCGGCCTAGCTGATGCGCTACATAATGATTGATCAAGGACAAAGGGGCTGATTATGGAGGGCTGATTATGTATAGGCACTAGCTTACCAATAGCACATGCTGGACACGCACAACCGCTGCCAGCTCCTCAATCAATCCTCGCCAGTGCTCAGAACAGCGCCCGCTATGGTAAATTGGCGGTCTTGAAAACAACTGAAAGTTGCACCGCCAACCGGAGCCGAAATGCCCACCGCCGCAGACAACCACTGGTCAATGCCACCCAACCCCGAAAAAGCACTTATGCTTGCACAACGTGCGGTGGCGGTATTTGTTTACGATGCAGTGCGCCTGGAGGGCATCAACTTCACGTTGCCGGAGGTGCAAACCCTGCTGCAGGGTGTCACAGTGGGTGGGCATCGGCTGAGCGATCAGCAAATCGCGGTTAATCAGGGCGAGGCCTGGAAGCTGCTGTTTCAGATGATCCGGGAAGGGAGCTTCAGTTTATCGGCCGATTGCGCCATGTCTCTGAATGCGGTTGCTGCAAGGGAAGAAGCGTTGGAGTGGGGCTGCTTTCGCAGTGGCTCCGTACTCATTGCCGGCACTGATTACGAGCCACCGGCGGCTAGTGAGCTACCGGAACGTTTTGACCGCATGATCGATGAACTACAACACATGGATGATGTTTACGATCAGGCTGTCCACCTGTTCCTGACCATGGCCCGTTGCCAGTTTTTCTACGATGTAAACAAGCGCATGGGGCGTTTTATGATGAACGGCCACCTGCTGAGCAACGGCTATCCGGCCATCAATATCCCGGCTTCGAGCCAACTCGAGTTCAATGAACTTATGCTCCGCTTCTACGAGTCCGGCGACCAGCGTGAAATGAATGCATTCGTGCGTAGCTGCATGGACGAACGGGTCGTTCGTATTATGAAAGAAGAGTAAACGGGTCAGACCAGCAGTACATTTCGGGGCT
>NZ_AXCC01000059.1:0-2427 GCF_000475315.1 Marinobacter sp. EN3
GTAAGCGTCTGGTGATCCCGTCTTGAGCCAGGCGCTGCCGCCGTCAGGATAGTGTCCACTTATTTTCTAGTGGACACTTAACATGAACGAATTAAGCGTAACCAAACCCTACCAACGCCGCCGCCGGTTTTCCCGCGAATTCAAGGCCGAGATTGTCGACCAATGCCTGGAACCCGGAGCCTCCGTTTCCCGAATTTCCCTGGATAACGGTCTCAACGCCAACATGGTCCGGCGCTGGATCAGCGAGGCACGTCGGGCGGATAAAGCGCCCACGACAACGCCGGGATTTGTACCAGTTAATCTGCCTGCGGCAACCTCAGCACCGGGCAACCCGTCGGTCTCGGACAAGCGTAGCAGCATCCGCATCGAGATTTCCCGCGCCGGTGGCTCGGTCGTGGTGGAGTGGCCTGCGGAGCAGGCCCATCAATGTGCCGCTTTTCTCCGGGACCTGCTGGGATGATCCGCATCGACGAGATCTGGCTGGCCACCGAACCGCTGGATATGCGGGCGGGGCCGGACAAGGCCCTGGCCCGAGTTATTCAGGTCTTCGGTTCTGCCAGGCCTCATTGCGCCTACCTGTTCGCCAACAAACGGGGCAACCGGATGAAGGTGTTGATCCACGATGGCCTTGGCATCTGGTTGTGTGCCCGCCGACTGAACCGGGGCAAGTTCCATTGGGGCGAAGCCTGGCGAGGTGACCAACTTCACCTGACCGAAGAACAGTTATCCGCCCTGGTTCAGGGCCTGCCATGGCAACGCCTTGGGGCGGAAGGCGTGATCTCCATCCTGTAACCACAAGGCCGGCAGTATCGCTATAGCCAGAACCGCGAATCGTATACGACTCAAGGGCTTGGCATACTACCGACCATGACTGAACGCCCCGATCTCGACCAGCTCTCCGCCGACCAGCTCCGTGCTCTTGCCACGGAACTGTTCGATCGTGTCGAGAACAAGGAACGCGCCTTGGTGCACCGTGATGCGGTCATTGAGAAGCTGACCCACGAAGTCGCCACCCTCAAGCGTCACAAGTACGCCCGGCGCAGTGAGCAGCTCGATGCGGTTCAGGGGAAACTGCTGGACGAGCTGATCGACTGTGACCTGGCCGCCATCGAAGCCGAGCTGGACCGGGCGATGACCGAGGAACAGAAGGCGGCTCGGCCCAAGCAAAAGCCCAAGCGCGCCCCGCTGCCACCAGAACTGCCCCGCACCCTGATCCACCACGAACCGGAAAATACTCAGTGCCAGTGTGGCTGCCAGCTCAAGCGTATTGGTGAAGACGTCAGCGAGAAGCTGGATTACGTCCCAGGCGAGTTCACGGTGGAGCGCCACATCCGGGGCAAGTGGGCCTGCGACAAATGCGAGACCTTGGTCCAGGCACCGGTGCCACCACAGGTGATCGACAAAGGCATCCCGACGGCGGGTCTGCTGGCTCAAGTGCTGGTGGCCAAATACGCGGACCATCTGCCCCTGTACCGTCAGGAACGTATCTTCGGCCGTGCTGGCCTGGAAATCCCGCGCTCCACTCTGGCCGAGTGGGTGGGGGCCTGTGGTGTGCAGTTGCAGCCCCTGGTGGACGCACTGAGAAACACCTTGCTGGAACACAACGTTCTGCACGCCGACGAAACCCCGGTGAGCATGCTGGCCCCGGGCAAGAAAAAGACTCACAAGGCCTACGTCTGGGCGTACTGCACCACACCGTTCTCGGACCTCAAAGCCACCGTTTACGACTTCGCACCCAGCCGGGCGGGTGAACACGCTCGCACCTTCCTGGGTGACTGGCAGGGCAAACTGGTCTGTGACGACTATGCCGGCTACAAGGCCGGGTTCGGTAACGGCATCACCGAGATCGGTTGTATGGCCCACGCCCGGCGCAAGTTCTATGACCTTCACGAAGCCAACAAGAGCGAACTGGCGGCCAAAGCCCTGGAATACATCGGCGGACTGTACGAGATCGAACGGGAAACCAAAGACCTGCCGCCGGATAAGCGCCGGGAAATCCGACAAACCAGAGCTAAACCACTGGCTGACGCTCTGCATCAGTGGATGCTGTCGCATCGACAGAAGGTGCCGGATGGTTCCGGCACGGCCAAAGCATTGGATTACAGCCTCAAACGATGGGAAGCGCTGACGCGCTACCTGAACGATGGTGCTGTGCCCATCGACAACAACTGGGTGGAAAACCAGATCCGGCCGTGGGCACTGGGCCGTTCCAACTGGCTGTTCGCCGGATCACTGCGCAGTGGTCAACGTGCAGCTGCGGTGATGACTCTGATCCAGTCAGCCAAGCTGAACGGGCATGATCCTTATGCCTACCTGAAGGATGTTCTGACCCGCCTGCCGACACAGAAAAACAACGCCATCGACGAGCTATTGCCCCACAACTGGAGGCCGGCTATACCTGACAAGGTGTGATGGCCGGACGCTTAC
>NZ_AXCC01000060.1:0-422 GCF_000475315.1 Marinobacter sp. EN3
GTGCCGGTTACCTAAGCGTTAATGGCCAGGCCCTTGTGAGTTTTTGGCTGGTACTGTGCAAAGGCCTTGGCATCAGGTTGGCTGCAAAGCCCGCTCACTCTGGTGATCGCCAAGGCCGGAAACTTCGCTGTCTGGCTGGGTTGCCAAAACGGTCATCGGCATTGGTATTACTGGTGTGCCCCAGTCGTGGGGCCGTCCGTCTCAAGTGGTCATCGGGCTGGCAGCTTTTGTGTTCTGGTTCCTTTCGCCATCCGTCGAGTTGGTGCAAGCTGTCCGGGAGAGGGCATGCGGCCTTGGGTGTCAGGCGCAACCACGGTGGTGAACGGCCATTAACAAGGCAATTAAATTCGTTCCGGCCTGCGGCCTCCACCGGACGTCCCTGTCGGGACGCCGTTTATTGCTGGCGTGTGTGCCGGGCATGG
>NZ_AXCC01000061.1:0-7353 GCF_000475315.1 Marinobacter sp. EN3
ACCTTCAGCGGTTTACGCAGTCGCGGATATCGATTTCAACAAACGCGTTGTTTACATCCCGGAAACAAAAACGGGCGTACCTAGATGGGTACCACTCTCGAAAAAAGCGGTTCAGGTGTTAAACCACGTCCTGGATTACACGGGCGGATCGCAAACTGTTTTCTCCGTTACCTCACGACAGCGAGACGCCCTTTCGCGAAAAATCATGACAAAAGCTAGACTCGAGGGCATCCATTTCCACGACACACGGCGAACTGCTCTCACAAGGCTGGCGCAAAAATTTGGACCGATGGAGCTGGCCAAAATTTCTGGTCACAAGGATCTAAAAATTCTGCAATCAGTTTACTACGCGCCAGATCCTTCGGATTTGGTGCAAAAACTCGACTAGTTGATGCCTCGATCTGCTCCTTAAGCCGTTAGAATCGGACTGAGGAGCAGGCTACAGCGGCTCAAAATCACGCCCTGCACCAACTAAAATTACCATTTGAGGCTATTATGGTTCCCAGTTTATCCATCATTCTAGCGATTTTTTTAATCGCTATATCGCTTGGTGTCACTGCCATCTATGGAGCAATTCGATGGCATTACAGGGACGTCTATCGTGCAGAAAAAACGACCCAACACGGAACGTATAGGTAGATATTTCCACCTTTATTCTTGTAATTTTCTGAGAAAACCACAGTAGTTTCCGATTCAAAACCCACTAGAAACTGCGGAGGAAACCGTAACAAAACCGCCGTTTTTATCCTTCATATTCGTCCAAAATGGTGCTCATTTTTTCAGAATAACGAGGTGAAAAATCGTGGTTTTTACCCTCAGATTGCGACCAAAAACAGTTGTCGGAGCGCCACGCTGTTTTCCAGAGAGGACTTGGAACCACGCCCGAATTTTTCACCTCACTTTTTTAAGGGACTGTGCGGTTTTTAAATGTCTTATTTGGCTCCAAGGGGTCGCGTTTCCACATGACATATTTAGTATGGCGACTATCCGTTTTGTAAATCGCTTATAGCCCCTCAAAAATAGCCGTTTCCTCGCACCCAATTATATGCAAATTGCAACCATATATCTTGCTGACCTTACCAATTGCCATCCGAGCTATCGTGTAATCTGAGGCAAATATTTTTTGCAAAGAAAACGGGGGGTAACTACATGCTCCAACTAACGCGTGTAAATTCCTCCACCCCGTATCCACCTAGAAACCGGTGCGAACGGAGGAACAACATGCAACATCCAACCTCAGGTCTTGAACTAGCAGACACAGAGCTCCCTCAGAATCTGGAGCAGCTGTGCAAATTCTTTCTGTCAATGTTAGAGGCTGATAAACCAAGCCCAGACTCTCAGCTATGGACATCATCTGACGTAGCCAAATTTTTGCAAGTAAGCGAGGCCAGCGTTATGAAAAATTATTTCTACATGCCAGACTTCCCGACAGGCTTCCGCCTGCCCTCGAAACGTGGACTGGGAAGTCGACGCTGGTTTCCGGCGGACATTAAAAACTGGTGCGAGCGCTTGAACAATTCGTAGAGGTGCATCATATATGATCGAAGCTCATACCCAGTTGTCGCCCAGATCCAACAAGTCGTGCTCACAAAACGGGCCCTTAACCCCAGGTGAGCAGTCAACACACGGAGAACTGGTGCCAAAGGCATTCCCTTCCACGTCGATATCCCCGATCATCGGAAGGCCCGTGGCAGGATTCACGCAACCCAGAGGTTCGGAGAGACCAGGGAACCTCTGGTTCACCGCTTCTGCCTTGGATCCCGCCATGCTATTCAGGGGCAATTCCTCATCGCGCTCGCTTTCAGAAAGGGGCTCTAACCCGTTCCTTACTAATTCAAGAATGCACAGTAGATTTGCGATTTCCGGCAACCAAGAGGGCGAGCCCCAATGGACCGACAACGCTCAAATTGTTGGTATTGAGGTGAAAAGGAGCCTGTAGTTGCCCCCGCTAAACCGGACACCACCTTATTCGTTTGATGCCAGTTCCGCCCGGTACTCCCAGGGCGATTTCATTTTCAGCCCCTTGTGCGGGTGGCTGCGGTTATAGTCCTCGATCCATTCCGGCAACCTGGCCATCACCGTGGCGGCATCAGGAAGATCGTTCAGGTACACATAGTCCCGCTTGAACGTCTTCACGAAGGCCTCAGCCATGCCGTTGCTCTGAGGGCTTCTCACCGGTGTAGTACACACTACAAACCCCAGAGAGGACGCGAAGGCTCGCGTTTCTTTGGCAATGTAGCAACTGCCATTGTCCGTCAGCCATTCCAGCGGATGAGGCACTCGCTCTGACTGGCCGAACCGGTATTCCAAGCTTTCCAGCAGCAGGTCCTGAACCATCTCACCGGTGATGCCACCAGTAGTCGCTACATAGCGCATCAGCTCGCGATCACAGCAGTCCAGGCTGAAGGCTACACGGACAACCTCCTTGTTCCAGCAGCGGATCTCAAAGCCATCCGAGCACCAGCGAAGGTCCGGCTTCAACGTAATAACCTGGCCGTTGTGGCAGCGCTCTTGAGGTCGCCCTGTATACCGGGGTAACAGCAGCCCATCCTGCTTCATCAGTCGGTACACGCGCTTGTGGTTTACTCGCTCATCATTGGCTGCGAGCAACCGATTCAGTCGAGCCGTGATCCTTCGATAGCCATTGGCAGCACGGGCCTCGCACAGCTCACGGATAAACGGCAAATGCCGGTCATCGTCCTGTTTTCTGTATCTCGGGCTTCGGCCTTTCTGGCGACCATGAAGACGATCCAGAAGATTGGAGCGCGATACCTTCAGCACTTCCGCAACCCGCTTCAGAGGGTATCGTCCGGTGGCAGCAACGGCATGCGCGAGATCAACTTTTTTGACTGAGCCACCTCCAGGGCTTCCCGGAGTATTTCAGCTTCCATCGTCTTGCGGCCCAACATCCGCTCCAGCTCCCGAACCTTCTTGTTCAGGGCTTTCACCTCGGATGCGCTTACAACCTCATCACCGGATTCAATCGCGGACATGCCACCGTCTTTCATCAGCTTCTTCCAACGGAACAACAGACTTGCTGATATACCATGACGCCGGGCTACAAGCGATACCGACATGCCTGGCTGCTCACACTCTGCAACCATGAATGCTTTCTCCTGCGCGGAATACCGGCGACGGCGCTGCACTCCGGTTATGACTTCGATTCTCTCCACCTTGGACACTCCTTTGCACTAGGTCTATGCCTAGGCCTTTGCTTCTACCAAGGTGTCCGGTTTAAATGGGGGCTACTACAATACGAAACATTGGCTTTGCCGTACAGGATAGGACCTTCCCCCGCTAGTGCATTCATTGAAGTTACTGCAACCCCACCAAACACCAACATTGATAGACACTTTTTCATGGACACCTCTTCAGATTAGATAGATTCAAAATGACACTTGAAGTCTTTCAAATGCTGAGTAGATGGTGCTTTGCACTTATTGCAGAGTTGTTACATTTTTAAATTTTTTCTTTGTATTTCAACAACCTAAAACCAAAACCTTTTATTATATCCTTTGACACTGAATTGAACTTGAATATAAGCGGCTGTCTTCGTACATCGCGTCGTGGGCACGGAAGCGCTTTCCGTCTGACGCCAGGTCATTCACTAAATTCTTCTGTTCGCTCCCTGTGGTGGCCCCCGCTAAACCGGACACCACCTTGTTAATTTGATGCCAGCTCTGCCCGGTATTCCCCGGGCGATCTAATTGTTCCGCCCGTTCACGCCCTTTTTCCAGCGACCGGCCTGCCAAGACAATGTCGCTGTCGATCCGTTGCCCAAGAGTGTTGCAATAGCCGCCCCTGCAGCTCCGTAGCTACCAAGGATTAGTACGCTCTTGTTGCCCTGCCTCATCGTTGCTCAAACTCCTTTTAATGTACTCCAGTTCAACTCTTTAGTTACTACAGGGTCATACCGCAAGTCGTCGAATCGCGGTGGGTTCACCAGTGTCGTCAAAAACTAACAACTTAACGTTGACCCTGTAGTGACTACAGGGTTTTAAATAACGGAACTTGTGTGAGAACCGGAGCCGCGAAAATGAGCAAACCCTGCGATGGACAGTGTGGCAGCGAAGATTCTGTCGTTAACAATGAGCTTCAGAGCCCCGTCACCGCCGAAACAGACAGCCAGCTCAGCACCTACAGCGTGCCGAAAATGGATTGCCCCTCAGAAGAGCGAATGATTCGAATGGCGCTCACGGGTTTTGACAACATTCAGTCACTCTCATTCGACCTATCGAATCGAAAGCTGGAAATTATCCATCAAGGCGAAGTCGGACCTATTACCAGCAAACTGGAAACCCTGGGTCTGGGCGCTTCCTTGCAGAGGACAGAAGACGCCAGCGCTGAATCCGTCAGAGCGGCTGAATCTTCTAAGGCCAACGAAAGCGAAGAGTCCGGCACTTTATGGATACTGCTGGCAATCAACGCACTGATGTTTCTGGTCGAGATGACGATGGGCCTGATCGCCCAGTCCGCTGGCCTGATTGCAGACTCGCTAGACATGCTTGCCGATGCCGCCGTCTACGGTCTCGCGCTTTACGCCGTTGGGCACGGCATCAAAATGCAGGTCAGAGCGGCGCATGTGGCTGGCATACTCCAGCTTATCCTTGCCGCTGGGGTACTGGTTGAAGTTGGCAGGCGCTTTCTGTTTGGCAGTGATCCCCAGTCGTCAATGATGATGGCCGTCGCATCTGTGGCCCTTATTGCCAACATCAGTTGCCTGCTCCTGATCGCCAAACACCGTGACGGCGGTGCTCACATGAAAGCCAGCTGGATATTTTCGGCCAATGATGTGGTTATCAATCTGGGAGTTATCCTTGCAGCCCTTCTTGTTGCCTGGACCGGCTCCAACTACCCGGATCTGGTTATTGGCGGTATTGTGGGAGGCATTGTACTCATTGGTGCCAAGCGCATCCTTGCGCTAAAAGGATAATTCGATGTCTGAAGACCGTTCTCGCTTTTTTACGCTCACTTTTCTCGGCTTTTCGGCACTTATAGCTCTGGCCGACCAACTTATTAAATGGCTCGTCCAGCAATCCATGGCTTACGGACAATCGGTTGAGATCACCCCTTTCTTTAATTGGGTGCACGTATGGAATAAAGGCGCTGCCTTCAGTCTCTTTGCCGATGGCGGTGGCTGGCAGCGATATTTTTTTATTGCGATAGCCATTGTCGTCTCGGCTGTTCTGGTCAAATTGATTCGGGACAGCCATAAGCGAACCGAAGCACTAGCCTATTCGATGGTACTTGGCGGTGCATTTGGAAATGTCATCGACCGAGTTTTTCGAGGCTATGTTGTCGATTACCTGGATTTTCATTGGCAATCCCGGCACTGGCCGGCGTTCAACCTTGCCGACGTGTTCATCGTCCTGGGCGTGGCCATGATTTTGGTCACGAGCTTCACAGCCGAGAAAGGTGCCGGGAATAACATGGAAAATCGCCAGAATGGCTAGTTTTCGCGCGGTCGCAACACTCGCTAAGCCCTCTGAGCCAGGCTTAGCGAGTGTTGCGACTACGTTTAATTGAACAGCAACGACCAAGGAGAAAACAATGGGCCACGAGCATGCTCACATGTCACCGGATACTAAGGATAAGAGAGTTGCAGTAGCTATCTGGGCGAACGGTATCCTAACCTTGGCTCAGATCGCTGGAGGGATCTTCGCTGGCAGCTTGGCGCTGATAGCCGACGCTATACACAACTTTTCGGATATGGCGTCACTATTTATCGCATTTGCGGCGCGGAAGATTGCACGCCGCCCGGCCGACTCGAAGATGACCTTTGGCTACGGGAGAATTGAGGTTGTTGCGGCACTCATAAATTACACCACTTTGATAATGATCGGGGCATATTTGATCTACGAAGGTGGCATGCGATTCATAGATCCCCCGGAAATCAAGGGGTGGTGGGTAGTTTGGCTTGGCATTATCGCATTGGTAGTGGATGGTTTGACCGCGCTGCTTACTTACTCCATGCAAAAGGACAGCGTCAACATCCGTGCGCTGTTTCTACACAACTTGTCTGATGCGTTTGCGTCAATTGCAGTCGTTGTAGGCGGCGCCCTGATTCTCCTGTACGACATGCGTTGGGTTGATCCCGCGATCACAATTGGTATCGCAAGCTATATTCTCTACCTGGGTCTAACGGAAATCGGCGGAACCATCCGGACACTCATGCTGGGTAGTCCATTGGATATCGACACAGATTCTGTCATCGAGGCTTTATCAAACGTAGAAGGCGTTTTAGACCTTCACCACGTACATTTCTGGCAGATGGGTGAGCATGATGCCTCCCTCGACGCCCATGTGGTGGTCGAAATAAGTGCCTGGAATGAACTTGAAAAAGTCAAGGGTGGGATAAAACGAGCTTTGGAAAACGAGTTCGGCATCACTCATTCAACATTGGAGTTTGAACATCCTGATCACAGTCACAAAGATGCCCATACTTATGGCCATGGCTAGCAGGGCTGCTGAAAAGGGTACCGTGTGGCAGATATGCTGCGAATGGCCGACATTCCACTCGGTTACGAGCACGCCATGCGAGACGTAATTGAACGCCACCAGGTCTGGGCCTACCTCATCGCTGTTGTTTTCGGACTGTCTGTGGATTGGACATCGTCCCTCGGTGACAGTGTGCCGGATTACTTAATCTGGGGGTTGCTCGGAGTTCTGCTCTACGCCACATTTACTCAAACACCGTTGACCCACCTGTCTGATATGTTCCGGGACCGTCGGTTCATGGGTGCCTTGCTCACCGGAAATTTTCTGGTCATGCCGGCGATCACTGCCTTGCTGATATTGGCGCTGCCGGACAATGACGCGCTGAAGTTGGGAGTGCTTCTGGTATTGCTGATGCCCTGTACCGACTGGTTTGTCACCTTCACTCACCTAGGCAAGGGGGACAGCACCCGAGCCATTGCGGCAACACCGGTTCTGCTGATTGCTCAACTGGGTCTTCTTCCACTTTACCTCTGGCTTTTCATGGGTAATCAGTTCGACGTGAATCTTGAGCTTGGGCGGCACCTCCTGCCGGCCTTTGGCGGGCTGATTATTGTCCCGCTTATCCTGGCATTTCTGACTGAAAAATGGGCCGAAAACTCCAGAAAAGCCATCGGGTTCATTCGCTTCATGGGTCTGATGCCGGTCCCTCTGCTGACAGTCGTACTGTTCATCATCTCAATGACACAGGTCAGCCAGATCGACAGTACCGGCTCACTTATCTGGCCCTTGATGATTCTGTTTCCGGCCTATCTTCTAGCTGCGGCTCTGGTTGGAAAGGCTCTGCGCCGGGTCTTTCGATTACCGGTAGAAACCGGTCGCACCGTCATCTTCAGCCTAGCCCGGATTTCTCATAGG
>NZ_AXCC01000062.1:0-2845 GCF_000475315.1 Marinobacter sp. EN3
CGGGAATGGCTGCTCACCGCTATTACCCACACCGGCAAACAGCCCCAGGCCCTGGAAGAAGAGGGTGGCAGTGAGCCCACCAGCTACCACAACACCTTCAGCGCCATCCCGGCCGACAAAACCTGGCGCCCCCTGTGTAATCACAAACCCGTGATGGACGGCCCCCAGATGGCGCTCGTCACCGGCCCGGAGGGGGAAGAAATCCACTGCGACCAGTACGGCCGGGTAAAAGTAAGATTCCCGTGGGATAGATGCTCGAAGAACGACGAACACAGCAGTGCCTGGCTGCGTGTGGCCCAGGGTTGGGCTGGAGGCCAGTACGGCTTTATGGCGCTGCCCAGAATCGGCCATGAAGTGATTGTCTCCTTCCTGGACGGCGACCCGGACCAGCCCATCATCACCGGAAGAACATACCACGCCACCAACACACCGCCGTACGCGCTGCCGGAACACAAAACCCGGACCACCCTGAAGACCAAAACCCACAAGGGTGAGGGCAGCAACGAGCTACGCTTTGAAGACGAAGCCGGCGAAGAGCAGATCTACGTGCACGCCCAGAAGGACCTGGACCTGCTGACGGAAAACAACCGTACCGAAGTTATCAAGAATGACAGCCACCTGACGGTGGAAAACAACCGCTTCAGCCACACCAAAGGCAACAGCCATCACACCGTGGACGGCGAAAAGCGCGAGCAAACTGGCAAAGACCACAGCTTAAATGTCACCGGTACTCTGCACCTGAAAGCCGGCACCGCCTGGCTCAGCAATTCCGGCACCGAACTGCACATCAAAGCCGGCCAGAAAGCCGTCATCGAAGCCGGCGCCGAAATCACCCTGAAAGCCGGCGGCAGCTTCGTCAAGATCGATCCCAGCGGCGTGGCCATGGGGGGCGCGAGTATCAAGATGAATGCCGGTGGGGCTCCAGGTAAAGGCAGTGGGCAGAAGGTGCAGGTGCCGGAGATGCCGGGGTTGGTGACGGCTGCTGGCGGGTCAGTGGCGCCGGAGGCGTTGGCGGAGGTTAGCCAGAGAGCGAGTGCTCAGCCAAAAGCCATCGTTGCCCATCGACTAAAACAGGCTCGGATGAATCGAACGGCCATTGTTGAGCAGTGCCAGCAGAAACCCGATGGCACTTGTCCGCTTGGGAACTGTCCTTGCGGTAAGAATCAGACAGCGTGATACGTGAAGGAGCCCATGGTGGTATTTGCAAAACCTTCGACTGACAAGGTGCGTTTTTTAGTGCTGGAGGCGCAGCAGAAACCATCGGTTGTGCGGTCTTTGTATGAGCAGACAGACGTTCCGAAGTGGCTTTATCTGTTTGCTGAGACTGACTGGCAACAGTATCTGGCCGAAAGCCCCGTTGTTCTGGAGGCTAAACAGCAGAGCCCGGAGTATCAGTGGGCTTTGAAAGGCTTGAAAGAGGGGCGGCTTATCGGGCTGATTCTGGAGTCCTCTGAGAGCCTTGAGTCCGTGACGAGTTGGCTAAGGGCTCGCTTGACAGTGCGCTTCGACGGGGAAAGGCAGGGCCTGCTGCGACTTTACGACCCTGAGGTATGGCAACGCTTATCTCCGGGGACTCAAGACCAGGCGGATGTGATTGAAAGGGTTATTTATTGGTACGGAGAAAGCGGTCAGGAACGTTGGCAAACCACCGACAGACCAAATCTGTTCACTATGTTGCCCGTACCAACGCTTTCAGAAACTCAGTGGCAGGCATTGAACACGCCTGAGGCCTGAGTCCGAATTGATACGTTTAGAACGCAAGGAATGACAGGGATGTCTGAGAATAGTGCAAAGCAGTCTACAGCTGGTTGTAGCCCGGCCTGTGAGGGTAAATCACTGATTATCGAAGTCATGGGCAAAGAGCATCCGGAAGGGCATAGTTTCAGGATTTATGAGGAGACAGATTCTGAGCTGCAAGAAGGTTTGGAAAGTCGGATGGTTAAGGAAGACTTGGAAGAGTCGGTCCTTCATATCTGGCCATGGCAGAGTCAACCAAACCGTAACATTTGGCTGGAGATTGCCGCAGAAGAGGGTGACCCCATTCGTGTCCCTTTTCTCCAGGATGCAACTGGTATAGATCGAGAAGAAGAGCGGCAGCACCATGTCATTCTCCCCGTCATTCCGACCACCCTGATATCCGGTGTGACTCTCAAGGGCCGAAACCCGGCTCACTATGTAATGTCACGGCCTGGATTTATTTATCTATTCCATGAGGGGAAGCTATGGCGTGAACTTGAAGTGCGAATGGATGATAAGGGCGTTACACGCTACCACGATGTGGCTCTTGACGATTACCGAGAGACCAACGGAGATATAAAACCTGGTTACCGAGCGGTGACCGGTGCAGGACTAGCTGAAATCTGGTTGCCGGCGAGAGTAGATGGGAAGTGGATTAACATTCACGCAGCATTCAGTGAGTCTCAATGGCCGGGAGCTCGGGTCAATTACTTGCAGCGTAAACCTTTTGTCAGAATGGATCGCTGCAATACCATTTCGATGGTTCTTGCAGAGCCAACACATGACGAGGGTGACACCGTCAATGTGAGCAGGCGCGCTAGAAACGCTTTCCTTGCGAGCTGTCTCGCGCCTCAGCGAAGTCGAAACCCTTTGGTGGAATCGCAGTTTGATCGTCCGGAAAAATACCTCTTGGATCTGACGGGAGACTACACTGCCTTATCCGAGCAGGCAGCTATACAGGTTCACCAGAGGCAGGAGGCCCCCGATCCGGAAGACCCAATATATGAAGACGAACGCCCTGAAATGACCGTGCTCGCCAAGTGTCTTCATCGAACCTTGAGGGAAGTGGAAGCAGTTGGCGATGAAACGTAAGCGTCCGGCCATCACA
>NZ_AXCC01000063.1:0-330265 GCF_000475315.1 Marinobacter sp. EN3
CGTCATGAGAAATCCGGGCTAATTATACGAACCCGTTCGTATAACACTCATTCGTATAACTCCAAAGCTCACGGCCCTCACAAACCCCAGCTTCACCAATAAAATCAGAAGATTACCTGAAGCCACCACGGCTACCGCCGGAGTTATACGCCCGTGTTCGAGCCACCCCTGCTCCAGGTTGGGGGCGTATAACTCCGCCCGCCCTGTTTTTCCTTTTCAAACTTATCAGAAGGTTAGCAACAATTTTCGGAGCCTGCCCGGGGTTTTGCGAACGCGTTCGTATAACTCCGGCTTTTTAAGCCGGTTATTGCTGCAGGGCCCGGCCCAGGGAATGGAAGTAGGTTCGGAAGGCGGCGTTTATCCGGTCCCGCTGTTCGCCCTGTGGGTAAAGCCCCAGGCGGGCTTCTTCACTCTCTTTGGTGCCCTTCACCAGAAAGGCGTTCTTCACTGCGGCGTCCTGGATGAAGGCTTCGAAGGCTCGGGCACAGAGTTCTTCTGGCTGGCTGTAGTAGTGCACGCCGGCGGCTTTGTCGGCTTTTGCGGAGTTCCGGAACAGGGGGCTGGGGTTTTGGCCGCTGTCGTCCAGCAGGATGGCCTGGTAACAGGCTTGCAGGCGCTGGTTCAGCGGGTGCTGGATGGCGTCCTGGCGGGTGAGCCATTGGCGGGAGGCGAACTGGCCCCGGGGTATGTTGGGGAACAGTTTGTCGCCGATGTAGTGGTCGAAGGCATGAAACCATTCGTGGGCAATGCTGCCGGGGCCGGCGTTTTTGGCCAGGGCGAAGCTGCGGGTGGCGGGGGTGTAATGGGCAGACACCCCGGGGCGGCCGCCAATGCCGTATTGCAAAGCCAGGGTACCGCGCAGGGAGATCAGGCTTTCTGTGCCGCCGAGGATGGTCATCAGGTCGCACAGGGCATCGTAGAACAGGGCGGCACTGCGCTGTTTTTCAGGCTCGGTTACCCAGCGGCCAATCTCGACGGATCGAAACTGGAACCGCCGGCGCACGTCTAGAAAGCTGACCGGTGCCCCGGCGCGGTGGTCGGGGCCGGTTCTGTAGAAGGGTCTGGGCATGGCGGCATTGTACGAAGGCGTGGGCGGCTTGTCTCAGCTCAGGTGCTGCCGTTGGCGGCCAGCACCCGGTTGGCGCACCCGCCGCCGGATTCCAGGTCCGCCAGGTTGCTGAGTGTTGTGTGTGCAATGCTTTCCAGGGCGTTGCGGGTGAAAAACGCCTGGTGGCCGGTGATCACCACATTCGGGAATGTGAGCAAACGGGCGAAAACGTCGTCTTTCAGCACGATATTGGAGAGATCTTCGAAGAACAGGTCGCTTTCTTCCTCATACACATCCAGCCCCAGGTAGCCCACCTGGCCGGATTTCAGGCCTTCGATGATGGCGGCGGTGTCCACCATGGCGCCCCGGCTGGTGTTGATCAGCATCACGCCTTTTTTCATTTTGGCCACGGCTGCGGCATCAATCAGGTGATGGGTGTCCGGGGTGAGCGGGCAATGCAGGGTCACAATGTCGGCTTCCCGGAACAGTTCGTCCAGGCTCACATATTCCGCGCCCAGCGTTTGCGCCTCCGGGTTGGCGTGCAGGTCGTAACACAGTACGCGGCAGCCGAACCCGCGCATGATGCGCACCACTTCCACTCCAATCTGGCCGGTGCCCACCACACCCACGGTGCGGCCCCGCAGATCGAACCCCAGCAAGCCGTCGAGCGCAAAGTTGCCATCACGAATGCGGTGGTAGGCCCGGTGGATCTGCCGGTTCAGGGTGAGGATCAGGGCCACGGTGTGTTCGGCCACCGCATAGGGGGAATACGCCGGTACCCGCACCACGGCGATGCCCAGGCGTTCGGCGGCTTTCAGGTCGACGTTATTGAACCCGGCGCAACGCAGGGCCACGGCCCGGGTGCCACCGGCGGCCAGCTGTTCCAGTACGTTGGCGTCCACCAGGTCGTTCACGAACACGCATACCGCGTCGAAGCCTTTGGCCAGTGCCGCGGTGGCCGCATTCAGGCGTGGCTCCAGGAACACCAGTTCATGCTGGTGGCTGGCCTGGTTCGCCTGTGACAGGAACTGTTCGTCGTAGGGTTTGGTGCTGAAAACCGCCACTTTCATGGGATTGGCCTCATCCGGTCTGGGTGGGTACGGGATTCTTCAAACATAAATCAAATGCCCGGCGGCGAGCCACCGCAATTTTGTTCAATACCGGTAAT
This sequence comes from Marinobacter sp. EN3, assembly GCF_000475315.1. Taxonomy (NCBI): domain Bacteria; kingdom Pseudomonadati; phylum Pseudomonadota; class Gammaproteobacteria; order Pseudomonadales; family Marinobacteraceae; genus Marinobacter; species Marinobacter sp. EN3. The sequence continues at coordinate 2,217 of NZ_AXCC01000063.1, forward strand.
AGAGCCCCGTGCACACTGGGCGCCTCCGTTAGTTCACAGAGTGCTGATGCTATGAGTCTGTCTATTATCCTGCCGATGTCGGCCTTTGCCCTGGTGGCTTCGGTATCGCCGGGGCCGGTCAATCTGGTGTGCCTGAGCAGTGGCACACGCTATCCGGTATCTCAGGGCCTGGTGTTTGTCACCGGGGCCACTCTGGGGTTTATCGCGCTGTTTATGGCGGTGGGCCTGGGCCTGAATTCGCTGTTGGAACATGCGCCCGGGTTCGAGCGCTGGTTGAGCTGGGCTGGCGTCGCCTTCCTGCTGTACTTGAGCTACCAGCTGGCCACCGCTGATGGCCATCTCAGTGAGGATGAGGCACGCCCGGCCCCCGGCTTTGTCACCGGCGCCCTGATGCAATGGTTGAACCCCAAGGCCTGGCTTGCGTCTGTGGCGGGTATCAGTGCGTTTACCGAGGGCGGCGACAGCACCCTGCTCTGGCTGTTTGCGGGGCTGTATCTGCCCATTTGCTGGCTGTCGCTGGCCAGTTGGGTGTATGTCGGGGTCGGGCTTCGCCGGCTGGTGCAGCAGCCGCGAATCCTGCGCGGGTTCAACCGGGTTCTGGCGCTGTTACTTGCCGGAAGTTGCGTGTTCCTGTTGCTGGACTGAGGGCTGGCGATACTGGTTCGGGGTGGCCGCCACCACGCGTTTGAAGGTTCTCTGGAAATGCGCCTGGTCGGCAAAGCCGGCGTTGAGGGCCGCGTCGGCAATACTCACGCCACGTTTCAGTTCGCTCTGCCCATGCTGTATGCGGCGGTTGATCAGGTAGGCGTGGGGCGTTAACCCGTAGCTTTGCCGAAACGCCCGCACCAGATGCCCCGGGCTGTAGCCACTGAGCCGGCACAGGTCGTCCAGCGATACCTCGTCGGTACAATGGCTGTCCAGGTACTCAGCCACCGCGGCCAGGGTGCCCGAGGGGCGCGGAATGCCCCGGGCCGGCGCTTCCGCCAGGCTCTGCATCAGGTCCAGCAGATACTCGGCAACCCGGCTCTGCTTTTCCAGCAGATCCCGGCCCGGGTCCAGCAGGCAATCGGCTATGGTGCAGTAATCCTGGTACTGGCGGGGGTCGGTGATCACTGCCGTGTCCAGGTCCTGCCAGTGTTCGCTGGGCAGCAGGCCCGCCTCAAATCTGAGCCGGGTCAGCCAGGCGGTATCCACATACAGCATCAGATACGCCCAGGGCTGGTTATCAATGGGGTTGCAGGCGTGGGGCCATTCCGGGTTCATCAACACCAGCGTGCCGGCGCTCACGTGGTGCTGGTCGGTGCGGTACAGGAACGTGCTTTCACCGCCGGTTATGGCGCCGATCGACCAGTGCCGATGCGTGTGCAGGGCATAACAGACCTCGCGCCCATCCGCGACTTTGCGCAGTTCCACATGGGGCATGCGGGCGTCGCGCCAGAAGATGGGTGTGCGAGGGTCGGTCATGGTGGTTGCCTCAAAGCGAATCGGCCAGGCCGGTGCGTATGGCACTAGCCTAGCAGAAACTTACCACTCCAGCTGCGCGCCGGTCTGATACTCAATCACCCGGGTTTCGAAGAAATTCTTCTCCTTGCGCAGGGTGGCCTGCTCGTCCAGCCAGGGCGACACGTTCTTCGCCCCCGGGAACGGTTCTTCCAGGCCCACGGTGCGGGCCCGGCGGTTGGCGACAAAGCGGAACTGTTCGCTGTGGTATTCCGCCGAGTAACCCAGAATCGGGTCCCGCAGCACGTAGTTGGCGTAGGCCATTTCCGCGGCTTCGGATTCGTCCCACATCTCACGCACCGCTTTCGGGTCCAGGGTGATTTTCTCTTCCTCGAGAATCTGGTTCACCACTTTCAGGCCGAAGGAGAAGTGCATGGCTTCGTCCCGCAGGATGTACTGCAACTGTTCGCCCGTGCCCCGCATCAGGCCCCGGCGCTGCAGGGCGAAGATGGGGCTGAAGCCGTTGTAGAACCAGCAGCCTTCGAACACGGCGGCGAAGAACAGGTAGGACATCACGAAGTCCTGCAGCTCGTCCGGGTTGCGCAGGTTCATGTCGGAGCGCATGGCGGCGTCCAGCCGGCGGTTGGCCAGCTGGATTTTGCCGTTGATCTCCGGCACCACGCGGTAGCGGTTGTAGATCTCGCTCTGGTCCAGGTTCAGGGTTTCGATGCAGTGCTGGTAGGTCCAGGTGTGCAGCGCTTCCTCGTACACCTGGCGGGCCTGGTAGATCTGCAGTTCCGGCGCGCTCATCTTCTCCATCACCGCCAGGCCGATATTGCGCATGGCGAGGATGTCGGAGGTGGTCAGGTACGCCAGCACGTTCTCGTACACGTGTTTTTCCGCCGGCGTCAGCCGGTGGTGGTAGTCGTGAACGTCCTGCGCCATGTTCACGTCCAGCGGCGTCCAGTGGTTCTTGTTGGCGTTCATGAAGTACTCCCAGGCCCAGGGGTACTTGAACGGAGCCAACTGGTTGATGTCGGTCTCGCCGTTAATCACCCGCTTGTCGTCGACATTCACGGGCGCCGGGCCGCCGGTGGCGGCGGCAGTGGTTTGCGCTTTTGGTTCGTCGTCCCAGTCCAGCATGTGGGTGCCTCCCAAATAAGTAAATGGTTACTGACAAGCTTCGCAGTCGGGATTGTCGATGCTGCACACCTGTGGCTGTGGCGCCGACACCGGCGCGGTCTTCTCGGCGCCAGTGGCCCCCAGGGAGCGCAGGTAGTAGGTGGTTTTGAGGCCACGCTCCCAGGCCAGCTGATACAGGGCATCCAGCTTCTTGCCGCTGGGCTCGGCCATGTACAGGTTCAGGCTCTGGGCCTGGTCCAGCCATTTCTGGCGCCGGGCCGCCGCTTCCACCAGCCAGCGCGGGTCAATCTCGAATGCGGTGGCGTAGCGGGCCTTGAGCTCGGCGGGGATGCGGTCGATCTGCTGCACGCTGCCATCGAAGTATTTCAGGTCGTTCACCATCACGTTGTCCCACAGGCCTTCGGCCTTGAGATCACGCACCAGCGAGGGATTTACCACGGTGAACTCGCCGGACAGGTTCGATTTCACGAACAGGTTCTGGTACGCCGGTTCGATGGACTGGGACACGCCCACGATGTTGGAAATGGTCGCGGTCGGGGCAATGGCCATCACGTTGCTGTTGCGCATGCCGTTTTTGGCAATCAGCTCCCGCACCGGGGTCCAGTCGAGGCGGCTGTTGGTATTGAGCGACAGGTCGCCGTCCCGGCGGTTGTCCTTCAGCAGGCCCACCGAATCCATCGGCAGGATGCCCTGGCTCCACAGCGAGCCTTCGTAGGTGTCGTAGGCGCCTCGCTCACCGGCCAGCGTGGCGGAGGCACGCAATGCGAAGTAGCTGAGTTGCTCCATGGCAACGTCGGCAAATTCCACCGCTTCCGGGCTGGAGTACGGCAGGCCCAGCTGGTACAGGGCGTCCTGGAAGCCCATCAGGCCCAGGCCCACCGGGCGATGCTTCAGGTTGGAATTGCGCGCCTGCGGCACCGCGTAGAAGTTAATGTCGATGACGTTATCGAGCATGCGCACGGCGGTGTTCACGGTGCGCTCCAGGCGCGTGACGTCCAGCTCGCCGTCCTTGATGTGGGCAGCCAGGTTCACCGAGCCCAGGTTGCACACCGCAATCTCATCGGCGCTGGTGTTCAGGGTGATTTCAGTACACAGGTTGGAGCTGTGCACCACGCCCTGATGCTGCTGCGGGGAGCGCAGGTTGCACGGGTCTTTGAAGGTGATCCAGGGGTGACCGGTCTCGAACAGCACAGTCAGCATCTTGCGCCACAGCTGTTTGGCGGGAATTTTCTTGAACAGCTTGATCTTGCCCTGCTCGGCCAGGGCTTCATAGTGCTGGTAGCGCTCGCGGAAGGCGTTGCCGTACAGGTCGTGCAGATCTGGCACATCGCTGGGGGAGAACAGGGTCCAGTCGCGGTCTTCGCGCATGCGTTCGATCAGCAGATCCGGCACCCAGTTGGCGGTGTTCATGTCGTGGGTACGGCGGCGCTCATCGCCGGTGTTCTTGCGCAGTTCCAGGAACTCTTCGATATCCAGGTGCCAGCTTTCCAGATAGGCACAGACCGCGCCCTTGCGCTTGCCGCCCTGGTTCACGGCCACGGCGGTGTCGTTGACCACTTTCAGGAACGGCACCACGCCCTGGCTCTGGCCGTTGGTGCCCTTGATGTGGGAACCCAGGGCCCGCACCGGGGTCCAGTCGTTGCCCAGACCACCTGCCCATTTCGACAGCAGGGCGTTATCGCGAATGGCCCCGTAAATGCCTTCCAGGTCGTCGCCCACCGTGGTCAGGTAGCAGGACGACAGCTGGGAATGCCGGGTGCCGCTGTTGAACAGGGTGGGCGTGCTGGCCATGTAATCGAAACTGGACAGCAGCTCATAGAATTCGATGGCGCGGGCGTTGGGGTCGTCTTCCCGCAGTGCCAGGCCCATGGCCACCCGCATGAAGAACACCTGGGGCAGTTCCAGGCGGGCCTTGTTCCAGTGCAGGAAGTAACGGTCGTACAGGGTTTGCAGGCCCAGGAAGCCGAACTGGAGATCGCGCTCCGGTTTCAGGGCGTTGCCAAGGCGTTCCAGGTCAAAGGCCGCCAGGGCTTCGTCCAGCAGTTCGTAGCGAATACCGGCGTGAACAAAGGCGCTCAGGGCCTGTGGATAAATCTCTGCCAGCGGAAGACTGCGGGGCAGGTCCAGGGCTTCCGCTGTTTCCAGCCGGAGCTGTTCCAGCAGCAGGCGGGCGGTTACGGCGCTGTAGTCGGGTTCCCGTTCAATGCGGCCCCGGGCGGTCATGATCAGGGCAGACAGGACTTCGGTCTCTTCGATGCCGTCGTAGAGGTTGCGCAGGGCGTCTTCCACCAGCGAGTCGCCGTTGATGCCGTCCAGGCCGGTGGCGGCCTGTTCCACCTGCTGCTTCATCAGGCCAAGGTCCAGCGGGGCGATGCTGCCATCGGCTTTTTTTACGGTCAGGTGCGGATGCGCTTCCACCGGCTCGTCCACGGCGCGCTGGCGGGCGTGTTCTTCACGGTACAGCACGTAGGCCCGGGCCACTTTCTGCTCTTCGGCCCGCATCAGGGCCAGTTCCACCTGGTCCTGGATGTCTTCGATGTGCACCTTGCCACCGGCTTTGAGGCGGCGGCTGATGGCCTGCACTACCTGTTCGGTAACCCGGTGCACGGCGTCGTTGATGCGGGCGGAACCGGCTGCCTGGTCCCCTTCCACCGCCAGGAAGGCTTTGGTCACCGCCACACTGATCTTGGCCGGGTTGAAACTCACCAGGGTGCCGTTTCGTTTGATAACTTGCAGGGATTGGGTATCGGTCGCGGGGGCCGGGGGTTCGGCAATGGCAGTGGCTGTCATGGTGCTCTCCTGAATTCGCGTTGGTTCCGTTTCACCCTCGCGAACGCAGTGGCACACCTTGCCCCGAATACGGGCAGGCCTGACCAATCTGCTCACCCTTGAATCGCGAAGGTGCAGTCCAGAAACCCATGGGGGGCTTCTGATCCCTGGCAGGTCTTCGGACTCAGGGGCGTGAACCTTTCAGCTCTGCCTAACGTGGCGACTTCCCGGCTTGCGCCAGTGTCATCTTGCCACGCTCGTTCCCCAATACCGCTGCGCGTCAGTTCCGGATTCTCACCGGATTCCCGACTACCCTGTGATCAAGATGATCAGAGTTTGATCACAATATATGGTAGTTAACCAAGGACCCGGTCACTATATAGGGCCGAATACGCCAAGACAAGGCACTTTTTGCAACAGCGCCTGTCCATCTCCAGACCACCGGAATTGAGGAATGAATGTGAGAATTTCACTGCTTTTGGCCAGTACCCTGATGCTCGGTCTCGCCGCCAGCCCGGTGTGGGCAGACACAGACCGGCTAACCCGGTTCTCCACCATGACCTCACTGGAGGACGGCTGGGAGCCCCTGACCTTTCCGAACATCGAGACACATACCCGCTACACCCTGGACACGGACGACGGCCAGCAGGTGGTCCGTGCCGACGCAGACGCCAGCGCCTCCGGGCTGATTGCCCGTGTTGAGCTGGTGCCCGGCGATTCGCTTACGCTGTCATGGCGCTGGAAGGTGTCGAACATCTACGAAGCCGGCAACGCCCGCGAAAAGTCCGGGGATGACTACCCTGCCCGCATCTACGTCGCCTTTGAGTTTCAGCCGGACAAGGCCGGCTTTTTTGAACGGGCCAAGCGCAAGACCGTGGAAGTGCTGTTCGGCGAGACCCTGCCCGGCAACGCCCTGAACTACATCTGGGCCAATCAGCTACCAGAGCAGAGCATGGTCGCCAACGCCTACACCGACAAAACCATGATGATTGCCGTCAACTCCGGGCCGTCGCAGGTGGGCGAATGGGTGACCGTTACCCGGGACCTGGTGGCAGATTACCGGCAGGCCTTCGGCGAAGAACCGCCTGCCATTGTGGGCGTGGCCATCATGACCGACGCCGACAACACCGGCGAGCAGGCCACGGCCTGGTATGGCGACCTCACCCTGGAGCAAAACCGCTGATCGGCCATAAAAAAAGGCCCCTCAAGGGGGCCAAACACGTGAAAGCAATGGTCAGTGGCTGATCATCCAGGGCCGCATGGACGGGAACATCTTCTTGCCATCGGCGGTGTAGAACAGCATGTGTTTACTGTCCGACTTTTTCTTGCAGCCACAACTCTTGCGGTGCTCGGCGTCCCGGGCCCGCTGGTCGGCGGTGGAGATGATGGGCTCGTGGCTCGCCTTTTCATTCCGCGCCTCCGCGTTGCGGCGGGCCGGGTCCATGGCCAGGAGCTCCGGCGGCAGCACAATCACCCGGGGTGACAGCGCCTTGCAGGTGGGGCAATGGGCCGGGTTACCGGCTTCGGCCATGGCGCCCAGTTCCTGGAACAGCCCGTGTTCCCGGCATTTGTAGTCGTACAGTGGCATGGCTTACTCCTTGTCCGGTGAAAGGGGTACGTCGGTGCCCGGCGTGACCTTCCTGGTCGGTCCTTCCGCCGTGGGGTTGATGTCGAAGTCGAAGATCTCGGTCGGCAACCACAGGGTGGCGCAGGCGTTGGGCACATCCACCACGCCACTGATGTGGCCTTCCACCGGCGCACAGCCAAGCAACGCGTATCCCTGAGCCGGGGTGTAACCGAACTTGGTCAGGTAGTTGATGGCGTTGAGGCAGGCCTGGCGGTAGGCCACGTGTACGTCCAGGTAGTGCTGCTGGCCCTCTTCATCCACCGAGATGCCCTCGAAGATCACATAGTCCTCGTAGCGCGGCTTGATGCTGCTGGGTTTGAAGACCGGGTTCTTGATGCCGTATTTGGCCATACCGTCCTTGATCAGGTTCACCCGCAGATGAATCCAGCCGGCCATTTCGATGGCGCCGCAGAAGGTGATCTCGCCGTCGCCCTGGCTGAAGTGCAGGTCGCCCACCGACAGGCCTGCCCCCTTCACATAGACCGGGAAATACACCTTGGAACCACGGGACAAGTCCTTGATGTCGCAGTTACCACCGTGTTCCCGGGGCGGTACGGTGCGGGCGGCTTCCAGCGCCGCCTCTTTGGCGGCATCACCCGCCAGCTTGCCCAGGTGGGCAGTGTCGGCGTAGGGCAAGTTTGCCAGGCCCGGCACCCGATCCGGTTCGGTGTCGTACAGTTCTTTCTCGCGCTTGTTCCACTCCGCCAGCATTTCCTTGGACGGCAGGCAGCCGATCAGGCCCGGGTGGATCATGCCGGCGAATTCAACGTTGGGGATGTGGCGGGATTTGGTGAACATGCCGTTGAAATCCCAGATGGATTTCTGGGCTTCCGGAAAGTGCTCGGTCAGAAAGCCGCCGCCGTTCTTCTTGGAGAAGAAACCGTTGAAACCCCACTGGCTGTCCTTGAAGGCACCGATGTCGAGGATGTCCACTTCCAGCAGGTCGCCGGGTTCTGCGCCCTCCACGCCCACCGGGCCAGACAGGAAGTGAACCTGGGTCAGATCCACGTCGCGCACGTCGTCTGCGCTGTCGTTGTTCTTGATCTGGCCACCGGTCCAGTCGTAACACTCGAGGATGAAATCGTCCCCGGGCTTGACCGTCGCCGCCATGGGAATGTCCGGATGCCAGCGGTTGTGGATATTCTCGTTCTCGTACGCGGATTTGCTCAAATCGATCTTGATGAGTGTTTCGGCCATAGCGGTCGCTCCTTGGTTCTTGGCGTTCGGCGTCTAAGCTTGGGAACGCAGTGCCCGACGGCGCCTGCGCTGACCGTTTCACTATCCGCGATACGCCAGCGGCGCGGTATTCGCGAATTGCCCCCGGCACCTACGTCATTCGACGTATTGGCGCACCACTATCTCCTGCCCCTTGAGCTCGGCCAGAAATGAGGAATGCTCGGGATGCGCCAGCAACGCACGGGCCAGCGCCGGCTCCAGTTTCTGGCGGAACGCCCGTAGCATCTCGCGGGCACCATAGCGGCTGTCGTAATCGCGGCACAACACACTGCGCAGCTCCACCGACAAATCCAGCGAGGCCTGTTTGCGGGCCAGGCGCTTGTTCAACCCGGCCAGTTCGATCTCCAGAAGGGCATACAGCCACTGGTCTGTCAGGGGATTAAACGTAAGAATCTGGTCAATCCGGTTCAGGAACTCCGGGTCGAAATGCCGGCGCAGAGCCTTGTCCCGAAGGTTCTCCTGCGGGCCCGGCTCCAGCCCCAGCCAGCGGCGCCAGCCTCGCTGATAGCGATGATGGTGCGCTTCCGCTTCCAGGGCTCCGGCGTTGCTGGTCATAAAGATCAGCGTGTTGCGGAAGTCGATTTGCCGGTTGCCGGAGGGGAACACCAGCCGGCCGGTATCGAGCACATTAAGCAGGGTCCGGGTGACCTCCTTGCTGGCCTTTTCAAGCTCGTCGAACAGGACAATGCCCGGTTTGCTGAACGATCCCTGAACCTTCTCAAGATCAAACAGGCTGTGGCCTTCCTTGCTGCCCACATAACCGGGCGGCGCGCCGGTCAGCGCCGCCGCGTAGTGCTCCTGGGCCAGGGTGTTCATGTCGATGCGGCACAGGGCATCGCGGCTGCCATGAATGGCCTCGGCAATCAGCCGTACGGTTTCAGTCTTGCCCACCCCGGTCGGCCCCAGAAACAAGTGAACCGCCAGCGGGCGGTTCTCTTCACCGATGTCGGCCTTGACCCGAACCAGCATGGATTCCATCGCCTCCAGGGCGTGCTGCTGGCCCACGATATTGGCCCGCAGGCTCGCCATTACGGCGTCCGGCTCAAAGCGGAACCGGGAAACACGAACCGGGCCTGAATCGGCCCGGTTCCTTGCCAGCGTTTCCCGGTTGGCTTCCAGCCGCTCATTGATAAACGGCATCGCGGTCTCCCGGGCTCAGGCCCCTGCAGTTTTTTCCTTGCCATCGAACGGCAGTTCACCCACCGGGCATTCCGCCGTGCCCACGGTTTTTCGGGTCATGGCCTCGACGTTTTCCTGGGCTTTCTGGGCATCCATCACCCAGGTGCGATAGAACTCGAACGGGCAATCGGCCACGCCCTTGTCGCCGTCACCGGAGTTGTGGACGCCGGTGTAGCCCCGGTGCAGCAGTTTGAACAGGTGGTTCTGGGACTGGTCGTTGGCGCGGGCGTCACGGATCTGGCTAACCGACAACTGGGCGTACTGAACCCCCATGTCCTCCTCGCCACATTCACCCAGGGTACGACCATCAAAGCCGATGATGGCGGAGTGCCCGAAGTACGAATACACCCCGTCGAAGCCGGAGGCATTAGCCACCGCCACGTAACAGTTGTTGGCCCAGGCCATGCTCTTGGCCATCATGATCTGCTGTTCCTTGGCCGGATACATGTAACCCTGGCACCGCACAATCAGCTCCGCCCCCTTCATGGCGCAGTCGCGCCAGATCTCCGGGTAGTTGCCGTCGTCGCAGATGATCAGGCTGATCTTCATCCCCTTCGGCCCCTCGGTCACATACGTGGTATCGCCGGGGTACCAGCCCTCAATCGGGCACCAGGGAATGCACTTGCGGTATTTCTGGACAATCTCACCCTCGTTGTTGATCAGCACCAGGGTGTTGTAGGGCGCCTTGTTGGGATGATCTTCATGGCGCTCGCCGGTGAGCGAAAACACCCCCCAGGTATTCGCCTCCCGGCAGGCCGCCGAGAAAATCGCTGTCTCATCTCCGGGAATGGTGGCGGCGGTCTCCATCATCTCGTCGTTGTCGTACATGATCCCCATGGTGCTGTATTCCGGAAACACCACCAGATCCATCCCCGGCAGCCCCACTTTCATACCCTTGATCATGTCCGCAATCTTGCGGGCGTTGTCCAGCACCTCGGCTTTGGTATGCAGCCGGGGCATCTTGTAGTTCACCACCGCCACGCCGACGGTATCGTTACTGCTGGAAATATCACCGTGTCTCATATTAATTCCCCCTCAACAAAGCTAAACGGCCAGATAACTGGCAATCTTGTCCTGATCCGCCTCTTCCCGAAGCTCCTCGTGCACAATCTCCCCCTTCTCGATCACCAGAATCCGATCCGCCGCATCCATCACAAAGCTCAGCACCTGCTCCGACACCACAATCGACAACCCCCGCTCATCGCGAATGCGCCGAAGGGTCTTGGCAATGTCCTTGATGATGTTGGGCTGGATACCCTCGGTCGGCTCATCGAGCAGAAGCACCTTGGGCCGGGTCGCCAGGGCCCGGGCGATGGCCAGCTGTTGCTGCTGCCCGCCGGAAAGGTTGCCGCCCCGGCGGTGCTGCATTTCCTTCAGCACCGGAAACAGCTCATAAAGGTCTTCCGGAATTTTCTTCTCGCCCACCGCGGCCAGACCGGTCTCGATGTTTTCCTTCACCGTCAGGGTCGGGAAAATCATCCGCCCCTGGGGCACAAACCCGATGCCGGCCCTCACCCGCTGGAAGCTCTTCAGGTTCGACAGGTCCGTGCCATCCAGCGTGACCTGGCCACCGCGGCTTGGAGTCATGCCCACCAGGGATTTCATCAGGGTGGTTTTACCCATACCGTTGCGGCCAACCACCGCCACGATTTCCTGCTTGCCCACCTCCAGGTTCAGGTCCTGGATGATGCTGCTCTGGCCATAGGCCACCGAATGTTGTTTGACGCTCAGCATGATCAATGCCCCAGGTAGACTTCGATGACTTTCGGGTCCGACTTCACGTGCTCGATGGACCCCTCAGACAGAACCTTGCCCTGGTGCATCACCGTGACCCGGTCTGCGATATCCCCGACAAACTGCATGTCGTGCTCGATCACCAGCACCGTGTGGTCTTTGGTAATGCGCCGCAGCAGTTCAGCGGTTTTCTTGCGCTCGGCCACCGACATGCCGGCCACCGGTTCATCCAGCATCAACAGGTCCGGCTTCTGGATCAGCAGCATGCCAATCTCCAGCCACTGCTTCTGGCCGTGACTGAGCAGCGACGCCGGCTGGTCCAGGGCATCTTTCAGGAAGATGGTTTCGGCCACGTCTTCCACCGCAGCCACCACCTCAGCCGAGCGTTTGAAGGCCAGCGCCCCCATCACGCTGTGGCCCTGTGGATAAGACACCTCCAGGTTCTCGAACACCGTCAGGTCCTCGAACACCGACGGGGTCTGGAACTTGCGGCCAACGCCGGAATGCACAATCTGGTGCTCCTTGAGTCTGGTCAGCTCCTTGCCATCAAACCTGATGGACCCCGAGGTCGCCTTGGTCTTGCCGCAAATCAGGTCCAGTACCGTGGTTTTGCCGGCCCCGTTGGGGCCGATGATGACCCGGATCTCTTTCGGGTCCAGGTAGAACGAGAGATCATCCACCGCCTTGAAGCCATCGAATGAGACGGTCAGGCCCTCGACTGCGAGCAGGAAGTCCTTACTCTGTGCTTTGGCTGCGTTCATCAGGATTTCTCCGGGCTGTATTGATCCAGCATCGGGTCGTAATCACGGCCCTCCTCTTGGCGGGCAGCAGGCGCTGGCTTCGCCGGGGTGCTCGCCGCTGCTTTCGGCTTGCGCTTGAACAGACGGTCCTCCAGGGGCATCACGTAGGTCTGGTACAGGCCGGCCAGGCCATTCGGGAACGCCAGCACCACACCGATGAACAACGCGCCCATGGCGAACGGCCACAATTCCGGGAAGGATTCGGAGAAGCCGCTCTTGGCGGCGTTCACCAGCAACGCGCCGTAGACTGCGCCCAGAATCGACAGGCGACCCCCGAGGGCACAGAAGATGACCATTTCAATGGAGGCAACGATGCCGATGAACGAGGGCGACATGAAGCCGACAATCAGGGTGAACAGCGCGCCGCCAATGCCCGCAAAGGCGGCGGCCAGGCAGAACACGAAGATCTTGAACGCGGCCACGTCATAGCCGGAGAAACGCACCCGGTTTTCCTGGGCGTTCATGGCCACCAGGATGCGACCGAGCTTGCGGTTCTGGACGAACCGGGCCACGAACAGGCACACGAACAGCAGGCCCACGCACACGAAGTACAGGATGGTTTTGGCCTCGTCGGTGCGGATGTCCCAGCCCATCAGGGTCTGCAGATCGGTAATGCCGTTCACACCCCCGGTGTAGCCCTGCTGACCAATGATCAGAATGGTCAGGATGGCGGCGATGGCCTGGGTAATGATGGCGAAGTAGACACCCCCCACCCGGCGGGTGAACATCGCAAAACCGATGATGAATGCCAGGGCCACCGGCACACCGACGATCGCCAGCAGGGTGAACGAGAAGCTGTGGAACGGTTCCCAGAACCACGGCAGCTCGGTCAGCTGGTTCCAGTCCATGAAGTCCGGGATACCCGGGGTGGACTGGATAGCCGTGGCCTCCGGCGTGGAAGCCTCCAGCTTCAGGAACATGGCCATGCAGTAGCCGCCCAGGCCGAAGAACACGCCCTGGCCCAGGCTGAGGATGCCGGCTTTGCCCCAGCACATCACCAGGCCGATGGCCACGAAGGCGTAGGTGAGGTATTTACCCACCATGTTCAGGCGGAACGGGTCCAGCGCCAGCGGCAGGATGACCACCAGCAGCAACGCCAGTGCCAGATAGTAGAGTCCCTCTCGGGAGGCAAACCATTTCAAAGGGGAAGTGTTTTTCATAACAGTCTCCTAGCGACGGACCTTGAGCGCCATCAGGCCTTCCGGGCGCAGCATCAGGATGCCAACGACCACTAGCAGGGTGAGGACTTTGGCCATGGAACCACTGAGGAAGAACTCCATCGTGGACTGGGCCTGGGAAATACCGAAGGCAGAGACAATGGTGCCAATCAGACTCTGGGCACCGCCGAACACCACCACCAGGAAGGTATCGACAATGTAGGCCTGGCCGGAGGACGGGCCCGTGGAGCCGATCATGGTGAAGGCCGCACCGGCGATACCGGCAATGCCACAGCCCAGGGCGAAGGTCATACGGTCAACCCCGGCGCTGTTGATGCCCACGGCTTCGGCCATCGGGCGGTTCTGTACCACGGCACGGACCTTCTTGCCCCAGCCGGAGCGGTACATCAGCAGGTAAACCCCCAGGGCGATGGACAGGGCAATGATCATCACGAACAGACCGTTGATGGGCAGTTCCACCAGATCGGTAACCTGGATGGCGCCCATCATCCACTCCGGCAGTTCCACACCCACTTCCCGGGCCCCGAAGATGGAGCGGTAGGTTTGCTGCATGATCAGGCTCAGGCCCCAGGTGGCCAGCAGGGTGTCGAGCGGGCGCCGGTAGAGGTGCCGGATCATGGCCCATTCGATAAAGGCCCCGAGGGCCGCACAGATGAGAAACGCAATAATGATGGCGACGAAGAAGTATCCGCCAAACAGACCGGGCAGGACCGACTGGAAAAACCCGGAGACAAGGTAGGTGGTGTAGGCGCCGAGGATCATGAATTCCCCGTGGGCCATATTGATCACCCCCATCTGACCAAAAATGATCGCCAGGCCCAGTGCCATCAGTACGAATACCGAGAACAGGGACAGCCCGGCAAAGCCCTGCATGGCAAAAATCGACATCAATTCGCTGGTGGTGTATCCGTCAAACATGACCCTTACTCCCGTCGCTTAAGAACACGTGCTTGCGTCCGAGCCGGACGCCGGTGCCCGAAGGCACCGGCCACGGCTGCTTACTGGTAACCTTCCGGGAACGGATCGGGTTCCATCAGCTCGTCGGTTTCATAAACCACTTCATACTGGCCATCGGTTTTGGCGCGGCCGATGCGGGTCTTGGACCAGAGGTGATGGTTTTCGTGGATGCGGACATAACCTTCCGGTGCCTTGGTAAATTCGATACCGGGTGAGGCTTCACGGATCTTGTCGATGTCGAAGGAGCCGGCTTTTTCCACCGCCATCTTCCACAGCCACGGGCCGAGGTAGGCCGCCTGGGTTACGTCGCCAATCACCATGTCGTCACCCCAGGCTTCCTTGAAGGCGGCCACGAATTCTTCGTTGTTGGGGTTATCCAGGCTCTGGAAATACTTCATGGAGGCGTAGATACCTTCCACGTTCTCACCGCCGATACCGCGGATTTCATCCTCGGTGACGGAGATGGTGAGCAGCAGCGGCTTCTCGTCGGTGAAATCGACACCGGCGGCTTTCATCTGCTTGTAGAAGGCCACGTTGGAACCACCCACCACCGACGCAAAGATCACGTCCGGCTTCTTGAGCTTGATCTTGTTGATCACGGAGTTGAACTGGGTGTGGCCCAGCGGGTAGTACTCCTCGCCCACCACTTTCAGGCCCAGTTTGTCGATGTGCTTGCGGGCAATTTTGTTGGAGGTACGGGGCCAGATGTAATCCGAGCCCAGCAGGTAGAAGGTTTTGGCGCCTTTCTCTTTCACCGCCCAGTCGATACCCGCGAGAATCTGCTGGGTGGCTTCCTGGCCGGTGTAGATCACGTTGGGTGACTGCTCCAGACCCTCGTAGAAGGTCGGGTAGTACAGCATACCGTTGTACTGCTCGATGACCGGCAGGATGGCTTTACGGGAAGCCGAGGTCCAGGCACCAAAGATGGCCGCGACGTTGTCCTGGCGAAGCAGCTTGCGGGATTTCTCCGCGAAGGTGGGCCAGTCACTGGCGCCGTCTTCCTGGACAAACTCGATCTGCCGGCCAAGGACACCGCCGGACTCGTTGATCTGCTCAATAGCGAGCTTCTCGGCCTGCACCGAACCAATCTCACTGATAGCCATGGTGCCGGTGATGGAATGCAGGATACCGACCTTGACGGTGTCGTCAGTGACCGCCAGTCCGGTGGTGTTTACCTCATCGGTTGCCGGCGTGGCCGCCTGGGCCGACGTGGCCAGCATGATGGATGCGGCCAGGGTGGCCAGGCTCTTTCGTAGCCCTTTGCTCTTGTGACTCCGCCCTCCGGCGGCAATGGTTGTGGTTCCCATGGTCATTCCTCGCAGTGGTTGAAAGCCGGTACCGTGCTCCGCTCCGGAAGCACAGTGCCCACGTCAATCATTCTGCTCAGGGCTGTCATGGGTGCCCATTCGGCATTCACCCCAGCGTGGTACGTCATTTGACGCATACCCGTGCCAGGTCAGACAGGTTACAACCGCAGGCAACCCCAAGGCGCACATCCGTTGCACCGGTTTATGGCACGGTTCTTGTTCCAGCTTTCTGATCCGGTGCGTGACGGCAGCAAACGCGCACCAATTCAGGGCGGCCCGGCGGGCCAGGAGCAGGGCGGGAATGGCAGTAAAACAGAATATTTTTCGGGTCCGGCGCAGCTATAACCAATGGGTGGCCAACCAGACCCTGGAAGACTACGCCCTGCGCTTTACCGCCAAAAGTGCACGCCGGTGGTCGGCTGCGCGGGTCAGCCATACTGCGCTGGGGGCCATCTCGTTCCTGGCCATGGAGGCCATCGGCGGCTCCATTACCCTGCACTATGGCTTCGACAACGCCGTCGCGGCGATCCTCGCGGTCAGCCTGGTGATTTTCCTGACCGCGATCCCGATCAGCTACTACGCCGCCCGCTACGGGGTGGATATCGACCTGCTGACCCGGGGCGCCGGCTTCGGCTATATCGGCTCGACCATCACCTCGCTGATCTACGCCTCCTTTACCTTCATCTTCTTCGCCATTGAGGCCGCCATCATGGCGATGGCGCTGGAAATGCTGTTTGCCATTCCCCTGGTACTGGGTTACCTGATCTGCGCCGTGGTGATCATTCCTCTGGTCACCCACGGCATCACCACCATCAGCCGCTTTCAGGTGTGGACCCAGCCCCTGTTTATCCTGCTGCAGCTGGCGCCTTTCGTTTTCATCATCTACGCAGATGCCTCCTCCATCACCGACTGGACGCAGTTCCAGGGCGTGGGCCTGCCCGCCGACAATGGCTTTGACCTGCTGCTGTTCGGGGCGGCCGCCGCGGTGGTGTTCTCCCTGATTGCCCAGATTGGCGAACAGGTGGATTTCCTGCGCTTCATTCCCGAGCCCACCAACGCCCCGGAACGGCGCCGTTGGTGGGTGGCGGTGATGGCCGGCGGCCCCGGCTGGATTGTCATCGGCATGGTGAAAATTCTGGCCGGCTCCTTTCTGGCCGTGCTTGCACTGAATCAGGGCATTTCCGCGACAGAGGCGGCCGATCCAACCCAGATGTATCTGGTGGCATTCAACTACATCACCCATTCCCCCGAGCTCTCGCTGGCGATGGCCGGCATCTTCGTGATTCTGTGTCAGATCAAGATCAACGTGACCAATGCCTACGCCGGCTCCATTGCCTGGTCCAATTTCTTCTCCCGGTTGACCCACAGCCACCCTGGCCGGGTGGTCTGGCTGGTGTTCAATGTCGCCATTGCCCTGCTGGTAATGGAACTTGGCGTGTATCGGGCACTGGAAGAGACCCTGGGGTTCTACGGCATTGTCGCCATTGCCTGGGTGGGTGCCCTGGTGGCAGACCTGGTGATCAACAAACCCCTGGGCCTGAGCCCGGCCCATATCGAATTCAAACGGGCGCACCTGTACGACATCAATCCGGTGGGCGTAGGCGCCATGATCACCGCCTCGGTGGTGGGAATCACCTGCCACACCGGGGTACTGGGTGACTACGCCCAGGCCCTTTCCCATTTCATTGCCCTGGCGGTGGCACTGGTCACCGCGCCCCTGATTGCCTGGAAGACCGGCGGGCGTTTCTACACCGCCCGTCCGTTTGTGCCCCTGGCCACCGATCACCAACTGGTGGGGTGCAGCATCTGCGAACACCGCTTCGAGCCGGAAGATGTCACCCACTGCCCCGCCTACGATGGAGCCATCTGCTCGCTGTGCTGTTCGCTGGACGCCCGCTGTGAGGACGCCTGCAAACCGGGCGCCGGCTACCAGGAGCAGATGCAGCAGTTTCTCGGGCGGTTCCTTCCGGCGCCACTGCTGTCGGCACTGCGCTCCCGGCTCGGGCATTTCCTGTCGCTGCTGGTGGTCATCAACGGGTTTTCCGCACTGCTGCTGTCGCTGATCTACTTCAAAACCCCGGTGGCTTCGCTTGCCGAGGCTACGCTGCTGTCTGTCACCCTGTGGAAAGTGTTCTTCATTCTGGTCATTGTCACCGGAGTGATCTGCTGGCTGTTTGTACTGGCCCATGAAAGCCGGGTAGTGGCGGAGGAGGAATCCCGGCGCCAGACCCGCCTGCTGACCGAGGAAATTGTCGCCCACGAACGCACCGACCAGGCCCTGCAGCAGGCCAAGGAGCAGGCCGAGGCCGCCAACGGCGCCAAAAGCCGGTATCTGACCGGAATCAGCCACGAGTTACGCTCGCCCCTGAACGCCATCCTCGGTTACGCCCAGCTCATGGAGAACGACGACTCGGTACCGCCTCATCGCAAGGAAGCCCTGGGGGTCATTCGCCGCAGCGGCGAATACCTGGCGGATCTGATTGAAGGGTTGCTGGATATCTCAAAAATTGAGGCGGGCCGGCTGGATCTGCACCGTGACCAGGTGCGCATCGGGTTGCTGATGGAGCAGTTGGTCACCATGTTCCGGCTTCAGGCCGAAGAAAAGGGCCTGGCGTTCGACTACCACTGCCCTCACCCTCTGCCAGAACTGGTGACCACCGATGAAAAACGCCTGCGCCAGATACTGATCAATCTGTTGTCGAACGCCATCAAATACACCGACCAGGGCAGCGTGTCACTGACCCTCCGCTACCGCAGCCAGGTGGCGGAATTCACCGTGCGTGATACCGGCGAGGGCATTGCCGCAGAAAACATCGAACGCATCTTCCGGCCGTTTGAGCGTATCCGCAATCCCGGCCAGAGCCGCACCGGAACCGGACTGGGCCTGACCATCACCCGACTGCTGACGGAAATCATGGGCGGCGACATCTCGGTGGAGAGCGAACCTGGCGAGGGCAGCGTGTTCAAGGTCAGCCTGATGCTGTCGAGCCTGCATTCCGCCAGCCCACGCTCGATCTCGACGCCGGCCCGCAGGATCTACGGCTACCATGGCGCCCGCCGGAAAATCCTGCTGGTGGATGACGACGACTCCCATCGTCAGGTGATCCGGGCCATGCTGTCGCCACTTGGCTTTGAAATCAGCGACACCGGCAATGCCATGACCGTTCCGGAACGAGTGGAACAGGAGCGCCCCAACCTGATTCTGCTCGATGTGTCGATGCCCGGGAAAAGCGGCTGGGAGGTGCTGGCCGAGCTCAGGGAAATGAAATACAACCTGCCCGTGGTGATGGTCTCTGCCGACGCCAACGAGGGCCACCATAGCGCCGAGGCACCGCGCCTGCACGACGGTTACATCATCAAACCGGTGCGACTGAACCTGCTGCTGGACACCATTGGCCGGGTCATGGGCCTGGACTGGCGCTTCGAGAAAAGCCCGGAGCCCCTGGCCGCGCTACCGCTGCCAGCCAGCGGCGCGCTTGAACTGCCCGCCCGGGAGCACTGCGAGGCGCTGGCAGACCTGGCCAGAATCGGCCATCGCAAGGGCCTGCTGGAGGCACTGCACAGCTTGCAGTATGCCGGAGACGCCAGTGACGCCTTCGTTCAGGAGATCACCAAATTCACCAACGATTTCCAGTTCGAGAAGATTCTCGAACTTCTTGAGGTAGCCGAACATGAAGCATCCTGATGACCGCAAAACCGTGGTACTGGTCGTCGACGACGCCATCGATTCCATCCGCATGATCAATGATGCACTGGAAGAAGCTGGCATGACCGTGCTGGTGGCGCTGGAAGGTAATCAGGCCCTGACCATCAGCCAGAACATCACCCCCGATGTGGTGCTGATGGATGCGCTGATGCCGAATATGGATGGCTTCGAGACGTGTCGGCGACTCAAGGAAAACCCCGCCTTCGCGGACATTCCGATCATTTTCATGACCGGCCTGAGCGATACCGAACACGTGGTTATGGGCCTGAATGCCGGCGGCGTGGACTATGTTACCAAGCCCATCGACACCACCGAGTTACTGGCCCGCATGGCGGTGCACCTGGCCAACGCCAGAATGACCCGCAGCGCCCGTTGCGCGCTCGATACCGCCGGTCAGAACCTGTTTGCGGTCGACCGCGAGGGCAACCTGCTGTGGGGTACCCCGCAAGTATGCCGTTGCCTGCCGCCGCCGGATCACGAGGACTTCCAGGGAGTACGGGAACAACTTGAGGACTGGCTGGGCCACCGACCGGATCCCGGCCACAGTCTGCCCATCCGGTTACTGGACACGCCCCGCTCCATTGAATATCTGGCCCTGGTGGATGGCCAGGAATACCTGTTGCGTCTGAAAACACCCCAGAACCAGAACAGCGCCTCAGCGGCGCTGCGGGAACGTTTTGATCTTACCCTGCGGGAGTCGGATGTCCTGCTGTGGATCGCCAATGGCAAGACCAACCGGGAAATCGGACAGATTCTGGAGATGAGCCCCCGCACCGTGAACAAACACCTGGAGCAGGTGTTCCGGAAGATGAATGTGGAAAACCGGACGGCGGCAGCGGCCAATGCCATTCGGGTGCTGGCAACGCTTTAAAGCCTGCCGGTGTTACCGGTACTGCTCCGGGAATCCTGGCACCACGTAGGTTTGCTGAAACCGCCGCACCGGCGGTACTTCGCCCTTTTCGGCCAGGCGCAGGTAAGCGTCGTCAAAGGCCTCACGTAGAATGGCCGCACGCGGATTGGCCAAGGAAAACAGCCAGGCGCCATTGCGGCTGCGCATTTCCGATTCGCGAATCTCGGCATCTGTCGTCCGGCTCAGGGTTTCCTGCACCGGTTGCCGGTAGTCCAGCAGGTAATCACCGCGATGACGCTTGAGCATATTGAGGCCGGACCGATGGTTCGGTGCTTCGGTAATCTGGATATCGGGCTGGGAGGTCAGCCAGTCTCTGAGGCCGGCGTAGGTATAGCCGCCGATCAGAATCACGGTTTTGTTGCGCAGGCGATCCATATGATCCACTGGCGGCACGCCCTCCAGATACCAGGCACTCAGTTCCACCGGAATCGGGCTGATCCAGCTTTCGAGAATGTCGTCTTTTAAAGCGGGAATGTCGGTTAGCCCCATCCACAAATCGATCGTGCCGTTTTTCAGATAGAGGTAGGTGCGGGCCACCGGCAGGTAGATAAATTCCAGTTGGTAACCCGCCTCTGTCGCTACCTTGCGGGTAATGTCCACAAACTCTCCGGCAGGCTCGCCCCTGTCATCCCGATAAGTGACCGGCGGAAACTCAACATAAGCAACCCGTATGGTTTTATCGACAAAAGCCTCCGAATCTGAGGCACGGACAGCGGTGGGATAGAACAAATAGGAAAAAACCAGAACAAGAAAAAGCGCCATCAGACAGGCGCGCGAAAGGGTCGATTGGGGTTGTTGACAACTGCGCATGTATACCGCTTTTCTTTTATCTGTTTACCTGAAGGTTAACAGATCCTATGAAAACTGTGCGGTGAAATATGCAAAACCTTGACTCAGAACGCGTGGGTGACCATGTACAGACCGACGCCCCCCATCACGATGGTGTAAGGCAACGCCATGATCACCATGCGCCCGTAGGACAAACGCACCAGAGGTGCAATGGCTGAGGTCAGCAGGAACAGGAACGCCGCCTGGCCATTGGGTGTAGCTACGCTCGGCAGGTTGGTACCGGTATTGATGGCTACGGCCAGGGTCTGGAAGTGCTCGTAGCTGATGCTGCCGGCGTCCAGCGCCTGTTTCACTTCGCTGATGTAGACGGTCGCCACAAACACGTTGTCGCTGATCATCGACAACAGCCCGTTGGCAATGAAGAACATGCCCGGCTGCTGGCCTTCAGGCAGCGCCAGTACGTAATCAATGATCGGTTTGAACAGGTGCTGCTCGTGAATCACCGCCACCACGGCGAAAAACACCACCAGCAATGAGGTAAAGGGCAGGGATTCCTGGAACGCCTTGCCAATCTGGTGTTCGTCCGTCACGCCGGTAAAGGAGGTAATCAGGATAATCACCAGCAGGCCAATCAATCCTACTTCGGCGATGTGGAATGCCAGACCAAACACCAGAATGACCGCGGCCACCGCCTGAATCCAGAGCGCCGCCTGATCAGACTTGGTGCGCCGAGCCTTTTCATTATCAGCGAACTCTTCCAACACCCGTCGCACCGGCTTGGGCAGTCGACCGCCGTATCCAAACCAGCGTAGTTTCTCCAGCGCCCAGCACGTGGCCAGACCGGCGAACAAAACCGGAATACTCACCGGTGCCATGTGCAGGAAAAAGCCGGCGAAATCCCAGCCAACCACCTTGGCGATCAGCAGGTTCTGGGGTTCACCCACCATGGTGGCGACGCCGCCCAGAGCGGTACCGATCGCCCCGTGCATCAGCAGGCTGCGGAGAAAGGCACGGAAGTTTTCCAGATCTTCCCGGTGCAGCTCAATCACTTCGTCGTCGCTGTTGGTGTTGTGGTCTTTCTGCTGGTAACCCTTGCCGGATGCCACCTTGTGATAGACCGAGAAGAAACCTACCGCAACGCTGATGATGACGGCGGTGACGGTCAGGGCATCGAGAAACGCAGACAGCACCGCTGCAGCGCTGCAGAACAGCAGCGACAACGCCGACTTGGACCGCACCCCCACCAGAATCTGGGTGAAGGTCACCAGCAGCAGCTCTTTCATGAAGTAAATACCCGCCACCATGAACATCAGCAGCAGGATGACCGGGAAATTGGTCAGAACCTCATGGTACACCGCATCCGCGGACGTCAGCCCGATCAGCAGGGCCTCCACCGCCAGCAAGCCCCCCGGGAGCAGTGGGTAGCATTTCAGCGCCATTGCCAGGGTAAAAATGAACTCGCCGATCAGCAGCCAGCCTGCAACGCCCGGTCCAAGCACGTACATCACGACGGGATTGGCAATCAGGAATAGCAGAATAACCTGCTTGTACCAGACGGGTGCCTTGCCAAGAAAATTATGGGTGAAGCCAGCAATTACGGTGTTGGGCATTACACAATTCTTCTGAAGATGACTGCCGGAGAAGTATGCGGCATGAAGCCGTTATCTTCCTTGATATTTGTGCCCGGGGTAATGGCCCGAAGGTGGTAGAAAGGCCCACATTCAGGTGTAGGCGGGGCGTACCCCTGGCAGGGCGCCTAGTTTACCGGGAATTGGTCAACGACGCGAGTTATCCAGCGGCGGCCCTCCGCCTTTGCCAGCGACCTTGCGGGAAGCAAGTATTCACCAACAATTTGATAAAGATCATCCCAAAGAACTATATGTCGCCAAGTTACACACAGTAAAATAGGCCGCTTTCCAGCAATACGATGTCGGCATGAAACACTCTCTGGTCCGTGTATTCCGGGCACTTCCCGTTGTTCTGATCCTGATGCTCAACCCGGCATCCGACGCTGCGGCTCAGGAACGCACGCTGGCCTATCTGGTTCCCGACATTCGTATCCCGTTCTGGGACATCATGGCCCGGGGCATTCACCAGAAGGCTACTGAACTGGGCTATGAGTTATCGGTACACAGCGCTGACAACCTGTCCCGACGAGAACTGGAAGCGACCGTTGCCGCGATTGACTCCGGCGTTGACGGCATCATCCTCTCCCCGACCCAATCCTCCGCCGCCGTCACGGTTCTCAAGCTTGCAGAACAAGCCGGTATTCCGGTCGTGATTTCAGACATTGGCGCCAAGTCGGACAACTATGTGAGCTATATCGAATCCGACAATGACCAGGGCGCCTACAATCTGGGCGAACTGCTGGTTGTCGCTCTGGACGAGAAAGGCTGGATGGACGGGACGGTGGGGATTGTCGCCATTCCCCAGAAGCGAGCCAACGGCAAGGCCCGGACCGAAGGCTTTCTGCGGGCCCTGGAGGAGCATGGTGTCAGCACCGCCGGCATCTACCAGCAAGCGGATTTTTCCTACCGCGAGACCTATGAATTCAGTCGACGTCTGATTCAGGACAATCCACAGCTCCGAGCCATCTGGTTACAGGGCTCCAATCGATACCGGGGCGCGCTGGATGCCATTTGGGAATCCGGCAAAACCGGCCAGATCCTGCTGATCTGCTTTGACGCCGAACCCGAGTTTCTGGCCATGATCCGTTCTGGCGACCTCGTGGCGGCCGGGATGCAGCAGCCATTCCTGATGGGCGAAACCGCCGTGGAGGCAATGCATCGGCACCTGTCGGGTGCACCGGTTGAAAAGGTCCAGCGGCTGCCGGTGTTACCGGTACACCGAAGTAATCTGGAGCAACTCCTGCCGACCATCCAGCGCAACGTTCTGGGTAACCGGTCGCAACCATGATGAAACAAGTGGCCGCAAACACCTCTGGTTACCCCTCTTTACTGGGCCGCACTACGTCTCTGGTAGTGGCCGTTATCGCGGGCGTATTTCTGTTGCATGCGGTGTATGTTTACAGCACCGCCCGGGCAGAGATTACGGCGGGCATCGAACAGGATGTCCACGAGAGTCTTGAACGTCTGAGCCGGAGCATTGCCCCATTTATCGAATCCTACTCGGTGCACGAATACGAAAGCCTGATTGCCACCGAGATGGCCCTGAAACAACACTTCGCGGTGATACTCGAAGACTATGAGATGGGCCGGATTCTCGGCCAGCCCTACTACCTGTATGGCCAACTGCGGCAACAGAACGGCCAATACAGATTGTTCCAGCAACGCACCCAACCGGTTCAGCATGAGCTTGCCCAGGCGTTTTACCAAGCCAGTGCGCCCATAGTGGGCGGCAACGATGAAGTACTGGGTACAATCCGGATCTACGCCGCGGATGACCTGCTGGTGGCAAAGTTGGAGCGGGTAGTGCTTGAGGAACTGCTGACGGTACTGGCTCTCGCGCTCACCCTGTCGGCTTTACTCGGCACGGTGCTCCACCGCTCGGTTTTCCGTTCCATTGTCGCCATCGATGACGCGCTCAGGAACAAGGATGCCGAGGGTATTCCGCTCCAGCCCGTGCCTCCGTTCCAGTATCGGGAGCTGGCCGTGCTGAGTGATGGCATCAACACCATGCTCGAGTCCATCAAAGCCTCACGGGAGCAACTGAAGCTGGAACGAAGTCGGCTGGAGAACATTATCAGCGGGACCCGGTCGGGTACCTGGGCGTGGAATGTCCAGACGGGAGAAACCGTCTACAACAAACGCTGGGCCGAGATCGCAGGCTATACCCTGGAGGAACTGGCGCCGGTATCGATCGACACCTGGATGAACCTGGCGCATCCGGATGATCTGCAGCGCAGCGCCGAGCTGCTGGAGCGGCATTTCCGCGGCGAGCTGGCCTATTACGAATGTGAGGCCCGGATGCGACACAAGGACGGTCACTGGGTCTGGGTTCTCGACCGTGGCCAGGTGCAATCCTGGGATGACCAGGGCCAGCCCTCGCTTATGTACGGCACCCATCAGGACATTACGGAACGCAAGCGGGCGGAGGCCAGCCTGTCGATGGCAGCGGGTGTGTTTCGCCATGCCCGGGAAGGCATTGTACTGACCAGTGCACAGGGACGAATTCTGGACGTAAACGCCGCCTTCAGCGCGCTGACCGGATACGCCCGGGAACACGTTCTGGAGCAGTATTACGAGGATATCCTGGCCTCTGACCAGTACTCCCGGGATTTTCGGCATCAGGTGCTGGCATCGCTTGATGCCAAGGGAGTATGGAGTGGTGAGTACTGGATACGTTGCCAGAATGGCTCGTTGCTGCCCTCACTGATGACCATCGCGGCGGTGCGCAGCCGGGAGGGAGAGGTGGAGCATTATGTCACGCTGTTCGCGGATATTTCCCACCTCAAACAGACCGAAGAACAGCTTCGTCATATTGCCCACTACGATCCCCTGACCGGCCTTCCCAACCGGCTGCTGCTGGGGGAGCGGCTTCAGCACGCAGTCGCCTCTACCCGACGGCACGGGGATTTACTGGCTGTGGTGTTCCTGGATCTGGATGGCTTCAAGGCCGTTAATGACACCTATGGCCATGCCACCGGCGACGAACTCCTGGTCACACTGGCCAGGCGAATGAAAGGCATCCTGAGGGAATGCGACACCGTTGCACGACTGGGTGGGGATGAGTTTGTGGTATTGCTGCCGGAGCTTTCGTCCGGGCCTGACTGCAAAACCATCCTGTCCCGACTGCTGTCGGCATTGTCGGAGCCGGTCGAACTGCTCGAACGAACCGTTCAGGTCTCTGCCAGCCTTGGCGTCAGTTTTTATCCACAGGTGCCGGATATTGATGCCGAAGTACTGCTAAGGCAAGCCGACATCGCCATGTACCAGGCCAAACAAAGAGGCAAGAATCAGGTGCGGTTCTTCAACGGTCTGGACCACACAGACGACACCAAAGCTGTGCCGGCCGGAGATCAGGAATAGCTCTGCCTTCAACCTTTTCGGAGCTGTTCTGCCAGCTTGGTCTGCAGCAGCTTGTTCTGTACTTCAAGCTCATGAATGCGCGCGTCCCGCGTACTTTTCTCCCAGACCAACCGATCCGCAAGCTGATCAATCTCGGCAGCAATGTCGGATACCTCATCGGTTCCGTGGTCATCCAGGCGTTGCAGGTAATCCCCCTGGTTCACGGACTTCAGAAAACGACGAATCCGGCGTAGGCGCCGGACCAGGTAATGACCGGCAAGCATGGAGAACAGCGCGGCCGTCAGCACCTCAAGCCCGGCGATCATCACGCTGTTCCGCTTAGCTCCGGCCATGGCCCGTTTCTGGCCGGATAAATCCAGTCCGATTTCCACCGACCCATAACCCAGTCCCGCCTGGGTAATCACCGCCTTCGCCATGTAAAGGTCCGGAAGTGCTTCGGCTCTGCGGGAACGCTCGAACGGCTGCTTCAAGCTCTCGGGAGAGCCCGCTTCCACCAACAGCCGGCCCTCATAATCCAGAATACGGGCGAATTCGATGCCATCAGCACGCGCAGTGGCGCTGACCAGATCCTGCAGTCCCACTCGATTGCCAAGCAGCAGGTTATCAACGGCATTGGCTGCCAATACCCGGGCGATGGATTGAGCACGGCGATCCACCTCCTGGTGGATAGAGCCATCCATGAAGTGGAATACGGAGTACAACAGAACCACCAGTATCGCTACTTCAATGGTGCCGATACCAATGACCGCCTGGACTCGCAGTGACAGCTTCATACCCGGACCTCCGCAATTGCCCGAGCGGAATCCGGGGTGGGCCAGCGCGTTTTGGCATCCAGAAGCAAACCCAGATAGTCGTTGAATGACATCGGCTTGTGAGCGTAGTAGCCCTGCACCAGAACATCCCCGAATGACTCCACTTGCTGCCATTGGGACTCGTTCTCCACCCCCTCAATCACGCTCTTCATGAACGCCTGGTTGGCCATCGACACAATGGATGCCAGGAACCTGGCTTTGTTGGCATCCAGCTCAATGCCCTCAACGAAGCAACGGTCGATCTTCAGCCTGTCGACCTTGAGCTCCCGGACGTATTCCAGGGACGAGTGGCCGGTGCCGAAATCGTCCAGGGCAAAGGTAATGCCGAGACCATGCAACGCTTCAATCACATCATTGATGTTGCCAAACTCCAGAGCCGCGTTGTCCTCGGTAATCTCCATGCATAAGGCCGCCGCGGGGATACCGGGCTCGAGCAGTAGCCGTTCAACGTTTCCGATCAGCTTCATGGACAACATGGCGGGGTTGAGGTTGATCGAGAGGTTGCCGGTATACCGGAGCCCGGAATACAGCTGCCGGGTTTCCGCGGCAACCCTGCGGAACAGCCAACAACCCAGCTGTTCCCCCAGACCATAGCGCTCGCAGAGCTCTACCACGCGATTGGGCGGGATGAATCCCAGGCTCTCGTGTTCGCAGCGCAACAGGACTTCGGCCCCGGTTACAAGGTTCACGTCGGACGCACTGACGATGGGCTGATAGACCAGCCGGAGTATCAACGCACCAGGTTCCTCATTAAACAGGCTGAGCAGACCTGCGTGAATCTGGCGTTCTTCCAGTATCCGCCGGCGCAGAGCTTCTCCGTCAATGAAATAGGACTGGTTTTCCTCCGAGGCCTGGACCAATGCACGATGCGCCTGCTGATAGCGGATCTGCCAGTCACCTGCTTTTCCGGCGCAGGGCGGCGCCACGCCGAAAACGGCTGAGGCATGCCAGACGGAATCGCCAATCCGCCAGTCAAAGCGGGTCGCAGACACCAGCTGGTAGACCGAAGACTCAACGAACTCGGGCTCCAGGGGCGCCAGTAGAATCACAAACTCACTGGCCGACACCTGGATGAGCTGATCATCAGACGACAATTCGCGCTGGAGTTTACGAGCAAATGCCTGGGTAAGCGAAGTTGCGCCCTCCTGGCCATATTCACTGAGCACCAGCGTGTATTTCTGAATGGCGCAGGTAATGATGCTGACGCGAGGGTCCACGCCTGCGAGGGAATGCAAATAATGGCTGTTGGGCAACCCGGTGACCGGATCGGTCTTTGACTGCTTGCGCAGGAATGCCATTCCCAGCGCCAGATAGCCGAAAACTACCGCCAAGGCGACCAGTGTCAGTATCCGGAGCTTGGCCAGCCTGTCCCGGGAGGCTTCCACGCTGCTCATCAACCGACTGGTTTCATCGCCCACAAAGTTATCGGTAACCAGCTGCATAACGTCCTGCCACTGCCGATGCCATGCCGCCATGGCGTCAGACCAGCCGGTAGGGTCTCCGGCGAGGCGTCGGGTAAGAGGGTCCTCCAGCGCCTGCAAACGGGTGAACAGATCCTGCAGGCGAGCCGCATTGTTGTCGTGTTCTCGGGTGGGCGCAGACTCCTTGCTGGTCAGGAGGTAATCGTAGCGGCTCCAGAGAACGTCGTACCTCAGGGTAACCTGAGCAGGCTCGCCGACACCGCGATCAAGCAGCGACAACTCCCTATCCAGGGCGCTTGCTTCGCTGCCGAGACGAACCAGGTTCCAGGACGCCATTCTCAGGGCACTGAGCGAGACACTCTGCAGTTTGCGATCCTGGAGATAGGTGTAAAAACTGGCGGACAGCAAGACACCCACCACGGAGAACAACAGGACCACGGTGATGCGGGAGAAGAGTCCCGCCAGAACAGATTGGCTGTTCATTCCTGCGTGAGTTCAATCCGGTTGAGCTGCCAGACCATGTAACGGTGGAAATCCTCACTGTCCAGCTCAGGCCGCTCCGATAACGGCAACATGATCCAGTAGGGACCACGCTGGCGGATGCTCATCGGCTCGCCGTTCTGGCGGGTGGACACAATGGCGTCCAGGCTCATCAGTTCCTTCATCGACCCTGACACCTTGTAACCATTCAGAGCCACCAGGGTGACCGCGCTGGCCCCGGTGCTGCCAAAACGCTCAATGACCCTTGCCAGCGTTGGGCCGGAGAACTCGGCGGTGCCTTCGTAGTAAGGACTGGTGGTCTCGATGACTGACTGTGGAAAACTCTCCAACAGTGCCCGATCCAGCACCAGAGTCTCCTTTCCATCGGTAATTTCGAGCGTCTGGGCAGAGGCCGAGCCGAAGGTAATGAGGAGGAGAATGGCCAGGCCTAACATTGATCGGAGACGATCATTCATCGGAAACACCCATCCTGTTGATCATAATTTGGACAGGCATCATAGTGGCGGGCGCGATTTTCAGCCAGTACCACTTGGTTACACAGTGCATCTAATTTGTGAAATCGTTTAAAACACCGAGAGAACGAAAAAAGCCCGCTGGCTGATGCGCGCAACGGGCTTTTCAAACACCTGGAAGGGAAAGACCGGTTATTCCACCGTCACACTCTTGGCCAGGTTCCGCGGCTGGTCCACATCCGTACCCTTCAACACCGCCACGTGATAAGACAGCAACTGCAGCGGTACGGTGTACACGATGGGCGCGGTGATCTCGTGCACGGACGGCAGTTGCATCACGTGGATGCCTTCTTCCGGCTTCACGTCCGCCGCCTTGTCGGCAAACACGAACAGCTCACCGCCACGGGCGCGAACTTCCTCCAGATTGGATTTCAGCTTTTCCACCAGGTCGTTGTTCGGTGCCACCGTGACTACCGGCATTTCACTGTCCACCAAGGCTAGCGGACCGTGTTTGAGCTCGCCGGCGGGATAGGCCTCGGCGTGGATGTAAGAGATTTCCTTGAGCTTGAGGGCCCCTTCCATCGCCACCGGGAACTGGGAACCGCGGCCCAGGAACAGGCTGTGGTTCTTGTCCATAAACGCCTTGGACATCTCTTCAATGTCGGCATCCAGGGCGAGGATATCACTCACCTGCTTGGGCAACTGATGAATGGCGGCAACGATGTCTGCCTCTTTCTCTTCACTCAGGCCATTATGGCGCGCCAGCGCCAGGGTGAAGATCAGCAAGGCGGTCAGCTGGGTGGTGAACGCCTTGGTCGACGCCACACCAATTTCCGGACCGGCCTGGGTCATGATGACCAGATCGGATTCCCGCACCAGCGAGCTGCCCGGCACGTTGCAGATGGCCAGAGCCGCGCGGAAGCCAGCCTGTTTGGCCTGACGCAATGCCGCCAGAGTGTCGGCGGTTTCACCGGACTGGGAAATGCACAGGAACAGGGTGTCGGGCTGAATCACGTGTTTGCGGTAGCGGAACTCGGAAGCGACTTCCACCGAACAAGGCACGCCGGCCAGTTCCTCAATCCAGTAGCGGGCCACCATGCCGGCATGGTACGAAGTGCCACAGGCGATGATCTGCACGTGACGGACGTTATCCAGCAGGTTGGCCGCATCGGTTCCCAAGGCTTGCTCCAGGACCCGGCTGTCGGTGATCCGGCCTTCCATGGTGGCCTTGATCACTTTCGGTTGCTCGTAGATTTCCTTGAGCATGAAGTGGCGGTATTCACCTTTGTCCGCAGAGTCAGCACCGTGTTCAAAACGGGTAATGGTCCGCTCCACCGGCTGACCACTGCGATCGTGGATGCGGATGTTGTCCTTGCGGATATCGGCGATATCGCCCTCTTCCAGGAACATGAAGCGGTCGGTCACCGGCAACAGGGCCAGCTGGTCAGACGCGATGAAATTCTCGCCAATACCGACGCCAACCACCAGAGGGCTGCCCTCGCGACAGACCACCAGGTGATCCGGCTCATCGGCATGAACAACGGCCAGGGCGTAGGCACCGCGCAGACGCTGAATGGCCGCCTTTACCGCCTCGTAGAGTTTGCCCTGTTCACGGAAGTATTTCTCGATCAGATGCGCGACCACCTCGGTATCGGTCTGGGAGGTGAACTCAAAACCCTCGGCCCTGAGTTCATCCCGTAGTTCCTGGTAGTTCTCGATGATGCCGTTATGGACGATGGCCAGCCGCTCGCCGGACATATGGGGATGGGCGTTTACCTGAGAGGGCTCGCCGTGGGTGGCCCAGCGAGTGTGGGCGATACCCAGGTGACCAGCCAGGGGGTTTGCTTCAATGGCATCAGCCAGGGCCGCCACCTTGCCAACTTCCCGGGCTCGCTGCACCAGGTGCTGGCCATTGATGACGGCCATGCCGGCGGAGTCGTACCCCCGGTATTCCAGGCGGCGCAGGCCCTCCAGCAGAATACCCTGGACATCCCGTTCAGATACCGCTCCTACAATCCCACACATGCTGTTATCACCTGTTCGTTAATCGTTGGTTACGCTTTTTTCGGCCGTTCCCAGCCGGCGATGTTGCGCTGCTTGCCACGGGCCACCGCCAGTTCCCCTTCGCTGATATCGCGGGTAATGGTGGAGCCGGCACCAATGGTGGCCTGTTCCGCTACGTTCACCGGAGCGACCAGTGAGGTATTGGAGCCGACAAATACCCCGTCACCCAATACCGTCTGGTGTTTGTTCACACCATCATAATTGCAGGTGATGGTACCTGCACCCACATTCACATTACGGCCCAGTGAGGCATCACCAACGTAACTGAGGTGATTGATCTTGCTGCCCTCACCCACCACGGCCTTCTTCGTTTCGACAAAATTGCCAACCTTGGTGTTGGCGGCCAGTTCAGTGCCCGGGCGCAGACGTGCGAATGGCCCGATCTGGGCGTTGGAACCCACTACCGCACCTTCAATCACGCTGTTGGCCTTGATCTCGGCACCGTCGGCGATGGTGGCGTCTTTGATCACACAGTTGGGTCCGATCACGACGTTGTTGCCGAGGCTCACCCGGCCTTCAAAGACCGCGTTTACGTCTATCCACAGGTCGTTGCCAATGGTGAGCTCACCGCGCACCTCAATGCGGGCCGGGTCCGCCAGGGATGCACCCTCGGTCATCAAACGCTCGGCTTGCTGACGCTGGTACCAGCGCTCCAGTTCCGCCAGTTGCAGGCGGTTGTTCACGCCCTGAACCTCAAACGGATTCAGCGGTTGGGAAACCGTCACTGACAAGCCGTGGTCGACCGCCATCGCGATAATGTCAGTCAGATAATACTCGCCCTGGGCATTGCTGTTGGACAGAGCGGGCAGCCATTGCTTCAGATGACGGGCGGATACCGCGAGAATGCCGGTGTTCACTTCCTGAATCTGCTGCTGTTCAGCGGTCGCGTCTTTCTGCTCAACGATGGCCTGAACCAGGCCTTGTTCGTTGCGAACGATCCGGCCATAACCGTGGGGGTTGTCCATATCCACCGTCAGCAAAGCCAGATTCCGTTCGTCCAGGTCGGCGACCATGGTTTCCAGGGTATCTTTGCGAGTCAGAGGGACGTCACCGTACAACACCAACACCCGGGCATCATCCGGCAGTGCCGGCAGTGCCTGGGCCACGGCATGGCCGGTGCCCAGCTGTTCGGTCTGCAACACCCAGTTCACCGAGTCGTCTTCCAGAGACGCCCGAACCTGATCGGCCCCGTGACCAATCACCGTGTGAATTTTCTCCGCGCCCAGTTGTTTTGCGGTATCAACCACATGGTGCAGCATGGCTTTACCCGCCACCGGGTGCAGCACCTTGGGCAGGGAGGATTTCATGCGGGAGCCCTGGCCTGCGGCCAGGATCACAACGTGTAACGGGCTCATGGGGCAATCAGCTCCGGTATTCAAAACGTCCATAAATGAAAAAACCGCGTCCCGGTGGAATCGCCGACACTCCGTTTCCGGAATACCGGGCCCTCCACCTGAGGATGCGGTTCACTGTCAGGCCAGTCCGGGCGCTGACACAGGCTCTGCTTAACGCAGGTGCTTGCGCAGCTTCTGGATGGTGCGCAGCTGAGCGGCAGCTTCGGCCAGCTCGGCGGCAGCACGCGAGTACTCGAACTCGCCTGTCTTGTTCGCCAGTGCCTTCTCGGCTTGCTTCTGGGCTTCCAGGGCCGCTGCTTCGTCCACATCCTTTGCACGAACGGCGGTGTCGGCCATCAGGGTAACCAGATTGGGCTGTACTTCCAGGTAACCACCGGATACGTACAGAATCTCCTCACTGCCACCCTGCTTGATGATCCGCACTGCGCCGGGCTTCAGCTCGGTCAGTAGCGGAGCATGGCCATACTGGATGCCAAGCTCACCTTCGGTACCGGTGGCGATCAGCATCTCCACCAGGCCCGAATAGATTTTTTCCTCGGCACTTACGACGTCACAATGTACGGTCATAGCCATTTCATACGCCTCTTGGGTCAGAAAGGAAAAAAGGTGTCTTACTTACCTTCCTTCTCTTTCATTGCCTTAGCTTTCTCAATCGCTTCTTCGATGCCGCCGCACATGTAGAACGCCTGCTCCGGCATGTCGTCGTAGTCACCGTTGAGAATGCCTTCGAAGCTGGCGATGGTCTCTTTCAGAGACACGTACTTACCCGGAGAACCGGTAAATACTTCAGCAACGTGGAACGGCTGCGACAGGAAACGCTCAATCTTACGGGCGCGGGATACGATCAGCTTGTCGTCTTCAGACAGCTCGTCCATACCCAGGATCGCGATGATGTCTTTCAGTTCCTTGTAGCGCTGCAGAACGTTCTGAACACCACGGGCAACGTTGTAGTGCTGCTCACCAATCACCAGCGGATCCAGCTGACGGGAGGTGGAGTCGAGCGGATCGATCGCCGGGTAGATACCCTTGGAAGCGATGTCACGGCTCAGTACCACGGTCGCGTCAAGGTGCGAGAAGGTGGTGGCCGGAGACGGGTCAGTCAAGTCATCCGCCGGTACGTAGACCGCCTGGATAGAAGTGATGGAACCGGTCTTGGTAGAGGTGATACGCTCCTGCAGCTGACCCATCTCTTCCGCCAGGGTCGGCTGGTAACCTACCGCAGAAGGCATACGACCCAGCAGTGCAGATACCTCAGTACCGGCCAGGGTGTAACGGTAGATGTTGTCAACGAACAGCAGTACGTCACGGCCTTCGTCACGGAACTTCTCAGCCATGGTGAGACCGGTCAGGGCCACACGCAGACGGTTTCCAGGGGGCTCGTTCATCTGGCCGTAAACCATGGCAACCTTATCGAGAACGTTGGACTCCTTCATTTCGTAGTAGAAGTCGTTACCTTCCCGGGTCCGCTCACCAACACCTGCGAATACGGAGAGACCGGAGTGCTCTTTCGCGATGTTGTTGATCAGTTCCATCATGTTTACGGTCTTGCCTACGCCGGCACCACCGAACAGACCAACCTTACCACCCTTGGCGAACGGGCAGATCAGGTCGATAACCTTGATGCCGGTTTCCAGCAGGTCGGCAGACGCTGCCTGATCGGCATAGCCCGGTGCTTTGCGGTGGATAGCCCAGCGCTCTTCTTCGCCGATGTCGCCCTGTTCGTCGATGGGACGACCCAGAACGTCCATGATCCGGCCCAGAGTCTGTGTACCCACAGGTACAGAGATCGGCTTGCCGGTGTTTTCTGCTTTCAGCCCACGCTTCAGGCCCTCAGTGCTGCCCATGGCGATGGTACGAACAATGCCGTCACCCAGCTGCTGCTGGACTTCCAGA
The DNA here is from genome assembly GCF_000475315.1 of Marinobacter sp. EN3. Taxonomy (NCBI): domain Bacteria; kingdom Pseudomonadati; phylum Pseudomonadota; class Gammaproteobacteria; order Pseudomonadales; family Marinobacteraceae; genus Marinobacter; species Marinobacter sp. EN3. Next base: position 36,478 of record NZ_AXCC01000063.1, read on the forward strand.
GTTGTTTCGCCACCTTCAAGCAGCAGTGCGTCGTAAACGCTTGGAACGGAGTCACGTGGAAATTCCACGTCGATAACCGCGCCAATGATCTGAACGATGTGTCCGCTACTCATGCTCGGTTCCTCGTTATCTTGATAGTCAATAAAACCAGTAGGTCTGTGAGCGTTAACCAACAGATGCCGCGCCGCTCACAATCTCCGAAATCTCTTGTGTGATCGCTGCCTGACGGGCCTTGTTGTAGGCCAGTTGAAGCTCGTCAATGATGCTGCCAGCGTTATCTGTCGCGCTCTTCATGGCAATCATCCGGGCAGCCTGCTCACAGGCCAGATTTTCTACCACACCCTGATACACCTGGGATTCGATATAACGTGGCATCAGCCCGTCAAGGATCGGACGGGAATCCGGCTCGTAGATGTAATCCCACTGGTGACCGATTTCTTCATCATCGCCTTCCGGCAGCGGCAGCAACTGCAGCGCCTTCGGGCTCTGGGTCATGGTGTTGACGAATTCGTTGCTGATCAGGAACAGGCGGTCGATCTTGCCTTCCACGAACGAATCCAGCATCACCTTGACGCTACCGATCAGCTGATCTGCACTCGGGCTATCGCCCAGGTGCGTCACGGCTGCCACCACGTTCCCGCCGTAGTTGCGGAAGAAGGAGGCACCCTTCTGGCCAATAGCGCAGATATCGGTCTCAATACCTTGTTGTTTCCATTCACGCATTTCTCTGACGAGCAGCTTGAACGCGTTGGTGTTCAGACCACCGCAAAGACCGCGATCAGAGGAGACCACAATGTAGCCTACCCGCTTGACCTCGCGCTCCTGCATGAACGGATGGCGGTAATCCTTGTTGGACTTCGCAATGTGTCCGATTACCTGGCGCATCTTTTCAGCGTACGGGCGAGTTGCCTGCATACGCTCCTGAGCCTTACGCATCTTGCTCGCGGCTACCATTTCCATGGCAGACGTGATCTTCTGCGTGCTCTTGATGCTTCCGATCTGGTTACGTATTTCTTTTCCGACGGCCATATGTCACTGCCTTTTCAAGTTAGACACTCAAATGGACCAGCAGGCCCGCACAACGGCGGGCCTTTTGGATTTACCAGCTCTGAGTGGTCTTGAATTTCTCCAGAGCAGCTTTGAGGCCGGCAGTGATGTCGTCGTTGAAGTTACCTTCAGGGCCGATCTTGTCCAGAAGTTCCTTCTGCTCGGACCGCATCCAGTCCAGCAGTTGGGCTTCGAACTTCACAACCTTGTTGACATCCACATCGTCCAGGAAGCCTTCGTTCGCTGCGAACAGTACGGTACCCATTTCCGCAACGGTCATCGGGCTGTACTGGTTCTGCTTCATCAGCTCGGTGACGCGCTGACCATGCTCCAGCTGCTTACGAGTTGCTTCGTCGAGGTCAGAAGCGAACTGGGCAAACGCCGCCAGTTCCCGGTACTGGGCCAGGGCCAGACGGATGTTACCGCCGAGCTTCTTCATGATCTTGGTCTGGGCTGCACCACCTACCCGGGATACAGAGATACCGGCGTTCATGGCCGGACGGATACCGGAGTTGAACAGGTTGGTTTCCAGGAAGATCTGACCATCGGTAATGGAAATTACGTTGGTCGGTACGAACGCAGACACGTCACCAGCCTGAGTCTCGATGATCGGCAGCGCGGTCAGGGAACCGGTCTTGCCTTTCACTTCGCCGTTGGTGAACTGCTCAACGTAGTCAGCATTTACACGGGACGCACGCTCCAGCAGGCGGGAGTGCAGGTAGAAAACGTCACCCGGGAATGCTTCACGTCCTGGCGGACGACGCAGCAGCAGGGAGATCTGACGGTAGGCAACGGCCTGTTTGGACAGGTCATCGTATACGATCAGGGCGTCTTCACCGCGGTCGCGGAAGAACTCACCCATGGAAGTACCGGCGTACGGAGCCAGGAACTGCATGGCGGCCGGATCGGCGGCACCAGCAGCAACCACGATGGTGTGGTCCATGGCACCGTGCTCTTCCAGCTTGCGCACAACGGCGGCAATGGAAGACTGCTTCTGGCCAACGGCAACGTAGATACACTTGATGCCGGTGTGCTTCTGGTTGATGATCGCGTCGATGGCAACCGCGGTCTTACCGATCTGACGGTCACCGATGATCAGCTCACGCTGGCCGCGGCCGATGGGAACCATGGTATCGATGGCTTTCAGACCAGTCTGTACCGGCTCGTCAACGGACTGACGGGCGATAACGCCCGGTGCAACCTTCTCGACCGGGGAGGTCAGGCTGTTGCCCAGCTCGCCCTTACCGTCGATGGGGTTACCCAGGGAGTCAACCACACGGCCCAGCAGTTCGTTACCAACGGGTACTTCCAGGATACGACCAGTACAACGTACCTTCTGGCCTTCGGCCAGACCTTCGTAGTCACCCAGAACAACCGCACCAACAGAATCACGCTCCAGGTTCAGCGCCATGCCGTATGTGCCGTTGGCAAATTCAATCATCTCGCCGTACATAACGTCGGCCAGACCGTGGATCAGCACGATACCGTCAGATACAGACAGGATCGTACCTTCGTTTTTTGCTTCGGAAGAGATGTCGAGTTTCTCGATTCTCTTCTTGATGATGTCACTGATCTCGGATGGATTCAGTTGCTGCATGCCTTTGTCCTCAAACCTTGTGCTGAAATCAGGAGCCCAGAGCCCTGGCCATTCTGGCCAGTTTGCCACGGACTGAAGCGTCGATAACCAGGTCGCCTGTTCGTACGATCACGCCACCGATCAGGGACTGATCCACGGTGGTCTCGAGTTCGACCTTGCGCTCCAGCTTTTTGGACAGTGCGTCGATCAGTTTCTGCTGCTCGTCTGCAGACAAGTCGAATGCGGTATCGATTGTCAGGTGTACAGACTTCTCGAGGTCTGCACGATACAAACGGAACAGAGCAGAAATCTCCGGCAGCAGGGCCAGACGCTTGTTTTCAGCAAGAATCAACAGGAAGTTTCTGAGTGCTTCAGGCAGCGGCTCTTCAAAACACTCTGCGAAGAGTTCCGCCTTGCGTTGCTCAGACAGGCCGGGGTTGGCCAGGATGTTCTTTACCTCTTGGTCAGCCGCAACCTGAGCGGCAAAAGCCAGAGCCTGATCCCATTGATCAACGGCGTTCTGGTCCTGCGCGGCATCAAAAACGGCCTTCGCGTAGGGTCGGGCTAACGTTGTAAGTTCTGCCATGATGACCCTCGTTTAGAGTTCTGCGGCCAGCTTTTCCAGCATCTCGCTGTGAGCTTTGGCGTCTACAGAGGTTTCCAGAATCTTCTCGGCACCGGCAACGGCCAGGGTGGCCACTTCTGCTCTGAGTGCGTCGCGAGCCTGAACACGCTCCTGTTGAATTTCCGCCCTGGCCTGCTCAATAAGCTTTTCGCCTTCTTTGCGGGCATCCTCTTTGGAGGCTTCCACAATCTGGGCGGCACGCTTGTTGGCCTGGTCAATCAGGGCTGCAGCTTCTTCTTTCGCCTTTTGCAGTTCTTTGGTGGCTTTTTCCTGGGCCAGTTCGAGATCGAGTGATGCCCGATCGGCCGCGGATAGGCCATCTGCAATTTTCTTCTGGCGCGCTTCCATGGCTGCCGTAATCGGCGGCCATACATATTTGACGCAGAACCAGACGAAAATAGCGAAGGCAATCGATTGCCCTATCAACGTAAGGTTTATATTCACGGCGATATACCTCTTGCTATTCGTTGCGTCCTGGTTTCCGGAAGGAGGGGCGCGGCCTTAGCCGGCGCCCACAGCTCTCGGTTTAATTAACCAGCAACAACGAAGATCAGGTACATCGCGATACCAACACCGATCATGGGAACCGCGTCAAGCAGACCAGCCATGATGAAGGCTTTGGTTTGCAGTTGGTTGGCCATTTCCGGCTGACGGGCAGTGGACTCAAGCAGTTTGCCGCCCAGCAGACCGAAACCGATACCAGCGCCCAGAGCGCCCAGACCGATGATCAACGCAGCTGCGATAAATACCATTTCCATTGAAGACTCCTCAGTTTTTTCAGATAGTTAAGGGTTTGTTTATTTAAGGGTTAATCAGTGATCTTCGTGTGCCGCGCTGAGGTAAACCACAGTGAGCACCGTAAAAATAAAGGCCTGAAGCGGAATAACCAGGATGTGGAAGATCGCCCAGGGAACGTTCAACGTCCACTGAATCCACAGTGGCAACAGCGCAATCAGGATAAACACAACTTCACCAGCGTACATGTTACCGAACAGACGCAGCGCCAGACTGATTGGCTTGATGATCAGTGCCAGAATTTCCAGCAGCAGGTTGAACGGGATCATGATCCAATGATTGAACGGGTTGAAGGCCAGTTCTTTACTGAAGCCACTGACGCCTTTCACCTTGAAGCTGTAGAACAGAATCAGCAGGAACACACCAATCGACATGCCGAAGGTGGCATTCGGATCGGTGGTCGGAACAATCTTGAAGTACTCAAGCCCCAGCGCATGAGCGATCGACGGAATATAGTCGATGGGGATCAGCTTCAGGATGTTCATCAGCAGAATCCAGACGAAAATCGTCAACGCCAGGGGCGCAATCAGCGGATTCTTGCCGTGGAAAACATCGCGCACGATGCCCTGAACAAATTCAAAGGTCATCTCGATCAGGTTCTGCAAGCCGCTCGGCGTGCCTTCGGTGACCCGGTTGGCCACAAAGCGGAACAGGCCCAGGAACAGAATACCCATGGCGATTGACCAGCCGAGGGTATCGACGTGGATTGCCATAAAGCCCATGTCTGTGGCTTCCTGACCAGTTCGTGCGAAGGTCCAGGTGGCCTCCTGCACGACACTGCCATCCGCGCGCTCATAGCCTTCCGGGAGCTTGCCATAGGTAAGGTTGGTGAGGTGGTGTTTTATATACTCTACTGGGGTATCAGCTGCCATACTGCTCTCGTCCAGTCATCGCTGTGGTCGCGGCCGGATGAGCCAGCGCAATGCCGTACCCAACACAACCATCACAGCAAAAGTGAATAACAGAGCCGGTACGTGGACTGGCTCCATTAAAGTGAAAACGGCCGCAAAAAACACTGCGGTAAGGGCCAGCTTGATGCTCTCTGCCCTGAATATGTTGCTCACTGCCAGGTGCATCTGTCGGGCACCCTGATAACGATAAGCGCGGTGAGCAAAGTACGCGTTTGGTATGACAAAAATAAGACCGCCAATGAGGGCGGAATACCCGGCCAAACGACTTTCCAACAGCCACAACAGGCTCAGAATCAGCAGAACCGCCATCTCTATAATCAACCACTTGCCAAGTGGTACGTACGTGATGGCTCTCGAAGAACGGTTCATATCACCAGCTGTCATTCCAAGCGCGCGGAATTATATGTGTTAACCGATAGGTGTTCAACATAACCGCACGGAAAAATTGGCGAAAAAGTGAGCAGATTTTGCCGCCGAAACCTGAAGTTTTACACAGGTTGTGTTGCTCATCGATCACCACAACCACATGTGGTGTTTCCGGCACCAGACGGGACTTTAGGATGATTTTCAGGTTTTATCGGACCGACTAACGGATGTGGCCCAGAATGCCGTCGAGCTCGTCCAGTGAACTGTACTCAATCACCAGCTTGCCTTTGCCGCGTTTACCATGATTGATCGCCACCCGGGCACCGAGCCGGTCAGACAGATCGTCCTGCAGGGCCCGGATGTTAGGATCCAGAGCCGGCTTGGCGCTGGCTTTGTCTTCCGGTTTTTCCTGCTGAACCCGGCGCACCAGGGCTTCGGTCTGGCGTACCGACAGCGATTTGGCGACCACCTGACGGGCCACCTGCATCTGCTGCTCCGGTGGCAGGGTGAGCATGGCACGGCCGTGGCCCATTTCCAGATCACCATGCTCCAGCATTACCCTTACGTCTTCGGTCAGGCCGATCAACCGTAACAGGTTGGTGATCGTCGTTCGGGACTTGCCCACCGCCTCGGCCACCTGAGCCTGGGTCAGGCCGAACTCGTCCTGCAGGCGCTGCAAGGCGAAAGCTTCTTCAATAGGGTTCAGGTTTTCGCGCTGGATGTTCTCGATCAGCGCCATCGCAATGGCGGCTTCATCCGGGACATCGCGGATAATAGCAGGAATACGGTCCAGTTCTGCCAGTTGGGTGGCACGCCAGCGGCGCTCACCGGCAATCAGTTCATAACGGCCTTCCGAAACCGGACGCACCACGACCGGCTGCATCACGCCCTGCTGACGAATGGAGTCTGCCAGTTCCTGCAGAGCGGCGGGATCCATATCCCGGCGCGGCTGATAACGACCACGCTGGATCAGGTCGACCGGGATCTCACGCAGTTCACCATCGTGATCACTGGTCTCCTGATTGAGATTCACCTTCGAGCCCTGGAGCAGTGCCCCCAGTCCCCGTTCGCCCAAGCCTCGCTTCTTCGCCGCCATGGTGGTTGTCATTCTTCCTGTTGAAATAGTGGGTGCATGGTTGCCTGACGGCGATCTATGTTACACCGCAACCGCGGGCGATGTCTTTTTCGATCCGTGCCGGCGTACCATCTCGCCAGCCAGCGCCAGATAAGCCACCGCACCTTTGGACACCCGATCATACTTGAGTGCCGGCATGCCGTAACTGGGCGCTTCTGCCAGCCGGACATTACGGGGAATCACCGCCCGGTAAACCTTGTCACCGAAATATTCACTGAGCTGACCGGAGACATCCAGAGTCAGACTGTTGCGGGGGTCGTACATGGTGCGCAGGATACCCTCAATCTCCAGATTGGGATTGACCGTTTCCTGAATCTGCTGGACGGTGTTCATCAGTGCCGCCAGCCCTTCCAGGGCATAATATTCACACTGCATCGGGATCAGTACCGAATCCGCGGCAGACAGGGCATTCACGGTCAGCAGACTGAGCGAAGGCGGGCAATCAATCAGGATGTAGTCGTAGTTTTCCCGAACGGTGTTGAGGGTGAGCCGTAACCGGTGTTCCCGGCCAATCTCGTTCATCAGCTCCACTTCGGCGGCGGTCAGGTCACCGTTGGCGGGCAGCAGGTCGAAACCGGAGGCTTCAGCGTGGACGATCACGTCCGCCGGAGTAGCCCGTTTGGTCAGCACATCGTATCCGGACAGCTCCAGGGAATTTTTATCCACACCGCTGCCCATGGTGGCATTCCCCTGGGGATCCATATCCACCAGCAGCACCCGGCGCTTGGTGGCCGCCAGAGACGCGGCAAGATTGACGCAGGTGGTGGTTTTGCCCACACCGCCTTTCTGATTGGTCACTGCAATCACGCGCGCCATGCTTTGCCTCCTGCTGTTGAGGGTTACCGGTGTCGTTCAGCCCGGGCGACGATCAGTAAATGCCGTTCACCGTCGGCTCCGGGGACGGTCAGGGAATGGCTGGATTCTACCTGCCAGTCCGCCGGAAGGGCAGCTACTTCATCATCCGGATACTGGCCTTTCATGGCAAGGAACTCGCCGTCATTCGCGAGCAGACCGCCACACCAGGTCACCAGGTTTTCCAGGGCGGTGAAGGCCCGGCTGCTGATCTGGGTGAAGGGCTGATCGGGCTGGCAGTCTTCCGCCCGGCCGTGGATAACTTCAACGTTGTCCAGCCCGAGCTCAAGCACACACTGATTCAGGAATCGGGTTTTCTTACCGTTGCTGTCCAGCAGGGTAAAGCGTTTTTCCGGGAACACAATGGCCAGCGGAATACCCGGCAGGCCGCCGCCGGCGCCCACATCCAGCAAATGGTCTGTGGTCACCCAGGGCAGGATGCTCAGACTGTCCAGCAACTGGCGGGAGACCATTACCCGCTCATCCCGCACGGCGGTCAGGTTGTAGGCCTTGTTCCACTTGTTCAGCAGAGCCAGAAAAGCCAGCAACTGTTGCTGCTGGCTGTCGGACAAAGACAGGTTCATGGCCGCCAGGCCGTCCCGAAGCTGGCCGGGCCACTGTGGATAACTCATCTCAGGCGCTCTGCTTTTTCAACAGGTCGCGCTTTTTCAGATGCACCAGAATCTGGCTGACCGCCGCCGGGGTCACACCCTGGATACGGGACGCCTGAGCCACCGTTTCCGGGCGCACGTCCTTGAGCTTCTGCTTGATTTCGTTGGACAGGCCACCGATGACGTCGTAATCCAGATCCAGCGGCAACGCGGTGTTCTCGTTCTTGCGCAGGCGCTCGATCTCGTCCGCCTGCCGGGAGATATAGCCTTCGTATTTGATCTCGATTTCCACCTGATCGGCTACGTTCGGGTCCTCCGCCCGTTCGGCCCCGATCTCGGCGATGTGATCGTAGACAATCTCCGGACGGCGCAGCAGCTCTGCCAGAGACTGGTCACGGGTCATCGGCTGTTTCAGGTAGCCATTGGCTCGCTCACCCGCCTCGGTGTTCGGATGGATGCGGGTGCTTTCCAGGCGGCTACGCTCTTTGGCAATGCCTTCGCACTTCTCGCTGAACTTCTGCCAGCGTTCGTCGTCCACCAAGCCCAGCTTGCGGCCGGTTTCGGTCAGGCGCAGGTCGGCGTTGTCCTCCCGCAGGATCAGCCGGTATTCGGCACGGCTGGTAAACATACGGTAAGGCTCCTGGGTGCCCATGGTGATCAGGTCGTCGACCAGTACGCCCAGATAGGCCTCATCCCGGCGCGGGTACCACTCTTCCTGGTCCCGGGCCCGCAGCGAGGCGTTGATGCCCGCCAGCAAGCCCTGGGCGCCAGCTTCTTCATAACCTGTGGTGCCGTTGATCTGGCCGGCAAAGTACAGGCCCTGGATAAACTTGGTTTCCAGAGTGTGGCGCAGGTCCTGCGGGTTCAGATAGTCATACTCGATGGCATAACCCGGGCGCAGGATGTGGGCGTTCTCGAAACCCGGTATCGAGCGCACGGCCTTGAGCTGGATATCAAACGGCAGGCTGGTGGAAATACCATTCGGGTACAGCTCGTTGGTGGTCAGGCCTTCGGGCTCGACGAAAATCTGGTGCGAATCCTTGTCGGCAAAGCGGTTGACCTTGTCCTCGATGGACGGGCAATAGCGCGGGCCCACGCCTTCGATGTTGCCAGCGAACATGGGCGAGCGGTCAAATCCACTGCGGATAATGTCGTGGGTTTCTTCGGTGGTGCGGGTCACGTAACAGCAGATCTGCTCCGGATGTTCGTCACGGCTGCCAATAAACGACATCACAGGTGTCGGATCGTCTCCCCACTGCTGCTGCATCGCGGAGAAATCCACGGTGCGGGCATCAATGCGCGGCGGTGTTCCGGTTTTCAGGCGGCCAACGTTGAACGGTAACTCCCGCAGGCGTTTGGCCAGGGCATTGGCCGGCGCATCACCGGCGCGACCACCGGCGTGATTCTGCATACCGATGTGGATAACGCCACCGAGGAAGGTACCGGTGGTCAGGACCACGGTTTTGGCGTTGAAGCGGATGCCGGTCTGGGTCACCACGCCCACCACCTGGTCGTTTTCCACAATCAGGTCATCGGCCGCCTGCTGGAACAGGGTCAGATTGGGCTGGTTTTCCAGCATATGGCGAATGGCGGCTTTGTACAGAATCCGGTCCGCCTGAGCACGGGTGGCACGCACTGCCGGGCCCTTACGGCTGTTCAGGACCCGGAACTGGATGCCTGCCTGATCGGTGGCCCGGGCCATGGCGCCGCCCAGGGCATCGATTTCCTTCACCAGATGGCTCTTGCCAATGCCACCGATGGCCGGGTTACAGGACATCTGCCCCAGAGTCTCAATGTTGTGGGTCAGCAGCAGGGTTTGCGAACCCATGCGCGCAGCCGCCAGGGCGGCTTCAGTACCGGCATGGCCACCACCAATGACAATGACATCGAAACGGGTCGGAAACTCCACACTACACCTCGGAAATCGGGGAAAAAAACAGGGCGGCGAGTATAACGCCTCGCCCGGGAAATTGCAGTCAGAATGTGCAAATTTTAACCAGCAACGAGGTGAATAAAAACCCTGTCGGCTGGCCTTGGCCGAATATCAGTGCGACGCGGCTCTCTAACAGGGTTCGTACAGGATAAGGAAATTCCGAAAGTTTCAGGATTTCATAGCCTTGTCATACATTTTTCAAAAAAGTTTTCAAAAAGTTATCCACACAATTGATGCCTTCACTTACAGCCAAAAATGTTGGTAACTATTTGTTAAATATAAATTTAATTAAATTACTCTGGCATTATTCGCAAATTATCCCAGTAATTATCCACAGCGTTTTTAGCAAATGCCTATATACGGTGCAAAAACCGGTACCCCTGAACCCAAGTGCACCAACAAAGGGCCAGTTTCTACGCAGGCTCGCCAGCGCGGTCGTCAGGCCCAGGGCCACCGGATCTTCTGCGTGGATATCCATCCGGATGAGGTCCTGGACGGTCAGGTTCTGTTCCCGGACACCCTTTGATACCGGGATTTCACCCGGTCGGGTTCAGAAATCGTCCGCCTTGCGCTGTGGCACCGCCGCCGAACTGCTACCGCCGGATGGGCCCGCTGCCAGGCGTTCCAGCTCCTGCTCCACCGCGTTCGAGGATTTCGCAAAGCGGGCCAGAAGGTTGTACAAGACCGGGATAATGAACAGAGTCAGGGTGGTGGCGAAAATCAGGCCACCCAGGATCACCATGCCGATAGCCGCCCGGCTCTCGGCCCCGGCACCAGTGGCAATCACCAGCGGAACCGCCCCGAACACCGTAGATATGGTGGTCATCAGTACCGGCCGGAAGCGCAGGCTAGCGCCTTCCAGAATGGCTTCTTTCACCTCGTAGCCCTTGTCCCGAAGCTGGTTGGCAAATTCCACGATCAAAATTCCGTTCTTGGCCATCAGTCCCAGCAGCATGATGATGCCAATCTGGCTGTAGATGTTCAGACTGATGCCCGACCAGGCCAGCGCGATCAGCGCACCGGTCACCGCCAGCGGCACCGACAGCATGATAATCAGCGGGTGGATCCAGCTCTCGAACTGGGCCGCCAGCACCAGGAACACGATAATAAACGCCAGCCCGAAGGTCAGGTAGATGGCCGCCGAGGAATCCTGGAATTCCTGGGACAGGCCCTTGTAACTGAGCCGGGCCTCCGGCGGCAGGTTATCCACAGCCAGGTTATTCAGGTAGGTCAGCGCTGAACCCAGGTCATAGCCCTCGGCCAGGGACGCACTCACCACCACCGCCGGCAGCCGGTCAATCCGGCGCAGATCCGGATTGGCCCCGATCTCTTCCACAGATACCAGAGCCTTGAGCGGAATCAGTTCCCCACCTGCCCGAGGCCGCAGGAAGATCTGCTCCATATCACCGGGCGTGGCCCGGTCGGCATCGTCCGCCTGGATAATGACGTCGTATTCCCGGCCCCGATCCAGATAGGTGGTTACCTGCCGGGAAGCCAGCATGGTCTGCAGGGTGAGGCCTACGTCTTCAATGGTGATATCCAGATCCGCTGCCCGGTCGCGGTCAATGTTGACCTTCAGTTCCGGCCGGGTCAGCTCAAAATCGGTGTCGACATTCAGCAGATTCGGGTTTTCCTTTGCCCGTTCAACGATCTCCTCACTCCAGGCCTGCACCGACTCATAGTCCGGGCCGGCAATGACAAACTCCACTGGCTGATTGAAGCCGCGCTGGCCCAGCCCCGGCGGGTTAATGACACTGATCCGCACCCCGGAAATGTCAGACAGCTTGTCGCGAATCTCGGTGGTGACCTGCTGCTGCTTGATCTCCCGCTGTTCCCAGGGCACCAACCCCATGATCATGAAGGCATTGTCTTCTTCATCCCGGAATCCGACGATGGACAGGAAACGCTCGGCGATACCGTCATCCAGGTAGGGCAACAGTCGCTCTTCGGCCTGTTTGACAAAGTGATCGGTAAATTCGACGGTTGAGCCCCGGGGCGCGCTGACGGGCATGATGATTACGCCGCGGTCTTCGGTCGGGGCCAGTTCCTGGGGCAAACGGGGAAAAATCACCACCGCCACAATCAGCCCGACGATACCGAGCCCGAGCAACAGCCCGGGCTGGTTCAGGGAAAACCGCAGCATTCTCTGATAGCCGTGGGTGAGGCCGTTCAGGATGCGCTCACTGAAGGCCCAGAGCCGATGCCCCTCGGCACTTTCGGGACTGTGCCGGAGCCACTTGGAACAGAGCATCGGCGCCAGGGTCAGAGCGACCAGGCTGGAGACCACCACGGCGGCAGCCAGGGTGAAGCCAAATTCCGCAAACAACCGGCCCACGTTGCCGCCCATGAACGAGATGGGCACAAACACCGCCACCAGAGTCAGCGTGGTGGCGATCACCGCGAAAGCCACCTGCTTGGCGCCCCGGTAGGCCGCCAGCAACGGTGGTTCGCCTTCATCAATGCGACGCTGGATGTTCTCCAGCATGACAATGGCATCGTCCACCACCAGGCCGATGGCCAGAATGATGGCCAACAGGGTAAGTACGTTGATGGAAAAGCCCAGGAAACCCAGGCCGATAAACGCACCGATCACCGCCACCGGAATGGTGACCGCCGGAATCAGGGTTGCGCGCCAGGAGCGCAGGAACAGGAAGATAACCAGTATCACCAGCGATACCGCAATCGCCAGCGTGGTCAGAACCTCTTTGATCGAAGCCCGGATAAACACCGATTCGTCATAGCTCTCGGCAATACGCACTTCCGGCGGCAAGGTCTCGCGAATCTTCACCAGCTCCGCCTTCACCGCATCCGACACCGCTACCGTGTTGGCCTTGGACTGGCGGATTACCCCCATCCCGATAGCGGTTTCGCCATTGGCCCGCAAACGACCAACATCCGATTCCACCCCGACCTGAACATTGGCAACCTCGCCCAGGCGCAACAGGTCGTTGCCATCCCGGCGGATCACCAGATTGCGGAAATCCTCGACATTGGACAACCGCCCTTCCGCGCGCACGGTAAAGTTGCGGGTGGAGGAGTCCACTGAACCGGCCGGTAACTCCACGTTGTTCTGCCGCAGTGCCTGCTCCACCTCAGCAACGGTTATGTTGCGGGCCGCCAGGCGGGTGCGGTCGAGCCAGACCCGGATGGCGTAACGGCGTTCACCGCCAATCCGGACATCGGCAACACCGTCCAGAACCGATAACCGGTCGGCCAGAACCCGATCGGCGAAGTCACTGAGTTCGGCACTGTCCCAGACGTCACTGATCAGAGTTATCCACATCATCGGCCGGGCATCGGAATCGGCTTTTTGAACCACCGGGGGATCGGCCTCATCCGGCAACTGGTTCAGAACCCGGGACACCGCATCGCGTACGTCGTTGGCGGCAATGTCTACATCCCGGGAGGTATCAAATTCTATGGAGGTTCGGGATTCACCCTGTTCGGTTGAGGATTCGATGGAGCGAATGCCTTCAATGCCACTGATGGCCCCTTCAATCACCTGGGTAATCTGGGTGTCGACCACTTCTGCCGCAGCGCCGGTGTAATCGGTGGACACCGAAACCACCGGCGGATCAATATCCGGATATTCCCGAACCGGCAAGCCCAGCAAGGCAGCCACGCCGAATACGACAATCAGCAGGCTCAGAACGGTGGCAAACACCGGGCGTTTGATGGATACATCGGACAGCACCATGGATCAGGACTCCACGGTCCGGGCAAACCGGTTTTCCGGAATCGCCTGGTCGTTACTCTGTACTTCAATGCGGTCGCCGGTACTCAGGCGATCCTGCCCGGTTACCACTACGGCGTCGTCCAGGGTCAGGCCGGAGGTAATTTCCACCAGACCGGGCATGCGCGAACCGGTCGCCACCGATACCCGGCGTGCCACGCCGTCTTCGGCAACAAACACATACTTGTCGTCGCCACGAATCATCACTGCCTGCTCCGGAATCACCAGCCCTTCCCGTTCCTGCAGGGTCAGTGACGCCGACATGAACTGGCCCGGCCGCAGACGACCGTCCGCATTATCGATAATGGCTCGCACCGACAGGGTTCGGCTCAATTCGCTGATGCGGGTGGCCAGTTCCACCAGCTCTCCCCGGAAGACCTCGTCTGGGAACGCCGGCGAGGAGGCAATCACCGATTGGCCTACCCGAACCTGGCCGACAAAACGTTCCGGAACCGCAAAACCCATTTCCATTCGATCGGTGGTGTCCAGCGTGGTAATGGTGGTGCCCGCTTGCAGATATGCCCCCACGCTGATGTCGCTCAGGCCCACCACACCGGAGAACGGCGCTTCAATGCGATGGTTTTCCAGCCGCACCCGGGCAGCCTGTCGCTGGGCTTCAGCCACACTAACGGCGGTGACCAGTTCATCCACCTGGGACTGGGACACGCTATTGTTGGAGCGCAAACGCTGGGCCCGCTCCAGTTGCCGCCTGGCATCGGTCAGCTGGGCTTCAATCACCTGGAGATCGGCACGGGCCTGACGATCGTCCAGACGTAACAGGACATCGCCCTGAGATACTTTCTGTCCGGGTTCGAGGTTGATCTGCACCACCCGACCGGTGACTTCGGTGGTCAATTCCACGGCATTCAGTGCCTTGAGGTTGGCCACCGAACGAATCTCATCTCTGACCTGCTGCAATCTGGGCGCCACTGCACTGACTTTGCTGGCCCTCGGCTCCTCACCGGCCTGTTCTGTGGACGATGAATCCATCGCCAGAAAGAACACCGCACTTCCGGTACCCGCTGCAACCAGTACCACCGCAATCAGCCATTGCTTCCACATGGGTATCGCAAACCTTTCCGAGTTCAGTTCTGCGGGACAGCCCCGCTTTCACGTTTCTGAATCACCAACACCACTTCACCGACATCAACACCCCACTTGCTCATGGTGGTCTGGTTGATCAGGGTGTCGGGAGTGACCAGGTACATCCAGTCGTCCATCCGGACATCGATCGTGCCATCGCCGTATGACACCCGCAGGACATAATTCATGTGTATGGCGTTGCCCTGCCAGCGCATGGTGCCGGCTTCCACCACGTCGCCGGCGCTGGCGTGATAGCTGCCGTTGTCCGGTGTCAGCGTCCAGATCCGGGTCTGGACCTCGCCGTCGTTGAAACGGAACACTTCATCCAGCGTACCGACACCGTCTTCATCCCAACTGGCCACAATGTCTGCGTCGAAGGTACGGATAACCTGGCCGGCGTAGTCCTTGACCACACCCCGGGCCGAAAGTTCGCCCCGGAAAAACTCCGAGGGCACCAGCTCCGGTGCCTGGCCCTGATAATCCTCCAGATTCGGCCCGGCACACCCTGCCAGTATCAGGGTCATTAACAGTATAAGACCACCGCTGCGAAGACCATGGAAAAGACCGGGGAAAGGCTGCGTTTGCATGACTTTTACACTCCTTGGCGACTACCGGATAGCAACAGAACGTTTACAGCATTACGGTCCCATGACCGTGCCCGATCAGTCCCCGGGCCCAACCGTCATTTCAGCCAATTGTCCATTCTGACATCAGCACCAGCGCTTTCCGTCAATGGCAGCCCGCCGGGAATACCGTACAACTGCACACACAGTGGCCTTTCTGGCCCAACCAATTCCGGATGATCAATGCATGTGAGGACTGGCTATGCCTGTGTATAAAGCGCCCCTGAGGGACATGAAATTCCTGCTCAATGACGTATTCGATTACCCGCGGCACTACCAGACACTGGCCTCCGGTGAGAACGCCACGCCCGACATTGTCGACGCCATTCTGAGCGAATGCGGCCGTTTCTGCGAAGAGGTGCTGAGCCCGCTGTATCAGTCCGGCGACGAAGAAGGGTGCCACCTGGAAAACGGTGAAGTGATCACCCCCAAGGGCTATAAAGAAGCCTACGAGCAATATGTGATGGGCGGCTGGCAGGGCCTGTCGGCACCGGAGGAATTCGGGGGCCAGGGCCTGCCGGCCTCCATGGGCCTGTTGAAGCAGGAAATGATGGGCACCGCCAACTGGTCCTTTTCCATGTACCCGGGCCTGTCCCTGGGGGCCATGAACACCATCTATCTGCACGGCGATGAGCAGCAGCAACAGACTTATCTGGCGCCGCTGACCGAAGGCCGCTGGGGCGGCACCATGTGCCTGACCGAGCCCCAGTGCGGTACCGACCTGGGCCAGGTCAAAACCCGGGCCGAACCCCAGGCCGACGGCAGCTACAAACTCACAGGCACCAAGATCTTCATTTCCTCAGGCGAGCACGATCTGACCGAAAACATCGTTCACATCGTGCTGGCCCGTCTGCCGGATGCCCCGAAAGGCACCAAAGGCATCAGCCTGTTTATCGTGCCCAAGTTCCTGCCCGATGCCCAGGGCGGTGTCGGTGAGCGCAACGCCGTCAGTTGCGGCGCGCTGGAGAAGAAAATGGGCATCAAGGCTTCGGCCACCTGTGTGATGAATTTCGATGGCGCCGCCGGCTATCTGATCGGCCCGGAGAATCAGGGCCTGGAGTGCATGTTCACCTTTATGAACACAGCCCGCATCGGTACGGCAATTCAGGGGGTTGGCCCCGCCGAGCTGTCCTATCAGTGGGCTCTGGATTACGCCAGGGAGCGCCGTTCCATGCGGGCGCTGTCCGGCAAGAAAGAGCCGGATGAGGTTGCAGACAGCCTGATTCACCATGCCGATGTCCGGCGTATGCTGCTGACCCAGAAAGCCATCGCGGAAGGCGGCCGCTCCATGCTCTATTACGCCGCCAAGATCGCGGACCATATGGTGGAAGCGCATACCGCAGGCGATACCGCCAAGGTTGAGAAATATGACGACAAACTCGGCTTCCTGACGCCAATCCTTAAGGGATTCCTGACCGAACTAGGCTGTGAGGCCACCAACCTGGGCATGCAGGTGTTCGGCGGTCATGGCTACATCCGCGAACACGGTATGGAGCAGATTGTCCGGGATACCCGTATTGCCACCCTGTACGAAGGTACAACCGGCATCCAGGCGCTGGACCTGCTCGGGCGCAAGGTCTTGCTGATGACCCAGGGCGGAGCAGTGCGGGAATTCACCCTCAAGGTGGCCAATTTTGCCCGCAAGCACCTGACCAACAAACAACTGCGGCCGATGGCGGTGGAGCTGCTGAAACTGACCGCCCAGTGGAACCTGCTGACCGTGCGCGTGATGCTGGCAGCACGCAAGGATCGCGACGTGGTCAGCGCCGCCGCCAACGACTTCCTGATGTACAGCGGCTACGTGACCATGGCGTATATGTGGCTACGCCAGGCGGCGGTGGCCAGCGATAAACTGGAAAACGGCGGCGATGAATCTGACGCCTTTTACCGCACCAAGCTGGCGACCGCCGAGTTCTATTATGAGCGCTTGCTGCCCCGGGCCCAGGCCCACGCCACCAGCATGCTGAGCCCGACCCGCAACCTCATGCAGGTGGCGCCGGAAGAGATGGCCTTTACCGGTTAACCTCCGGTATTTTCCCGTCCCGGGCGCTGCCCGGGACATTTTTGCCTGTTCATGACCATCCGGAAACCGGGGTTGAAATCCCGTTGATACGACCTCAACTTTCCCCCTGCCTTACCACTTTTCTCACAATGCACTGAGGTTTAACGACTTTTAGAGACATCACCATTCTCGCGTATAAAAGAAGGAGGTTCGAAAATGGACAATCGTACTGACGACTTTTATCCCACCCGCCTCGAGCGCCCGGCAGAGAGTTTCGAGCGCAAGGACCCGGTTATCCACAGCCAGGGAACCGACCGCCACAATGGGCCGCTGAGCGAAACTGAACTGGCCCGGTATGAACGGGACGGCTTTCTGGTATTTAACAACTTTCTGGATCAGGAAACGGTCAAACGTTTCCGGGACGACCTGCGAGCCTATGAGAATGACGACAGCATCCTGCGTTCCGAAGGCACTATTACTGAGCCGGGCAAGCAGGAAATCCGCTCTATTTTCGGGATCCACGAACTGTCTGATCGCTTCGACCGACTGACCCGGGAGTCCCGCCTGCTGGATATGGTGCACCAGCTACTGGGCAGTGATGCCTACATCCACCAGTCACGCATCAATTTCAAACCCGGTTTCCACGGCAAGGGCTTTGACTGGCATTCGGATTTCGAGACCTGGCACGCCGAGGACGGTATGCCGCGCATGCGGGCCGTCAGCTTTTCCATCGCCCTCACCGACAACACACCATTCAACGGCCCATTGATGCTGATTCCCGGCTCCCACAAAACGTTTGTGCCCTGTGTCGGCCGCACGCCCGAGGACAACTACCAGTCCTCACTGAAAAAGCAGGAGCTGGGGGTCCCCAACGAGCAGGACCTGCAGAAGATGGCCGATCAGTACGGCATCCAGGCGCCTACCGGGCCAGCGGGCTCTCTGATCATATTCGAGTGCAACACGTTGCATGCCTCCAATGCCAATATGTCACCCTGGCCCCGCAGCAATCTGTTCTTCGTCTACAACAGTGTGGAAAACCGTCTGGAACAGCCATTCTGCGGCAACAAACCGCGGCCCGACTTTCTGGGCAATCGCAGCCATACCGAGGCCCTGCGCCCGGTTCGTTCACCGGATCTGCGCCGCACTGGTTAAGCGATGGCCCAATAACGAAAAGGGGAAGCGATCGGCTTCCCCTCCTGCAACAGAGCGACGCTTTGATCAGAGACCGTACTTGGTCTCAATAGCCTCATAGATGCCGTTGTTCTTGATGGTTTCCAGGCCCTGATTCAGTTTCTGGATCACCTCGTCCGGCGTTTCCATGTTCATGGCCAGGTACAGTTCGGTCTTGTTGAACGAATACACCGGAACCAAGCCTTCCACATCCTGCTGGGACGCAAAATAAGGCCCGGCCAACTGGTCTGCAATCCAGAGGTCAACCTGCCCCAGTTCCAGGCGCTTCGGGTTCAGATCGTCGCTTTCCATCTCCGAGACCTTGTAGCCGCGCTCCAGCAGGTATTCGGTCATGACGTCACCGCGATAGCCGGCATACAGCAAACCCCGGGTATCTTCCAGATCGTCGATCTGCAGGTTGGTGCCGGCCGGGGCAAAGATGGTCCACAGGTTGTTGGCCAGTGGCCCCACCCACTTGAACTGGGGCGCCCGGCTTTCGGTATAGGTGGTGCAGAAAATGCCGTGGTTCTTCTTGTTCAGGGCCCGGTTGTAACCGTAATCCCAGTTCCGAAGCTTGATCACATGGTCCAGCCCGGACGCCTGCAGCACCGCTTTTACCATCTCGGTACACAGACCATCAATTCCATCGCCGTTGTGCTCAAACGCACGGCCGGTGGAACTCATGTTGTACGGGGGAAAGTTCTCAGTGTATATGTAGAGTTTGTCTGAGCCCAGGGCGGGCACAGAAACGCCGGCAAACACCAGCGTGGCAGCTAACAAAGAGGCCAACTTGCGCACGGGTTATCTCCTTTACCACGAATGACTTGGTCCGCTGCACAGGCAGCGGCACGATGAGACAGTGGTGGAGTTTACCCGAGCTTTTAACGTTGTTTTACAGATAAACTGTTTGTTTTCGTAAGGGAACACCCGAGAGCCAGAGCGGGCTGAGGGCTTCTTCCTGAATTATTTCCCAATACAGAATGTATCACATCCTTTAAAAACAATCAGTTATAAATTTTTCGGAGCACCTGTGGAGTGCAAAATTTTGCGAAAAAAGTGTAAATTTCAGCAAATTTTTTAGAGCTGGTCCCTGAGTTCAGCTTTCCAAACTGGGATAAGTGGGAAACTGGTAACACTCTGCGATACCATCTTGTATTCTTGCGATAGCCATTCTCACTGCGCAAGAACAAGATAACGAATTTATCACATTGAACCATATCTAATTTTGCAGCAGTATGCAGTATAGAATAATGCGTTAATTTAGTTGCTCGACCAAACGACAACTATTTCATTAAAATCATTTTGCTATGCTTAATAGGGGACTATATGGACAAAGATCCTCAAGATTACCCACATACAGCAATCTCAACATGGAGTGGCTTTGTCTATCAAGGGAAGCTAGCTGTTTATTATTTTCTTGAATTGATTTCTCGTAACTACGAGGACAATCGGGAGTTAAAGCTACAACTTGAAAGTGAAGATGATTTCGCAATTTTCCACGGTGATCAGTGTATTTCATTACACCAAGTAAAGGCTTATAAAGATACGTTATTTTCAAAATACAGACCAGGTATAGAGAAGCAAAAAGAAAAAGCCTTAGAGCACAATATTGACACTGCTTACTTTCACGTCGCTCGTAATATCGCTGATCTCCCAGAATCTTTCGAACAAGATTATCAGCCGGTCAAATTGTATAGATATCCTCTTCAACCAGAACAGGAAAATGGTGAAACCAAAGCCTATTGTCCACTTGATGAAATCGATTCCATTATTGAAAAACAAATTGTCGTTTTGATTAGAAAAATCGATGGCATAGAGAATTGGAAGATAAACTGTTGCGGTAGAATTCGAGAGGCTCTTGAAGCAATGGTCAATGCAAAAGTGATTGCTGTACACAGTAAGATCCATGCTTCCAAAATACATCAGGCACAACTTGCGTCAGAGGAGTTTGTTCCATTTTCTGAACTATGTGAAGTGTTGGAATCCGAAGAATTTGAATCGATTGAAAATGAAGATTATTTTCTTAGCCGTTTGCAAATAGATATTGGTACATACTACAAAGATTTCTGTGACATACAGGAAGGAATATCACAAAAAAATCAGGATAAATTAGATCAGTATTTAGCTGTAATTACCGAATTAAATAAAGAACAAATGAAAGATTTCCTACGTGCCGTTATGCCACATCGAAAAGGGAAATTTAGGACACTCCGTGAGTTCAAAGACGAAACTGTTGACCGAGACTCAATAAGACAAGGCCTGTTTGCAATTTTTTACCAATTAATTAGTGCGGATAATTTTCTTAGCGAGCGCATTCCGTTTTTTTGGCAAGATAATGAAGCTTTCTTTTACCCGACAGGTATACACACCGGCGCAGAATCAGGAGACACTATTTGTTACGACATTCTGCAGCAATCACTGTCTGAGGACGTAGAGTGTTTATTTGAGGAAGGTGCATTGGTCACTACTTCAATCGATAGACCTAACATCACACACGTTAGATTTGGTGTTGACGCTATCGCTGACGAAGATAATTCTACCCAAGGACACAGCATCATTAGTTTTCAAAAAATGTCGCTAGTTTCTTTGAATAACATACCTGAGAATTTGAAAGATGCAGAGATTGATTGAGAGCTTATTAGAATGGCAGGCGATGGAACGACAAACCGTTCCTGAGCTGGAATTATATGGATGCGACGTGAAGCAGCAAACTAGTTACTGGTTGATTATTCATGACGTGCCAGAGCTAACACCAGAGCTTCAGGCACATTGGCTAGCTAGCTGCAAAAAAGCAGTAAAAGATCCTGCCTTAGAAAAAAATACCAACCTTTTGCTTACCTGGAAAGTCGAGGCTCTTGATCATCAAACCAGCATGCTTGTTCAACAGATTGAAGAAGATAGTTATTTTTTTAAAAAGCACGTTTTGCCGTACACCGTGGCAGAGCTGAATGAGCTGAAATTGCAGGTTGAAAAAATTGGTCTGGAATCAGTTTTTTCAAGTTTCATAATGGATACCCAAACTTTTACTAGTTATAAAAGACAATTTCATGAAGGAGGTTGGCAAAACCTGCTCTATAGGATCGCGATTAAGTTATCTGCGCTAAGGATACAAGACACTACTACCGCTAACCTGGATAGTCTTGAACACAGCATTCAAGATCAAATTGGCAGGTCATCGGACGCTAGCGATTTAAAAGCAATAGAATCCACTATAATGACGTTAGCCAAAGAGAAAGGCCCGCTGGAAGAACTAGAGCCAGATGAGCTGCTAGAACTGGTAGTTAATCGGTTAGAGGAGGTTAGCGATGACTCTAAGGGTTAAACATCTGGTGATCGAGAATTTTAAAATTTTTGAACGGTTAGAACTTAAGGTAGAAAGTGAGTATTTAACGGTACTTGATGGTCCGAACGGCTTTGGGAAGTCGTCCTTTTTTGATGCTTTAGAACTTCTTTTTACCGGAACTATTAGACGCTATATTGAGTTAGAAGATCTAACTGTCGATGGACGTAAACAAAAGTCAGGCTGTCCTTGGCTATACAACCGCGCTAAGTCAGAATCATGGTTATCAATCCGCGTAGAACTATCAATCAACGACGAAATTAAAGTTTTAGAACGTGCCGCTTGCAAAGATGAACTAGATAAGCAGAAAGGGCTGAGGGGTTTGAATATCCCGCTTTACGAGCTTGATACACTCCAAGGAGACCGAGGTAATCACATTAAGGATGAGGAGAAGTTTTTTTCTAATTTACTTGGGGAATCATATAAGCGCGACTTCGGACTTTTTCACTACGTAGAGCAAGAAGAAAATAATCGGTTGCTAAAACAAAAAGAAAAAGACCGTCAGCAACAGATCGCTTATCTTTTTGAAATTGGGGAGATTCAAGAAAGACTCAACACTATAAATAACTCCTATAGCAAGATTGGAAAGCTATGCACAGCAGTTAAAAAAGAGGATGTCCGAAACTTAAAGTCTAAATGGGAAGATGCAAAACAAAAAGTATTGGAAGGTAATGAATTTTTGGATTACCAACGGCTAGTAAACGTCACTATCCAACCTTGGGACTCTGAGACTTTAGACTATGCCCCTGAGCAATTTGAACAATGGCTATCGGATGACGGTGATGTATTTCGACTTAAGCGTTTCGTTGAAAACTTTAACCATTATGAAAGCAAACTATCCAATCGCACTCTATCTGAAAAGCTGTTACCAGAACTAGAGCTTCAGAAAAGCATGCTCAGATTCTTCCACCGGTTATCGTATCGAAAACAGTGGGAATTAGAGCTGCGCCAGTTAGAGTCTGCAGAAAACTTAATCGAATTATTTAACGATACTTTAAGGTCAATTGCTCAGGATAAGCTTTTCATTCCCGAAGTTCTGATCCCGCTCATACCAAGTGATATTAAGTTAGATGAATTTAAAGACCATGTTGAGCATCTGAAGCAGGAGATTAACTCTTCCGACAAACTAGAAGAAAGTCTCTCTAGCCTTTTTTCAATGCGTGAACGGCTATTGGAGAGCTTCATACAGTTTCAGTTATACAATGGTCCTACAAACAATTGTCCAACATGTGGATACGACTGGGAGTCGTCAGAAGCATTACTCATAGGTATTGAACGACAAGAGGAAACGCTCAGATTGCTGGCTAGTCGTCAAAGTAGTCAGTTAACTCAAAAGCTGACGGATTTTAATGAAAAGTATCAAAAGGCTATCAAGGAAGCTCTTGTTGAATTCATAGATAAACAGCGCGATAAAGTTGACTACAAACGCATGTTAGTCTCGCTGAATTCTGAGCAGGTCTCGAGAATACAGAGGTATGCCAGTAATCTAATAGATGCCGGTATTCAATTTGAAGATTTACTTATTGAGAATTATGATTTGAAGCTTGATTTGCCGCTATCTAAGCTTAAAGAGCGGGTAACTTCAAAACTCAAACCGGTGAACGAAAGTCGTATATTTCCCGACTTTGATCGCATTTTTCGAGATGTTTTTAATCGTGAAATTTCTGCAGTTAAACAGATAAGCACGAAAGATATAGAAAATAAAATCGCCTATATACAGCAGCAGCGATCAATAGCATCTTCAAGGCATGCTAAGGACTGTGAGCTTAAGTTTAGAAATGCTGAAAATGCGCTTAATAATGCTGTAGATGTCAGAAAGCGACTGAAGAAGCTCAAAGAAATCTATGAAAGCCAGAAAAAAGGTTATCTGGAATCTATCGTAAAAGAAATTGAAATACTCTTTCACATATATTCTGGTCGCTTGATGCAAAGTTACCAGCAGGGTTTGGGTATTTTCATTGAGAATGATGGAACTTCAATAGCTTTTCATGAAACTCCAGGTAATGATTATGACGTCGTTTTCTCAATGAGTTCCGGCCAGCTTTCGGCCTTAATTTTATCCTTTACTTTAGCTTTAAATCGGCGTTACGCGAAGCATGGTCTGCTTATGGTGGATGATCCCGTACAAACATTGGACGAAATAAACGTCGTAGGCCTTATTGAACTTCTACGCGCTGATTTTTCAAACCGGCAAATTTTTATTGCAACACATGAAGACCGTATGTCAGCTTATTTTCGTTATAAATACAAGAAGTTTGGAATACCGGTCGGGCGAATTAATTTTATGGATGAGTCTCGTGCAGCCAACGAAGCAAGCAAATAAACATAATACTATCCAAATCCAGACTGGTTTGTTCTGAAAGTACAAACTATTGATTTATAAAGATTATTTTCAAATTTCCTCTTGCATATTCTCAATCTCATGAGAATATTTAATAAAAGCAGGAGGAGATAATGAAAAGATTAGCACCCTTAACTACGGCAATATTGGCCGCTGCCCTGGCTGGCTGCGCGGCCACCCCACGAGCTTACAATCAGGAAGAGTCTCGGGCTTTAAACCTGGCGAGAGCCGGTGGCATCTACGATATGGACTTGCGTGATTCTGGGGATGGCTCTCGCTCCTACAGTAAAGGCATGTTGGTGCCATTACTGGATCTCGCCAGCCTGGCGACTTCATTCGATGCACCGCTTCGACATCTCTCGGGTAGCCAGACGTTTTTGTTCAACGCTACTGACATCATGATGACTCCAGACAATCCGTCGGCGAGACCAAGCCTGATGGGATGGATGCCAGCGTCTATGGCCACTTCGGAGGCTCAGGCCTATGAGCAGTATGTGGATCTGGTGGACCAGGCCATCCGGCTAGCTGCCAATGATATGGCGTTGAGTGCTACCAAACTTAGTAACGTGGAGACGCCCGAAATTGACGGCCATCCACTGGTGCTTTGGTCGATTGAAAGCGCTGAGCATGGATGTGGTGTGGGTCAATGTGTGGTTGCCTACAACATCCAAGCTCCAAATCGCTGGAAGTCACCGCCCTATGTGGAAGGTACTGAGCCTGAAAGCTATAACATCGCGGCCAATCATCCAGAGAATTATTCCCGCCTTGTTTTCCGGCAGTCAGGCGAGCAACTCAGCTTCCCTGTGGACGATTTCTACCGCAGGGTCAGTGGTGCCTTACCATCCTGGATGGTGATGTATTTTCCTCCCGGCACCGTCATCCATGATGGCGAACTGCTGCCGTACCCTGTGCTGTACGAGCAGGGACAGCGACTGATGTTCAAGGAGCCAGATCATGAGTGACTGGCATGATGAACTTGAGTTCACGCTGTGGCCGCTTGAAGACGCCAAAATCGATAGCGACTGCATGACCTTTGTGATCAGCAATGCTCTGAGCGAGCAAGGCATCTTCCATCAATGCCGTATCGGTTATGCAGAGGACCGACTGAGCCGAATGGTCACTACTCCCCATTGCTGGATTGAGCTCGAACAGGGCTGGTGTATTGATCTGCGGCTCAGGCATTGGCTAGGCGATGAGGACGACCTCCCTCACGGTGTATTCCAGCCATCCAGCTACCCCAGAGTTCGATACCAAGGCAGTGCGTGGCTGGTTCCACGCCTGGACGCGGGAGATTTGAAGGCGATGACGAACGATGTCTACGACAAAGTGAAACTGCCATGGCTGGCCGGGCGATCCAGAGCGGCCTGACGCACGCCGGTCAAAACTTGCATTTTCTCAGGTTCTGATAGCTTCGAAGTAAAGAGCTATCGGGGACTGAAACCATGGTGAGGGTAACAAAAATAGTAGCAGTGGGGCTCGCCGGGATCGGCGTTGTGGAGCTCGCCTTAAGAGGTACCGATGCAGCGCTTTACGCATGGTATCTATTATTCGTGCTCTGGGTGGTCCTACTGCTCATTCGCTTCGCAATGGCCGCAGTCGATGCTTACAAGACGGTTTTTACCAAGGGACCCGATGGGCAAATGACGTTTCCTGAATTCGAGAAAAAGATGGCGTCGTTTAGTCGAGGTGGTGGTAGGGAAGAAAACGGTCCAAGCAGCACGACAACCTCCGGCACCGGGAGTCAAGAAGACGCAGGCGATCTGTTCGATGACTTCAGAGTCAATCCGATCCTCCGAGAGGACGATCCGTTCGGGGAGTTTCTCGACTCTTGAGGTGGTTCCTGATGGGTACACATCAGGGGAACCAACTATTCAGGCCGCTCAACATGACAAGGAACCATTTAAAACAGACCGGCCAAACGGAACCACTTATAACAGACTGAGGAGGCATTAATGTTTATACGCGCCTATTTGAGAGCATCGACCCAGGAACAAAATGCCGAGCGGGCCAAAGCATCGCTAATCCAGTTTGCCGAGCAACACGGTCAGCGCATTGCTGCCTTTTATACCGAGAACGTCTCCGGTGCCACATTGCATCGCCCCGAACTGATGCGACTGATTGCCGAATCTGGTGAAGGTGACATTGTACTGGTGGAGCAGATAGACCGGCTTGCCCGCCTTAAACAGCAGGACTGGGATACGCTCAAACGGAAGCTGGCAGCCAAGCGGTTGGCGATTGTCTCCCCCGAGTTACCGACGAGTTGGCTGGCACTGGACAAGAAAGATGACACCGGCTTTACCGACTCTATCTTACACGCTGTCAACAGCATGATGCTCGACATGTTGGCAGCGGTAGCCCGCAAAGATTACGAGGATAGGCGTCGACGCCAAAACCAGGGGATCAACAAGGCCCGCAGCGAGGGTAAGTATCAGGGGCGTCAACCTGATCTGAAGAGGCGGCAACACATCGCTAGTTTACTGCGCACCGGCCATAGCTATAGCGAAATCCAGGACATCCTGGGTTGTTCGCGCCATCTGATTGCCTCTGTTGCAAAGGAACAAAGGCAGTCAGATGCAGCATAGGCTGCAATTTGCAATCAAAGAACGAAAACAGGAGAACTCACATGATCGATATGTCCGTCACACTCATTGCTTTCCTAGGCTTTGTCGCCGTTATCTTGGCGATCTGCGGCATCACATACCTGAGCGCTGACCGGTTGGAAGCATTTCTCAACCGGAAGTTTAAAGCACGCCGCCAGGCCGATAAAAATTCCAGATAATCTGGGGGTAAACGGCTACTTTTGCCCAAATTGGCAAATTACAGACCCGTGGGTTTGTCTCTGCGGCCAGTAGCATTTCTCTTGAACATCAACCAACAGGAGAACGCTAATGAGCAAACCCAAAACCATTCAGGAAATCACCGATAAGTGGCATGAGGTGGCGCGCGCCGGGGAGTTTGACCATCACCAGGGACGCCGAATGGCGCTTGATCAATGCAGACAGTATCTACAATCGCTATCCAAAAGCCTGGATATGGAGCGAGCACGCCTACGCTATCTCGCTCAGCGGCTGTCAGACCATTTTTGGGCACATAATGAGGCTCATCGAACCAAGGAAACGAGAGGCTACCCTGGCCATCACGGCTGCCGGGTGAGAATGCTACACGGCAGCTTGGAAATGCACTGGTATTACAACACCTTCGTGAGAGTGAAAAACGGTAAGGGGCATGCGGTTTTCAGTGAACACATCCGTCGAGCCCTGAAACACCGGTACTCAAAACCCGCATTTAACCGCGCTCACGACTGGGAGAGGCCCATCATTGACGAGACCGAAGCCGGGTTTGAGATAGTGCGTATCATGAATGCAAACCTCACTCACATGCGCCGTCTCGTCAGGGCAAACCTGAAGCAGTTGGACAGTTTGGAAGCCCACTTCGATGGCCTTCAGCCCCCGGAATCCTAAATAAAAAGCCATTCAGGCCCGTCCCCTTACGACGGGCCTTACGCCCCCATTTTTCCATCTGGAAAGGAGCCAAAACTTTCACATGTGAAAGTTCTATAGGACAAATCAAAATGATTGCATGATATAGGTTTGTGTAATAAGGTGGCTAACCATATTTAGTCAAAAAAGGTGCGAACGTGCCGGGAAACGCCGCCTTAAAGCTCGAAAATCACTCACACGCCCAGCGCGAGCGCTTGGCGTTCATTGATTTTTGCCTGCAATACCATGGCTCAGTGGGCCGCAGTGAGCTAATGGCGCACTTCGGCACCGCAGTCGCCTCCAGCACCCGGGACTTCACTCTCTACCGTGAGCTAGCCCACGAGAACCTGATCCTCCGTCACGAAAACAAGCGCTACTACCGTACCGACAACTATCAGCCTCTGTTCCACCATGAGCCCCATGCCGCCTTGAAAACCCTGGCTCACGGCTTTGGCGATGGGCTATCAGTGATGCCTGGCCAGCCTGGTTTCTGTGAGGATGCACCAGATTTGATCGCGCCACCACAGGATGTGCTGGCGACAGTGAGCCGGGCCATCAGCCAACAACAGGCTGTGCGGATGACCTACCAGTCCCTCAGTTCAGGCGCTAGCGAGCGTGTGGTTGTGCCACACAGTATCGTCAACAACGGCCAGCGTTGGCACATGCGCGGCTACTGCCGAAAACGCGGTGCGTTCCGAGATTTTGTCTGCAATCGCATCACCAGCGCCCATATCTATGAAAAGTCCATCGACAAAGTGGATATCGCAGAGCATGAGCATCAAACGTCGGATGCCGAATGGAATGAGCAACTGACCTTAGAGCTCATCCCGCACCCGCGCCACAGCCATCCGGAGGCTATTGCTCTGGATTTTAATATGTCCCGGCAGAACAACCAGCCTGTCCGACAGCTCAGCATCCGTGCCGCTCGCGCTGGCTACCTGCTACGCCATTGGAACGTGGACTGTAGCCCCGATCATCGGTTGCCAGAGCAGGAATATCACCTGTGGCTGCGTAACCACAACATTCTTAAACACTGCGCTAACGCTTTCCTGGCACCTGGCTATGCCGGCACCGGTGACGAGGCAGCGCCAAGTAGTTAACAACAGATATTAAATAGCGAGAACAGCATGCAACAAAACCATCATCAAAACCTTGTCGGCTTCATCTGGAACATCGCTAACAAGCTGCGAGGCCCGTATCGGCCACCCCAGTACCGGCGGGTAATGCTACCAATGATCGTCCTGCGTCGGTTTGACCTGGTATTGGCGGAAAACCAGAAAAAGGTACTGGCTGAGAAGGAACGCCTGGAAGCCCGCGGCATAACCGGCCCTGCACTGGAAAAGGCGCTTTCACGCATTGCCACCAGTGGCCGCAAACAGGAACTGTTCAATACCAGCGGCTTCACTTTCGATAAGCTGCTGGCTGATCCGCCGAACATTGCGGGCAACATGATTGCCTACATCCAGGGTTTCTCACCCCGCGCTCGGGACATCTTTGATAAGTTCGATTTCGAGGCGGAAATCGCCAAGCTGGATGAGGCCAACCGCCTTTTCCTGATTCTCAAAGAGTTCTGTAGCAACGAAATTGACCTCTCACCCAAGACCCTCAGCAACCTACAGATGGGCTATCTGTTCGAAGAGCTGGTCAGAAAGTTCAATGAACAGGCCAACGAAGAGGCCGGGGACCACTTTACTCCCCGTGAAGTCATCCGGCTGATGGTGCAGTTGTTGTTTACCGATGAAGAAGGCATCTTCGCCCCAGGCATTTACCGGAGTATCTACGACCCCACAGCAGGTACCGGTGGCATGCTCTCGGAAGCTGAAAAGTACATTTGCGGTGACGGTACCCATGAAGGATTGAACCCCGATGCCCACATCGAGCTGTTCGGCCAGGAGTACAATCCGGAATCCTACGCCATTTGTTGCTCAGACCTCCTGATCAAAGACGAACCCATCGACAACCTCATCTATGGGGACACGCTGGGCGTGAAAGACGCCAAGAACAAAAACAACGGCTTCGTACCTCACGATGGCCACCAGGAGAAGAAATTCCACTACATGCTTTCCAACCCGCCTTTTGGGGTTGAATGGAAGCCGGAAGAAGATTTCGTTCGTGAGGAGTACAACGACCAGGGCTTTTCCGGGCGCTTTGGTGCCGGTTTGCCCCGTATCAATGATGGCTCGCTGCTTTTCCTGCAACACATGATTTCCAAGATGCACACCCCGCCGAAACTGGTGGATGGCCTTCCTCTAGATAAAAACAGCGAAGGTGGTGACGGCTCGAAGATTGCCGTGGTTTTCAACGGCTCCCCGTTATTCACCGGTGATGCCGGTAGTGGTGAGAGCAATATTCGACGCTGGATTATCGAAAACGACCTGCTGGATGCCATCGTGGCGCTGCCGGACCAGATGTTCTACAACACCGGCATCTACACCTACGTCTGGATTGTCAGTAACCGCAAGCCGAAACACCGCCGAGGCAAAGTACAGCTAATCGACGGCACCCGCCATTACAAAAAGATGGACAAAAGCCTGGGGAACAAGCGAAACGAGCTGGCCGAGGAGCATATCCGCGAACTGGTGCGCCTCTACGCCGAACATCAGCATGAGGCGACGTCCGTAGCGCCGGTACATACCAAAGGATCATCAAGACCGACAGGAACCGAAACCCGTACCGTCAGCAAGATCTTTGATAACCACGAGTTTGGCTATCTGAAAATCACAGTGGAACGCCCTCTACGGCTGAATTTCCAGGTCAGCCCACAGAGAATTGCTCGACTCGACGAGCAACGGGCCTTTGCTAACCTGGCCACCAGTAAAAAGCGTAAGGACCAAGCGGCCTATCAGGCGGAAATTGAGGCTGGCAAACAGACTCAGATTGCCATCAAAGAGCTGCTGGAAGAGCTGGATGGCGACACCTTGTACCGGAACCGGGATGAATTCGAAGCCTTGTTAAATAAAGCTTTGAAAAAAGCCGATCTCAAGGTGGGAGCTCCAGTCAAAAAGGCAATACTGGCCGCGCTGTCAGAACGAGACCCACAAGCCGACATTTGCCGTGACAAGAAGGGCAATCCAGAGCCAGATCCGGAGTTGCGCGATACCGAGAACGTGGTGTTGCCCGCTGATATCAGCCTGCCCTTGCCGCTGAAATACGACAACGAAACCGGGCATGACAAACTGCTTGCGTTGGTAAAGGACCATTGCGAGGCCTATTTGGCCGCTGAGGTGTTGCCGCATGTGCCCGACGCCTGGATTGACCATAGCAAAACCAAAGTTGGTTACGAGATTCCGCTGAATCGCCATTTCTATGTCTATGAGCCACCACGCCCGTTGGAAGAGATCGCTGGTGAGATTAGCCAGTTGGAAAAGGAAATTATAGGTATGTTGGCGGAGGTGGTTTGATGAGGGAATATCCAGAGTATAAACCTTCGAATTTACCGTGGCTTGGGGACATACCTAGTCACTGGGAGGTCTGGAAGGTTACTCACGGCTTCAACCGGATCGGTAGTGGCACGACACCTAAAAGCGATAATCCACTGTTTTATGATGGAACGATTCCATGGATAACAACCTCTGAGCTGCGTGAAGATACAATTCTTGATACCTCGCAAAGAGTTACTAAAGAGGCGGTTGCCCTCCATTCTGCGTTGAAAGTATACCCTCAAGGTAGTCTTGCGATAGCTATGTATGGAGCCACGATTGGGCGCCTAGGGATACTTGGTATGGATGCCACGGTCAATCAGGCTTGTTGCGTTTTTTCTGAACCGACAGTATTCGATACGCGCTTCGTTTACTACTGGCTCTGGATGCGAAGACCCGTCCTAATATCACTTTCTACTGGTGGCGGGCAGCCTAATCTCAGTCAAGATGATCTGAAAAAGCTATGGATTCCAGTACCTAGAATTGGTGAGCAGAGAGCCATTGTCCGTTTCCTTGACTATAAAACCAAGCAAATTGATGAGCTGATAGCCAAAAAGCAAACTCTTTTAGACAAGCTTGCCGAGCAACGTACAGCTCTAATCAGCCAGGCTGTAACCAAAGGGCTCGATCCATCGGTACCCATGAGAAATTCAGGTGTTGACTGGGTTGGGGAAATACCGGCGCATTGGACTGTGCCTATTTTAGGCTATGTCGCAGAGGTGAGAGGTGGAGTAACGAAAGGTCGAAAACTGCCAAACGAAGCAACGGTAGAAGTTCCGTATTT
Organism: Marinobacter sp. EN3; assembly: GCF_000475315.1. Classification (NCBI taxonomy): domain Bacteria; kingdom Pseudomonadati; phylum Pseudomonadota; class Gammaproteobacteria; order Pseudomonadales; family Marinobacteraceae; genus Marinobacter; species Marinobacter sp. EN3. The sequence continues at coordinate 68,303 of NZ_AXCC01000063.1, forward strand.
GAGGGTTGCCAATGTTCAGGATGGCTTCATTGATCTCAGCCATGTCACTAACATTGAAATATTAGCGACAGAACTGGAGCGGTACTCCCTGCAGAAAGGGGATGTGCTGATGAATGAAGGGGGTGACAACGACAAACTTGGTCGTGGAGCCGTTTGGGAGGGTGAAATCGACCCATGTATTCATCAGAATCATGTTTTCGCTGTGCGTCCTAGGATCCCAGAGTTTTCTGATTGGCTGGCTTTGCTTACGCAGTCGGGTTACGCCAAATTTTATTTTTTTACCACCGCAAAACAAAGCACAAATCTGGCTTCGATTTCCTCTAGTAATATCAAGAAATTACCGGTATTGCTGCCTCCGGAAACCGAGCGAAGAGAAATCATTGATCACGTAAAGACTTCGTTGGATAAACTAACAAAACAACGCGAAAGAGTTATCCAAGTCATCGAGCGACTCAAAGAATACCGCTCTGCCCTGATCACCAATGCTGTCACCGGCAAAATCGACGTGCGGGACTTCTCCATACCCACTACCACTGAGCAAAGGGAGGTTGCCCATGGCTGATACGCCGTCCGCCAATACTCACCACGAGAGTTTTGAAGGCATCCGCAGAGAGGATGACCACGGTAACGAGTTCTGGTCAGCCAGAGAGCTGGCCCCCCTGCTGGAGTATCCGCAGTGGCGGAATTTTGTCCCGGTTATTGATAAGGCCAAACATGCCTGTGAAAGGTCGGGGAACGTCGTTGCAGACCATTTTGCGGACGTGCGCAAAATGGTTGGTATCGGCTCCGGAGCGCAACGTGAGGTACCGGATGTCCACCTATCACGCTATGCCTGCTACCTGATCGTCCAGAATGGCGATCCTACGAAGCCAGTCATCGCCAACGGCCAGACCTACTTTGCTATCCAGACACGCCGACAGGAGCTGGAGGACAGCGAGCAGTTCACCGCACTTTCTGAGGATGAAAAGCGCCTGGCCATTCGTAAAGAACTTATCGCCCACAACAAGTACCTGGCTGCGGCTGCCCAGGATGCTGGTGTAGAGACCCCCTTAGATTACGCCATTTTTCAGGATCATGGCTACAAAGGGCTATACGGGGGGCTGGGTGCCAAGGATATCCATGCCAAAAAGGGCCTGAAGAAAAGCCACAAGATTCTGGACTACATGGGGAGCACAGAGCTGGCTGCCAACCTGTTCCGCGCTACACAGGCAGAAGAGAAGCTTCGCCGGGACAACATTCAGGGTAAGCAGAACGCCAACAAAACCCATTTCGAGGTAGGCCAGAAAGTTCGGCAAACCATTGGCGAACTGGGCGGAACCATGCCAGAAAACCTGCCCACGCCGGATAAAAGCGTCAAACAAGTAGAAAACGCTCAAAAGAAGCTGGAAAAACAGGACGATGAATCACCAGAGAGCAAAAAGCCCCGGTGAATATTTCTCTAAGTTAAAGAAGACACGGCATCTTTAACTTAGCTCAAGGGTAAGTGAAAGAAACAGGACAACAACATGCACAAAGAAATCGACTTTGAGAACGCCATCGAGCAGGCGCTGATCACCCAGGGTGGCTATCAGAAAGGAGATCCCACCGGTTTCGATGCTGAAACCGCCTTGTTCCCGGCGGATGTCGTGAGCTTTGTGCAGAAGACACAACCCAAGATCTGGGAGCGGTTGAACAACCTGGATGCGAGCAAGGCCGAGAGCATGCTCCTGGATGCCCTAACCAAGGAACTGGCCGCAAAAGGGGCGCTGACGGTGCTGCGCGAGGGTTTCAAATGCGTCGGTAAGTCGGTGAAGCTGGCTTATTTTGCTCCCAATACCAGTATTGATACGGGCGCGGCTGAACGCTACGCCGCGAACAGGCTTACCGTGGTTCGTCAGGTACATACCAAGACGGGCGCAATTCCGGACATGGTGCTGGCTGTGAACGGCCTCCCAGTTGCCACACTGGAGCTGAAAAATGCCATGTCGGCGACCGGGTGGACCGTTGAAAATGCCAAGTCCCAGTACCGCTTCGAACGAAACCCCAAAGACCCTCTGTTCGCCTTCAAAAATCGCTGCCTGGTGCATTTTGCAGTAGATACCGAGCAAGCGTTTATGACGACCCACCTGGAGGGTAAGGATACCTTTTTCCTGCCGTTCAACCGGGGTTTCAATCACGGCGCTGGCAACCCGCCGATGGAAGGTGATGTTCGTACCGCCTACCTCTGGGAAGAGGTACTGGAGCGGGACAGCCTGATGGATATCCTCGCCCGTTTTCTGCACCTTCAGGTAGAAGAGAAAACAGTCGTGACCGAAAAGGGAATCAAGCGCCACCGCAAGGAAACGCTGATTTTCCCCCGGTATCACCAACTGGATGCCGTAAGGTCTCTGACCCAGCATGCAAAAGCCAAGGGCTCCGGCCATAACTATCTGGTACAGCACTCTGCGGGTTCCGGTAAATCCAACTCTATTGCCTGGTTGGCTCATCGTTTGTCCAGTCTGCACGATGCCAACAACGAGAAGGTATTCCATTCCGTGGTGGTGATTACTGACCGCCGGGTACTCGACCAGCAATTGCAGAACACCATCTTCCAGTTCGAGCACAAGTTGGGCGTTGTTCAAAAGATCGACGAGAATACTCAGCAACTGGCCAAGGCGCTGGCTGACGGTGTGCCGATCATCATCTCGACTATCCAGAAGTTCCCCTTCATCAGTCAGGCCATCCGTACCCTGGAGCAGAAAGGCAAAGGCATCTCAATTTCGACGGAAGGCAAACGCTTCGCGGTGATTGTAGATGAGGCCCACAGCTCGCAGAGTGGCGAAACGGCTATGGAGCTGCGGAAGATCCTGAACAAGGATGGCATCGAGTCAGCCATTGCTGAGCAATTACTGGACATGGAGGACGAGAGCCTTAGCGAAGAAGCTAAAAAGGAGCTCATTCGTGAGCAGCTCAAACGTGCCAAACAGCCTAACCTGAGCTTTTTCGCGTTCACGGCGACCCCCAAGTTTAAGACCATGGCGGTGTTTAACGAACCTGGCCCTAACGGCGAAGCTCCGTTCCATCACTACAGTATGCGGCAGGCCATTGAAGAGGGCTTTATCCATGACGTTTTGGCCCACTACACCTGCTACAAGCGTTATTACAAGCTGATCCAGAAGGTGGAGGATGACCCTGAAGTGCCGCGCCGCAAGGCTGCAAGGGCGCTGGCTCGTTTTGTTTCCTTCCACGACTATGAGATAGCGCAGAAGGTCGAGGTGATCGTTGAGCACTTCCGCACCCATACCCGCCACAAAATCGGTGGTCGGGCAAAGGCCATGGTAGTGACCAGCTCTCGTGAACATGCGGTGCGCTACAAGCTGGGCTTCGACAAGTACATCAAATCTAAAGGTTATACCGATGTGAAGTCCCTTGTAGCCTTCTCGGGAGAAATCGCTCTCAAGGAATATGCTGACAAGACATTTACCGAAGTCGGTATGAACGAGGGCATCAAGGAGTCTGAGCTACCGGATAAATTCAACACCGAGGAATATCAGGTGTTACTGGTCGCTGAAAAATACCAAACCGGCTTTGACCAGCCACTGCTTCACAGCATGTATGTGGATAAGAAGCTGTCAGGCATTCAGGCGGTGCAAACGCTGTCACGGCTTAACCGAACGGCCAGGGGCAAGACAGATACCTTTGTCCTGGACTTCGTGAATGAGCCGGATGAAATCTACAAAGCGTTCAAACCCTATTACGAGGTGACCACCAAGGAAGAGGATACCGACCCTCAGCAGCTCAATAACCTGGCCCACACCCTGTCCACCTGGCAGATTTTCACGGAAGGTGAGGTGAGCGCGTGGTGCGAGATCTGGTTCCGCAACCGACTGAACCCGACAGGCGGCGAGCATAAGAAGCTGAATAGTTTGATTGACCTGGCTGTCGAGCGTTTCAAGACATTGAGCGAGGAAGACCAAGCCCTGTTCAAGGGGCAGTTGGTCAGCTTCCGTAACCTGTACGGCTTCGTTGCCCAGATTATTCCTTATCAGGACTCGGACCACGAGAAGCTGTACACCTATTCCCGCTTCCTGCTCACCAAGCTGCCTTACACCACCGATACGCGCACGGTGCAGGTTGATGACGAGGTAGAGCTGAAGTACTACCGGCTTCAGAAAATCAGTGAAGGCGCCATCGACCTGAAAGTAGGCGAGCCGGAAGCCCTCTATGGCCCGACCGAGGTCGGTACCGGCCAGGCAGAGGAAGAGGTGCAGTTATCGACGCTGGTCGACAAGCTCAATGAGCGATTTGGTACTGAGTTTACCCCGGCAGATCAGCTGTTCTTCGACCAAGTGAAGGAAACCGCCGTTGCCAACGAGCAGCTTCGCCAGGCCGTCATGGCCAACAGCCTGGAGAACTTCGAACCGGTATTTAACAAGCAGCTTGAGAACTTGTTTGTAGAGCGCATGGACGGCAACGAAGACATTTTCATACGCCTGATGAACGATGCGTCTTTCCGCAACATCGCTTCTCAGTACCTGATGCGGGCTGTGTATAACCAGGTCAAAACCAGCGTTGAGACGGGATAAGGCAGGCGAAATGGAATCATGGGAAGAACTCTTCGCTGCGCTGGAAGCGTTTGACGAGGAACAAGCAGAACAAAAACGAAAGGGATTGAATGACTTCAATCTGCTCAGCTCGGTTCTGTCCGTCAATGATGAAGTCCGGCTTCATACCCGGTTTATCTATGCTCTGCTGAATCCGAAGGGGAAGCATTATCAGGGAACGCGGTTTCTGGAACTCTTCCTGGAGGCTATCGGACGACAGGATTGGCTGGATCCGACATCCGTAACCGTGCTGAAAGAACATTGTCCGGATGGCCAGGGAGATCAGATTGACCTGTGGATAACCGATGGTAAACGTCAGATCGTTGTCGAAAACAAACTCAATGCGCAGGACCAGCCCCGGCAGGTTGCGCGTTACCTTGAGGTGATTAATGCCACGGATCCGGCACAGGCAGACGAAACGCTGTTTATTTACCTGACTAAAAATCGACAAGCCCCCTCTGCCTTTGGTTTGGGTGGGTTAACGGTTTGTCATCGGACATCCCGTTTGCTCAACACCAGCAGTCAACCGGTCGCTCACTATCAAAATCTCAGTTACCGGAAAAATACTCAACAAGACAGCATTCATACCTGGCTAGAGTCATGCGTTAACGCTGTTGACCGGCAATCTCACATCGCTTGGGCGTTGCGGGATTATCAAGCAGTGGTAGAACGGGCAACGAAGGAGTATGTGAGCAAGGTGAAAACGCTAAAAGACATTCTCGAAGAGGGCATTGCCGAGGGAAAGCGACACCACGAGCAGGCAATCCAGTTGACCAGAGAATTACCTGCCATACACGCAAGTTGGCTTGAACAAGCATTAACAAGCAATCTCGAAGAGCTATTCGAGCCGTTTGTCAGTAAAGGTGACATGACCAGGATTGGGCCGGAAAACGTAGAGTTGCTGAGCCCCTTCGTCCATACCGCTTTTCAAAAAGATGCTTCCGGCCTCCTGTACGCGCCTAGATTTAATTTTTTCCGAGCGGGTAATGGGACGCGTAACCGTGGCGCTTTCTATCGGCTGGAGACCGGGCCATGGGCCAAAGAGGCGGTTCTTATGCTGTTTTACGGCTCCAAGATGCTCCATGTGGGCTGCCTGCTGACAGAGCATGCTGATCGCTCTATAGAGGGCCTGATGCCGACTCTGAAGCTTTCAGAGCCTGCTGCACTGAAAAGCAAGATATTTCCTCGGGTTATGACATACGCCGAAGCCCTTGAGTACCAAGGCATCATCCACCTTGCCGATTTTTCTAACAGCCCACAACGGGGCGTTCTGGGCGAACTTTTAACAGGCTTGAGTTGTGCTGACAGCACGACTTTATCAGGAGGAAACGAGATATGAGCTACGACGCTAACTTCGATCAAACCCGACTAGACCAACTGGCGGAACAGTACTTGGCAGATAATCGAGCAGAAGGGGAAGTGTTTTTTCTGAGTGACTCCGATGATAACCGTCTCGATCATGCTCGTTGGCGATTCGAGGAGGCTGATCACGATTCATTGAAGGATTCCGGCTTCAAAATGCATTTGATGGAGCTGCTGGACACCTTGCTGGTGTATCGCGCCAAACACGATAAACCGAACGCTAGCCAGGGCGTTGTGAAAATACGCGGTAACGACATAACAATCGAGTGGTTACCCAAAAGCGAGTTTGAAGAGCTGCGGGCCGTGTAATCAGGCTAAAACAAACGTTGAATAGTAGTAACAGAACAAAAAAGGATAGTGCCCGTTATGAAAGCGACAGAAGCCAAGTTGCTCGACTTCCTGAAGAAGTCGCCACAATTTGTCATTCCGATCTACCAGAGAACGTACTCTTGGTCTGAACAGCAATGTCGTCAACTGTGGGACGACATCATGCGAGCCGGTACCAACGATGGCATATCAGCACATTTCATCGGCTCGGTGGTCTACATCGAGAAGGGGCTTTATCAGGTATCCAGTCAATCACCACTGTTGGTCATTGATGGGCAACAGCGACTGACTACCACCATGCTGATTCTTGAGGCGCTATCTCGACACCTTGGGGACACAGAACCTTTGGAGGGGTTTTCGGCTAAGAAGCTGCGCAATTACTACCTGCTTAACCCGTTGGAAGAGGGTGAGCGAGCGTACAAACTGCTATTGACTCAGACGGACAAAGAGAGCCTTCTGGCGTTGGTCACGCAGAAGCCGTTACCTGATGACGGTTCTCTTCGAATCCAGGAAAACTTCGAGTTCTTCAATAGCCAAATTGAGCGGCTTAACGGGGAACTGGAAACCCTCTGCCGGGGCCTTTCAAAGCTCATCATCGTTGATATTGCGCTGAGCCGAGACCAGGATAACCCGCAACTCATTTTTGAGAGCATGAATTCCACAGGAAAAGCTCTGAGCCAGGCTGACCTGATCCGGAACTATGTGCTGATGGGACTGGAGCCGGAGCATCAAACTCGGCTCTATCGCGATCATTGGCGTCCGATGGAGGTGGAATTCGGGCAAGAAGGCTATGGCGTTTACTTTGACAGCTTCATGCGCCACTACCTCACGGTTAAAACCGGCGAAATTCCACGGTTAGATGAGGTATACGAGGCTTTCAAACAGCATTCACGTCGCGCCGAAGTGGCGAGTGCTGGTGTCGATTTATTGGTTGCTGAAATACATGCTTTCGCTCGGTATTTTTGTGCGATGGCATTGGGGAAAGAAACAGATAAACAGTTAGGAATGGCATTTAAGGATCTGCGGGAACTCAAAGTTGATGTGGCCTATCCGTTCCTGCTGGAGCTTTACCATGATTACCAACAGGACAATCTGTCCCGAGATGACTTTCATAGCGCTATTCGGCTGATTGAGGCTTATGTGTTCCGTCGTGCCGTTTGTGCCATCCCCACAAACTCGCTGAACAAGACCTTTGCCACTTTTCACAAATCATTGCAGAAGAACCGTTACCTGGAGAGCATCAAGGCTCACCTACTTAGCTTGAAGTCATACCGGCGTTTTCCGAATGACGAAGAGTTCAAAAGGGAACTGGCAGTACGCGATTTATACAATTTCCGCAGCCGTAGCTACTGGTTACGCCGCATGGAAAACTTTGAGCGCAAGGAACGGGTTCCGGTCGACGAATACACGATCGAACACATCATGCCGCAGAATGAAAACCTGCCCTCTGGTTGGAGAGATGAACTAGGCTCGGAATGGAAGCGTGTGCATGAAACCTGGCTGCATACACTGGGTAACCTGACTCTTACGGGCTACAACTCAGAGTACAGCGACCGAGCGTTCATCGAGAAGCGTGATATGCAGGGCGGATTCAAACAAAGCCCTCTACGGCTCAACGAGGGCCTGGGAGCTGTAGAAGCATGGAATGAGGACTCAATTAAGAGTCGGGCCGCCAAGCTGGCCCAGCAAGCGGTGCGGGTTTGGGCGGCTCCGGTATTGCCGGACGAGATCCTCGATACCTACCGCAACGTGGCCGTCAAACCAGAAGCCTACAACCTTGAGGATCACCCTCAACTGGCAAACGGGAGCCCAATGCGCGCTCTATTTGAGCAGCTTCGAAAGGAAGTCCTGGCGCTCGACCCGAGCGTCACTGAAGAGGTCCTCAAGCTCTATATAGCGTTCAAAGCCGAAACGAATTTTGTCGATGTGGTCCCGCAAAAGACCCGTTTGCGACTGTCTCTGAATATGCCGTTTCACGAGTTGAGCGATCCGAAAGGGATGGCTCGTGACGTGACCAACCTCGGACGTTGGGGAAACGGCGATGTGGAAGTAGGGTTAAGTGAGGAATCTGAGCTGGCCTATGTAATGGGGCTCATTCGACAGGCGTTCGAAAAGCAGATGGGGAACGATGCTGATTGAGCAGTGGGAACAGCGCCCCGGCAACTGGGGCGGAAAGTAGTGGCTGGATGATCACATGAGCGAGAGTTCTCCAACAGCGGTCAGGGACTCTCCTGGAGGACTTTCCAATCGCTACACATACCTATCTGATTTGGATAACTTTGAGCTCATTCCATGCGCTCTAATAGGGCGCCTCTTGGAGATATGACCTGCACATACGCTATTAATCTGGATAAGTTGTCGTCGGAATCCCAGTGCGTGAGTTTTCCAAATCAGATGGAACCGATGGGCTTTCAGTCCAGTAACCTCCCTGCCAGCGCTTCTGCGACTGGTGCACCCTAAAGCGCCTCGAAAAAGGCTCGCTGGGCACTTGTTGATGTTATCCAGACTCGACGTTTACTGATATGGCGTGAATGGGGCTATGAAAGGGCCTTCATGAGGCTATTTGGGTTAGCGAGCACCTGGTGCCATTCAGCCCAGCTCGAAACGGCCTCACAAAGGCCTTTCTCAAAGAAAAATGTGTGATTCGAATTCGTACAGTCATCAGTGAATCAAAAAATGCTTCTGAGACCGGAAAATGACTTTCACATGTGAAAGTCATGCAGCTAACTTGATCATTAAATGCACAAATTCCACTCGTGTAAGCCATAATTTTGCGATTATGACGTTCTTTTTCTGGTTTCTTGTGATTTTTATCTATTAATAATCAATGACTTACTAGTCGGCCTCTCCTTTGTGCCCTTTTGGGGCAATTCCGCGGTTCTCCCCTAAGACGAATATTTCCGATGATTGCTCCGATCGATTCACAACCCAACTGGAGTAGTTATGAAGAAACAATCAAACACCACGACTGAGCGTCTGCTGACGTACGAAGAAGTTTGCACCGTTCTGAAGACGTCGCAGGCAACGCTACGCCGCTATGTAAAACAAGGTCGGTTCCCGGCACCTGTGAAGCCGAACCCCCATGGCAGGGCCGTTCGATTTCGCTATCAAGATGTAAAAGCTTGGCTCGACAAGCTGTGAGGGGGCGGAGCTGATGCAATACAAACTTCAAGAAGATGGACTCTATGCCTTATCAGGGGACCATTGGCACCGAGTCGGCGGCTGGATTCAGGTAATGGCTCGCACCAGGCTAACCGACAAACGGCACGGACACGGAGCGTTGCTGGAATGGCAGAATTTCGATGGTGTGAAGCTGCGCGAGGTCGTCTATGCCCGAGATCTCAACAGCGATAATGCCCGACAGGTGCGGGATATGCTGGTTGATACCGGTTATCCATTAACACCAGGGCAGGCAAGCTGGAACCGGCTTCAGCACTATCTGTTGGAGCAGATGGCTCTGGCCGAACCGGCGACGGTGGTTAATCGAACTGGCTGGCACGGCTCTGTGTTTGCAACCAGTAACTGGACTATCGGCTCCGCTGACGAGCCGCACCATTTTGTAGGCCAATTATCAGGCTCTGCGACGTTAGAGGAGTCTGGAAGTCTCAGCGACTGGCAGACTTATGTCGGTCAGCTATGCCGAGGCAACCCGTTAGCAATATTCAGTATTGGTACGGCGCTGGCTGCGCCATTGATTGCGTCTGCTGGGATGGAAAATGGCGCCATCCACTTGGTTGGAGCATCGTCGACCGGAAAGACCACCTTGTTGCAGTTGGCGGCTAGCGTGTATGGGGGAAACCGCTATGTTCGCAGTTGGATCTCAACCAGTAACGGGTTAGCGGCAGTCTCATCAGAGCACAACGACATGTTGCTGCCGCTCGATGAGATCGGAATGGCTCGCCCGGAAGACATCGATACGGCGATCTATCAGATCATGAACGGCTCGGGGAAGTTACGGGCTAACGTCTCCGGCGAGCTGGCCGCAACCTCGCATTGGCGAACGCTGGTGTTGAGTAGCGGCGAGGTCTGGATTGCTGAGCTACTTCAGCAGATCGGTAAACCTTTGCGCGCAGGTCAGCAGATTCGGCTGGTGGAAATTCCTGTATTTGGAGCCCATGGGGCGTTCGATGAACTACACGGTCATAAGCACCCTCAGCAGTTTGTGGACGAGATGAAATCAGCTTGTCAGCGCTACCACGGCACCATAATTCGCGAGTGGATCTCTTTACTGACCGAGCGTCATGACGAGCTGAACAGCTACCTGAGTCACGAAATTGGTCGCCTAAGCGGTATTTGGACACGAGACCAGATGGCATCGCAGGTGCAACGGGTCATCAGGCGGTTTGCGCTCATAGGGGCGGCACTTTGTCTCGGTAGTAGGAATTTCATTCTCCCTTGGAGCGAGGAAGAGTCCTTGGCAGCCGTCCACCGAACCTTGAAGGCTTGGCTGGATAATAGAGGCCACTCCAGAAACTCTGAGGAATTCCGGCTTCTCAAAGCGCTGGAGCGGGCCATGAAAGTCTGGGAGCGCAGTCTCAGTGATATCGAACAAGCGAGTGGCCAGGGGGGATCTGGTTTTCGACGCTTACACGAGGGACGCGAGTTGTGGTTGATCTATAAATCGCACTTCCTAAAGCGGCTCGGGCTGCCGACCCATTACATGAGGGAAGTGGAGGTACTGTTACAGCGCGACTGCCTAGTGAGTAACGAGCGCTCCCGGGGGACCTACAAAACCAGGGTCAATGGAGATTTGCAGCGGTTTTTCGCGCTCAGGCCTGACAAAGTTAGGCGGCAACTTGAAGAACTGGAGAGGATTGAGCATGAGGACTGACACGGTGTTCCCAATTTCCCAGTTTTCCCACTTTGGTTTTGGCGGTGTAGGGGTAGAGTGATGACAGAAAAAGAAATGCTGCAACGAGTGTTGCAGGACATGATGGTTCTCAAGAAAATCATTTTGGACCACATTAATGGCAGCAAGGCCCCGGAGGCCGACAAGGAGATCATGAGTCTTGAAGACTGTGCGGAATACACGGGGCTGAAGAAAAGCACCCTGTACCAGTTAACCTCCCAAAAGAAGATCCCTCACTTCAAGCCAAATGGTCATCGGATTTTCTTTCGCCGTGCAGATATCCTGAAGTGGCTCCAGTCCAATCGGATCGCGACAGCGGACGAGATCGAAAAGGCGGCTGCTCAGCATCTGGTGAGTCACCGAAGACCAGGACGGCGGGGTATATGATGTGGGGCAGGTGTAAAGAGGGGCTGTGAAAGCCCCTCTCATTGCTTAGGCTGCACATTCCCCAACCTCGTCCAGTGTATCCTCAAATATGTCAGGAAAACTCCTCATGGCCTCTGTGCGGCGAGTTTCGAGTATGTCCGCATAGATTTCCGTTGTTCTGAGCTCGCTATGGCCTAGAAGTCGCGACAGCGAGTAGATATCCACACCCCTGGCCAGTTGATTGACCGCAAAGGTATGCCGTCCGGCATGGAAAGTTACACTCTTGGTGATACCCGCGCGCATGACCCATTGTGCCAACGCAACGTTGGTATAGGAGTCATACTTCAGACCCTTGAATACGCGATCACCTGGCTTTCCGCGATTGTCCAGGTTCAACAATCTCACCGCTGAGTCTGGAAGATCCAGGTATTGAAGTGAGTTTCCGGCATTCACCAGCTTCTTCTGCCGGAAAATGATGCGGTAATGCCCATCGGCGAATTCTTCTATCTCACCCCATACCAGCTTGTGGATATCTGACCAACGCAGGCCAGTGGTGCAGGAAAACAGGAAAGCCCGCCTCAGCACGTCATACCGGCATTCGGCTTTGGTCAGAGCCCTGACCTCTTCCAGGGTCAAATACGTTCGTTTGGTGTTCTCCGGTTTGATGGACTTGACCTGTTGAACTGGGTTGTCGCGGACAATGCCGTCCCGATAGGCCTGGTTGAGCGCAGCGCGAACCTTGTTGAAGTAACTGCTGGTCGTGTTCTTGGCCAGTTTGGTACCCGATTTGGTAGTGGCTTCATGCTGAAGGTAATGCCGGAACCCCTCCAGAAATCGTTTATCGACTTGCTCAAAGGTAAGTTCAGACAAACCATGGTAACGGTGCAGGTGGTGACGGGTGGAGATCCAGATCGAATGATTGGATTTGCTTCCGGAAGCTTTCTCGTCAGTCAGCTGATCGAAGTAATCGAAGAAGCTGGCAGAAAGCTTGGTCCGATCATCCAATCCATGTCGTGACGACTCGATTTCCAACAGCCGCTTTGCCCGGATGGCCTCAGCCTTCTGATTCACGGTCTTGTTGTGCTCACGCTCCGCCGGAAGGCGGGGTTTGTCGTAGAGGAACAGGTTCAGGGGTTCATATGAGCGCTTCTGCGCCCGAGAACCGTCCTGACCCGTCTTAGAACCGTGATAGTAGACCAGTCGCAAGGCACGGTGGCCGTTCTTATCTGGTTCGCGTTTCTGGATAGTGATTTTCATGTTTTGCTCCTTTTGTGCTCCGAGTGCTCCGAAAACTTATACTCGGAGCACACACGGAGCAAGAGGGGGCAAAACGGATCAAACTGCCTGCAAAGGAATAGAATGAATTTCTTTATAAAACAGTGATTTATTTGTATTTTATTGGATGCTTTTCGATCTTTTTGGCCGTTTCACTTCCCGATACAGAAACTGCTGAATATCTTACCCAGAAGCTCATCCGGCGTCAGATGCCCGGTGATTTCCCCCAGGGCATCCTGAGCGGCCCGCAGATCTTCGGCCAGCAATTCGCCTGCCCCGTAACCTTCCAGCTGGGTCTGGCCCTGTAGCAGGGAATCCCGGGCACGTTCCAGTGCATCCAGGTGCCGGCGCCGGGCCAGGAAGCCACCTTCGGTGGTGCTGGCAAAGCCGATGCATTCTTTCAGATGCTCACGCAGAACCTCCAGGCCCTCCGCAGCTTTTGCTGCCAGACGAATCACCGGAGCGGTCTGATGCGACTCGGCGCTGATACCCACCGGTTCACCAGACAGATCCACCTTGTTCCGGATCACTGTCACCGGTGCACTCCTGGGCAGTTGATCAATAAAATCCGGCCAGATTTCATGGGGCTCGGTTTTGTCGGTGGTGGTGGCATCCACCATCAGCAAAATACGATCAGCCTGTCGGATTTCTTCCCAGGCCCGGGCAATACCAATCTGTTCCACTTCGTCCGGGCTGTCCCGCAGGCCGGCGGTATCAATAATGTGCAGCGGCATACCATCGATGTGGATATGTTCCCGCAACACATCCCGGGTCGTGCCCTCGATGGCGGTGACAATCGCAGCCTCCCGCCCCGCGAGGGCGTTCAGCAGGCTGGATTTGCCGGCATTGGGCCGGCCGGCAATAACCACTTTCATGCCGTCCCGCAGAATGGTGCCTTGCTGGGCTTCACCGAGAATCTGCTGCACCTGCTCCAGCAGGCCCTGCAAGTCAGAAGCAACTTTGCCATCGGCCAGGAAATCGATCTCTTCCTCCGGAAAATCGATGGCCGCTTCCACGTAGATGCGCAGATGGGTGATGGCCTCCACCAGGTTATCCACACGTTTGGAGAACACCCCCTGCATGGAACGCACGGCACAGCGGGCCGCCTGTTCCGAACTGCTTTCAATCAGATCAGCAATGGCCTCAGCCTGGGCCAGGTCCAGTTTGTCATTGAGAAACGCTCGTTCGGAAAATTCACCGGGCCGGGCCAGCCGGGCCCCCAGGCTGCAGACTTCCCGTAACAGGATATCCAGAATCACCGTGCCGCCATGGCCCTGAAGCTCGAACACATCCTCGCCGGTAAAGGAGTGCGGGTTGGGAAAGTACAGACCGATGCCCTCATCAATCAGCTCTCCCTGACGATCCCGGAACGGGCCGTAGTGGGCGTATCGGGGTTTTGGCTCAAAGCCCAGCATGGTGCGGGCAATGGCCATGGCCCTGGGTCCGGACACCCGGACAATCCCCACCCCGGCCTGGCCCGGGGCAGTGGCGATGGCGGCAATGGTGTCAGTCGCTGGCTGCATCTTGGTTTTCCTGAAATAGAAATGACAAAGGCTCCACAAGGGAGCCTTTGTCAGGTCAGAAGCACTGTTGAATCAGTACTTCTTGCCTGCCGTTTCCGCTTCGATCTTGCGGGTAATGTACCACTGCTGGGAGATCGAAAGAATGTTGTTCACCAGCCAGTACAGAACCAGACCAGCCGGGAACCACAGGAAGAACACGGTGAAGATCAGCGGCATCAGCTTCATGATCTTGGCCTGCATGGGGTCCGGGGGCGTCGGGTTCAGGCTCATCTGGATGAACATGCTGGCGCCCATCAGGATCGGCAGGATGAAGTACGGGTCCATCTGGGACAGATCCTGAATCCACAGCATGAACGGCGCATGACGCAACTGGACACTTTCAAACAGTACCCAGTAAAGCGAGATGAACACCGGCATCTGCACCAGTATTGGCAGACAGCCCCCGAGCGGATTGATTTTCTCGCGCTTGTACAGCGCCATCATTTCCTGGGACATGCGCTGGCGATCGTCGCCATAGAGCTCTTTCAGCCGGGTCAGTTGCGGAGCGACCGCGCGCATTTTTGCCATGGAGCGATAGCTGGTGGCGGAGAGGTGGAAGAACACCGCTTTTACCAACACCGTCAGCAGGATGATAGCGACACCCCAGTTACCGACCAGACCATAGAACCATTCAAGAATGTAGAACAGCGGCAGGGAAATGAAGAACAGCCAGCCGAAATCAACGGTGCGATCCAGGTTCGGAGCCAGAGCTTCCAGCCGATCAATGATCTTGGGACCGACATAAGCAGTGGCGCCCACTTCTGCGGTCTCACCCGGTGCTACCGTCGTGGCAGGATAAACAAAGCCCATAACATGGAGATCGCCCCGTCGGGTGGTCTGGAACTGGGCTTTCTGGTCCCGCTCGGGTACCCATGCGGTCAGGAAGTAATGCTGCAGGAAGGCCAGCCAGCCATTAGTGACCGACTGATTGACGCGCTTCTCTGACAGATCCTCGAAATCGTACTTCTCATACGGATCTTCCGGGGTACTGATCACCATGCCCAGATAAGCCCGGATTCCCATGCTGGCCTGGGAGGTCGGATCCGGCGCCTGATCACGCACGATCTTGCCGGTGAAGTTACCTTGCCATGGGCTTTCTGAACGGTTGTCGATCAGGTAGCTGACATCAATCTGATAGCTGTTGCGGGCCAGATGATAGCGTTTGGTGATGGCTACACCGCTGTCAGTGGTGTACACCAGGTTGATGGTCAGTTCATCTTCCCCTTCCGCGAGCTGGTAACTGCCGGTTTCTGCCTGAAATACCGGAGCTTCACCGGCCTGGCTGCCATCCGGGCCATCGCGACCGATCAGGCCGCTTTCCAGCAGATAGGTGCGGGTGCGGGTATTGGTCAGCAGTTTCAGTGGTTGTTCGCTGTCCAGAGACTCGTCGTATTGCAACAGGGAACTGTCAACCACATTACCGCCTACGCGGTCGATCTTCAGTTCGTAAACATCCGTGGTCACGGTAATAAAACGATCTGCCAGATCTTGATCGCTGTTGGCGGAGGTTGACGCCAGTGAGCCGGTCTCCGGTGTTGCAAACTCTTCGCCGCCTGCGTTGTTATCCTCAGGCAGGATCATGTCATCGGTGCTGTTGGTAGCACTGCTGTCTGAGGAAGATTGCGCCTCGGCAACCTGTTCTGTTTGAGGCTGGTGATAATCCTCGTTCCAGGCAAGTACCATCAGGTAACTGACAATGGCGAGGCCGGCAAACAAAACGATGCGTTGAATATCCATAAACTTAGTGTCTGGTCTGAGTAGTGGAATGAGTGCTTTCTGTCGGATTGCAGGCCTGGCCGGAGCGAGGCGCCGTATTCAGTTCCGTTCCCGGTACCGGATCATAACCGCCTTCTGCCCAGGGATGACACCTGAGTAGCCGGGCTGTTGCCAGGTAACCGCCTTTAAGAGGTCCGTGATGTTGGATGGCCTCGACGGCGTATTGTGAACAGGTAGGGTAATGACGGCAATGGCTGGCCATCATCGGACTGATGGCATACTGGTAGAACCGGATGGGCAAGAGCAGGAGTTGACGCATTACTCCGTACCTCTGGGATTGCCGACGGATTGATCAGGCGTGGACTGCCGGTATTTTTTCTTAACCCGATGCCAAAGATCATTCAGTGAGGAACGGACCGTATCGTTATCCAGCCGATCCAGCCCCTGGCGGCCGAGCACAATGATATCAAGGCCTGGCAGATCTGATTGGAGCCGGAAGGTTTCCCTTACCTGACGCTTGATCCGGTTTCTCTGAACGGCGAGCCGAAGATTCTTCTTGGAGAAGATCAATCCGACCCTGGCGTGTCCCAATGAATTGGCAGAGGCCAGGATCAGAAAATTCCTGTGCGGAACTTTCAGCGTTACGTCATTGAAGACCCTGCTGTAATCCGAAGGTTTCAACAGTCTGTGAGACTTCGGAAACGTCAAGGCCTTCATGAGGCAGGCTTCAGATTACGCAGACAGGCGTGCACGGCCCTTGGCACGGCGACGAGACAGTACCTTGCGACCATTGGCTGTCGCCATACGGGCACGGAAACCGTGAACGCGCTTGCGCTTCAGGACGCTCGGTTGGAATGTTCTTTTCATGGTGATGTTCTCACAAATCGTCGATGGACATTGATCACTGGCTGGAAAATAGACAGCCAAAACAGGAGCGGCATTCTAGTCAAATACCGGTGCAAGTTCAATGGTTATGGTTTGGTCAGGCAAGATTCTGGCATGGGTACTAACCGACATGGCGAGTAATAGAATCTGTTAGGTCTTTTTAAAATTCTTTCAAAGATATTTATTACTGCTGTTAAGCACGTTGATTTCTGTGGATAAGGAAAAATTCATAAAATAAATCAATAATCTGAAGCAATGACAAAGCTTGTGACAGATGCCGGTGAGCTCTGTGGATTTCGTCAGCACGGATTGTGCACAAGTGCGATTGAGGATGTTGAACCGAGTTATGCAAGTATCGGTCAAGATCTTTCTCACAGAGTTGAACCCGGGGTTTACACAGGGTCCTGTGAATAACTTTTTTTCAGGCATTTTCTGTACACAAGCTTGTAGATATGTCTGAAACAATTTGAAAAATATAGGGAAAAGTTTCCACAGGGTGTTTATGACAAAGGTTTCCGGCCTTTTACTGAAGGCCCGTGCGGGTTAGAATCTCCGGTCACTTCAGGCACCGGTGGCGTTGGTTTAACGGTGTCTCATCAGTCAGGTTTTCGGGAGCAGGCGGTCGTGCCGAACAGTATGTGGCATCAATGTCTTGAAGTACTCCGGGATGAGTTTCCCGCACAGCAGTTCAATACCTGGTTGAGGCCCCTTCAGTCTGATCATCGGGAGGGGCAGCTCATGCTGTTCGCTCCAAACCGGTTTGTGATGGACTGGGTCAACGAGAAATACCTCCACCGTATAGAAGAAGTCTTGAAGGATCTGAATGGTGGTCAGGCGCCACGAGTCATGATGAAAGTGGGCTCTGCGCCCAAGCCTGCGGACCCGGTGGTTCGCTCTGAAGTGGCACCGCCGGTCCGGGTCTCGGAAGAAACTGAGCAGACCGTTACTGAAGAAGAAAGAAGTGTTGCCGCTACCGTTTCCGATTCGGCGCCAAGAGCGATGGCCGCTCCGGCACCCAAGGCCCAGACCGAGCGCCGTCCGGTGCAGGTAGAAGGTGATATCAAACACCAGAGTTTTCTCAACGAAACCTTCACCTTCGATACCTTTGTCGAGGGTAAATCGAACCAGCTGGCCCGGGCTGCGTCCATGCAGGTGGCGGAAAACCCCGGTGGCGCCTATAACCCGCTGTTCCTCTATGGCGGCGTGGGCCTGGGTAAAACCCACCTGATGCACGCCATTGGCAACGAGATTGTGCGCCGCAACCCGCGCGCGAAGGTGGCCTATCTGCGTTCTGAACGGTTTGTGGCCGATATGGTCAAGGCACTGCAGCTGAACGCGATCAATGAATTCAAGCGGTATTACCGGTCGGTGGACGCGTTGCTGATCGACGATATCCAGTTTTTTGCCCGCAAGGAACGCTCTCAGGAGGAGTTTTTCCACACCTTTAATGCGTTGCTTGAAGGTGGCCAGCAGGTGATCGTGACCTGTGACCGTTTCCCGAAAGAAATCTCTGATATGGAGGAGCGGCTGAAATCCCGCTTTGGCTGGGGCCTGACGGTGATGGTCGAGCCTCCGGAACTGGAAACACGGGTGGCGATCCTGATGAAGAAGGCGGAACAGGCCAATGTGAAACTCAGCAGCGAGGCCGCGTTCTTTATTGCACAGAAAATCCGGTCAAACGTTCGTGAGCTTGAAGGGGCGCTGCGTCTGGTGATAGCGAATGCTCACTTCACTGGCTCGGAGATTACCCCGCCGTTTATCCGTGAGAGCCTCAAGGATCTTCTGGCCCTGCATGAAAAGCAGGTGAGCATCGATAATATCCAGCGCACGGTGGCTGAGTACTACAAGATCAAGGTCGCGGATCTGCTGTCCAAACGCCGCACTCGCACAGTCACCCGGCCGCGCCAGGTGGCTATGTCCCTGGCCAAGGAACTGACCAACCATAGCCTGCCGGAGATTGGCGACGCGTTCGGTGGGCGTGACCACACCACCGTTCTGCATGCCTGTAAAAAGATTGTTGAATTGCAGGAAACCGATCCCGGTATCCGTGAGGATTATCAGAATTTTATGAGATTGCTGACCACCTGATTGAAGGTGGCCCGTACGAACAACACATACATTCACTTCCGATAACTGAAGCCGAGTGCCATGAA
Organism: Marinobacter sp. EN3; assembly: GCF_000475315.1. Lineage (NCBI taxonomy): Bacteria > Pseudomonadati > Pseudomonadota > Gammaproteobacteria > Pseudomonadales > Marinobacteraceae > Marinobacter > Marinobacter sp. EN3. The sequence continues at coordinate 87,360 of NZ_AXCC01000063.1, forward strand.
ACTGACCATCAGCCGTGAATCACTGATCACCCCGCTGCAAAGCATCGCGGGCGTTGTGGAAAAGAAACAGACCATGCCGGTGTTGTCCAACGTCCTGCTGGAAGCGGAAGACAATACGCTGACACTGACCGGTACCAATATGGAAGTGGAGCTGGTGGCTCGGGTAGCACCAGTCCATGTGGATCAGCCTGGTCGTATCACGGTTCCGGCGCGGAAGTTGGCTGATATCTGCCGGGCTCTGGGGGATGAGGCGCCTATCGATCTGGCACTGGAAGGCGATCGTCTGCATCTGCGTTCTGGCAATTCCCACTTCACCCTGTCGACGCTGCCAGCGGAGCACTTTCCCAATGTCGAAGATGAGCCGGAAAGCTTCCGCCTGGCATTACCCCAGAAAGAGCTCGGTCGCATGCTGGATGCCACTGCGTTCGCTATGGCCCAGCAGGATGTGCGTTATTACCTGAACGGGTTGTTGCTGGAAGTGGATGTTAATCATGCCCGGGTTGTGGCTACCGATGGTCATCGTCTGGCCATGGCCCAGTTCGATCTGGATACCGGGTGTCCGGAGTTGCGGCAGGTTATTGTGCCTCGTAAAGGTGTACTGGAACTGGCCCGGCTTCTGGATGATGAAGAATCGCCGGTTACGCTGGTCATCGGTGACAATCATCTGCGGGCGACGGTGGGCAGCTATACCTTTACCTCCAAGTTGATTGAAGGCAAGTTCCCGGATTACAACCGGGTGATCCCGCGAGGCGGTGACAAAACCGTACTGGCGGATCGTTCAACGCTGAAAAGTACCCTGCAGCGGGCGGGCATTCTGTCGCACGAGAACATCCGTGGTGTGCGCCTGAACCTTTCTCCCAACCAGTTGCAGGTGTTCGCCAATAACCCTGATCAGGAACAGGCTGAAGATGCGTTGCCGGTGGAGTATCAGGGCGAATCACTGCAGATCGGGTTTAATGTAGGCTATCTGGTAGATGTCATGAATGCACTGGATGATGACCAGGTGAAGATTACGTTGTCGAATCCCAACAGCAGTGCGCTGATTGAGGCTCAGAACGACAACCGCTGCCTGTATGTTGTCATGCCGATGCGACTGTAATCAGGTTTGGAGGGCTCTATGGGTGCTGTAACGAATGGAATCAAAGGCGCGTTCAGGATCGGTCAGACCCTGTCTGTGCTTGGCCGCACCGGGGTAAACTGGGTTCGGGGCGATCGGCCCCCTGCCCCGAGACTTTTAAGGCAGACCTTCGAAAGCCTGGGCGCAACCTACATCAAGTTGGGACAATTTATTGCCAGCTCGCCGACCTTTTTCCCGAAGGAATATGTGGAGGAGTTCCAGTTCTGCCTCGACAAGACCCCGAGCCTTCCCTTCAGCGTAATCAAGAAGATCATCCGGGACGAGCTTGGTCGCCCTATTGATCAGGTGTATTCGGAAATTGATCCGGTTGCACTGGCTTCGGCATCCATTGCCCAGGTTCATGCTGCTCGCCTGGTAACGGGTGAAGAAGTGGTGATCAAGGTTCAGAAGCCGGGTGTGGAAAACATTCTGCTGACGGACCTCAACTTCCTTTACCTGTCTGCCCGAATGCTCGAGACGCTGGCCCCGAAACTGTCCTGGACCTCCATGTCCGGCATTGTTGATGAAATCCAGAAAACCATGATGGAAGAATGCGATTTCATCAAAGAGGCCAACAACCTGAAAGTCTTCCGGGAGTTTTTGCAGAATACTCACAATGAAGATGCGACCGTGCCGCGGGTGTACGAGCATTGCAGTACTCGCCGGATTCTGACCATGGAACGTTTCCGCGGGGTCCCATTAACGGATCTTGAGAGTATTCGAGGCTTTTCCCGTGATCCGGAGCGGACATTGATAACCGCCATGAACACCTGGTTTGCCAGCCTGACCCAATGCGAGTTTTTTCACGCAGACGTTCATGCCGGTAACCTGATGGTGCTTGAGGATGGTCGGGTTGGTTTTATCGATTTCGGCATTGTCGGGCGTATCAGACCGGATACCTGGCAGGCCGTGAGTGATTTCATTTCCGCGATTATGGTGGGCAATTTTGATGGTATGGCCGACGCCATGATCCGGATTGGCGTCACCCGGCACACCGTGCGGGTGGACGATCTGTCTGCGGATCTTCAGCGTCTGTATCGTCAGATGGATCGTATGGTTCCGGATGATGTGCCCTATCAAGCGGAACAGGCCGAGGACGACGTGAATAATATCCTGATGGACATGGTAAAGGTTGGCGAAAGTCATGGTTTGCATTTCCCCCGTGAATTCGCCTTGCTGCTCAAGCAGTTCTTGTATTTCGACCGCTATGTTCACATCCTGGCGCCAGAGATGGATGTGTTCATGGACGAGCGGCTAACCATGCTTCATTAACCGGTCTACCGGGGTTTCTAGTACACTAGGGCGATATCGGAAACGGTATCGCCCTTTCTCGTTTTGGTCGTCCGAATTTTCAGCCTGAGCACTCCGTTAACCTATGGCGCTAGTCAAACTCCAGACACAGCACTTCCGAAACCTGTTATCTGCGCCTGTAGAATTTTCACCGTCCTTCAATCTTCTTTATGGCGCCAATGGCAGCGGTAAAACCAGTGTTCTGGAAGCGATTGGCTATCTGGGTCTTGGTCGGTCGTTTCGGGTCAGCCGGCATCAGGCAGTCGTGGCTCATGGGCAATCGAAACTGACTGTCTTCGGGGCACTGGATTCAGGTCTGTTGGCGCAAGAGTCTTCAGAGAAGGTTGAGCACAGAATTGGTATTTCCCGGGATGTCAGCCTCAAGGAAACCCAGTTGCGGGTAGATGGTGAGGCGGTTCGCAGTCTTTCGTTTCTGGCGATGCATCTGCCGGTCTCGGTCATTGATCCCGGGGTATTCGACATTGTTGCTGGTGGCCCGGGTAAGCGTCGGCAGTTTCTGGATTGGTTAGTGTTCCACGTGGAACCTTCCTTTTCTTCCCTGTGGCAACAGGTTCAGAGAGTCACGTCACAGCGGAATCAAATGCTGAGAAATGGTAGACTGGACGAATCGTTGATGCGGGTCTGGGATTCCCAGTACGGCGCCTTGGCGGAGTCGTTGAGTGACATCCGGCAAACTGTTTTCCAACGCTTCAAGATCGCTTTTGAATCGGTGTTGGCGGAGCTGGATGCGCCCTGGGTGGAAGGTCTGAAGATGGACTTTTATCCGGGCTGGGATCGAAGCACAGCGTTGACCGAAGTATTGGTCAACCATCGTGAACAAGAACGTCGGATGGGCCACACCTTGTACGGCCCGAACCGGGCGGATATCCGTCTGAAGTTTGGTGGTCGTCCGGTGGCGGAAACGTTCTCGCGGGGGCAGCAAAAGACACTGGTGATCCTGATGAAGATTGCTCAGGGCAAGGTGTTGAGTGATCTTGGCAAACAGGTGACGTTTCTGTTGGACGATATCAACGCCGAGTTGGATGTTCGTCATCGCGTTATGCTGGCTCGCAACTTACAGGAACTGCGTTGTCAGGTGTTTATCACCTCCATTGAGCATCCGGAACCGGACACGTTGTGGCACGATGGGGATACACCTGAATACAGAATGTTCCACGTGGAACATGGACAATTGACGGAAGAATAGCTGAGCCGGGCGGGTTCGCGAATGATCGTGTCTGTCGCCAGGGCTGGGCTCACCTCCAGGAGTCTCTTTTAATGAGTGAATCGAACTACAATTCCTCCAGTATCAAAGTCCTCAAAGGACTCGACGCGGTGCGTAAACGGCCCGGTATGTACATCGGTGATACCGACGATGGCACCGGCCTGCATCACATGGTCTTTGAGTTGGTGGATAACTCCATCGATGAGGCTCTGGCTGGTTACTGTTCTGAAATCGGCATCATCATCCACCCGGACGAATCCATTACCGTAAAAGACAATGGTCGCGGTATCCCGGTCGATCTACATGAAGAGGAAGGTGTTTCGGCCGCCGAAGTCATCATGACTGTGTTGCATGCCGGCGGTAAGTTCGACGACAACTCCTACAAGGTCTCCGGCGGTCTGCACGGTGTGGGTGTGTCTGTGGTCAACGCCCTGTCTTCCTCGCTGACCCTCACCATCCGCCGGGATGGCAAGGTCTATGAGCAGAGCTACACCCACGGTGTACCTAATGCGCCCTTGGGCGAAGTCGGTGAAACCGATGCCTCCGGTACCAAGGTTCACTTTATTCCCTCTCCGGAAACCTTCACTCATATCCAGTTCCATTACGACATCCTGGCCAAGCGCCTGCGGGAACTCGCTTTCCTGAACAGTGGTGTGCGTATCCGCCTGACGGATGAGCGTTCAGGCAAGGAGGAGATTTTTGAATATGAAGGTGGTCTGCGGGCCTTTGTTGAGCACCTGAATACCAACAAGACGGCCATCAACCGTGTCTTCCATTTCAACCGTGAGCGGGAAGATGGCATTGCGGTAGAAGTGGCCATGCAGTGGAACGATGCCTTCCAGGAAAACATCTACTGCTTCACCAACAATATTCCCCAGCGGGATGGTGGTACTCACCTGGCCGGTTTCCGGGCAGCACTGACCCGCTCTCTGAACAACTACATTGATCATGAAGGCCTGGGCAAGAAAGCCAAGGTAGCGACCTCCGGTGATGATGCCCGGGAAGGCCTGACCGCTATCATCAGTGTGAAAGTGCCCGATCCCAAGTTCTCCTCCCAGACCAAGGACAAGCTGGTGTCCTCGGAAGTGAAGACGGCGGTGGAGCAGGAACTGTATCAGAGCTTTGCGGAGTACCTGCAGGAGCAACCCAACGAAGCCAAGCAGATCGTTAACAAGATGATCGAAGCGGCCCGTGCCCGGGAAGCAGCCCGTAAGGCCCGGGATATGACCCGCCGTAAGGGCGCCCTGGACATTGCCGGCCTGCCCGGCAAGCTGGCGGACTGCCAGGAAAAAGACCCTGCCCTCTCCGAACTGTTCATTGTGGAGGGTGATTCTGCGGGTGGCAGTGCCAAGCAGGGCCGTGATCGTAAGACCCAGGCCATCCTGCCCCTGAAAGGTAAGATCCTGAACGTCGAGAAAGCCCGTTTTGACAAGATGCTGTCTTCCGCGGAAGTTGGCACTCTGATCACGGCACTGGGTTGTGGCATCGGCCGCGAAGAGTTCAACCCGGACAAACTCCGTTATCACTCCATCATCATCATGACCGATGCCGATGTGGACGGTTCACACATCCGTACCCTGCTGCTGACCTTCCTGTTCCGCCAGATGCGGGAAATCATCGAGCGCGGCCATGTGTTCATTGCCATGCCGCCGCTGTACAAGGTCAAGCGTGGCAAACAGGAGCAATACCTGAAGGACGAGAAGGCGAAGGAAGCCTATCTGACCCAGACGGCCCTGGAAGGCGCCCAGCTGTATGTGAACCCGGAAGCACCGGCCATCAAGGATTCCGCCCTGGAAACCATGGTGAAGGATTATCAGGCAGTGATGGCGATGATCGATCGCCTGTCCCGGGCCTATCCGGCCAAGGTACTGCAGCAGATGGTCTACAACAGTACGCTCAAGCCGGAACACCTGAAGGAAGAGGTTGAAGTGGCCCGTTGGGTGGCGCGCCTGGGTGAAGGTCTGGATCTGGATACCCGCACGGGCACCAAGTACACCTTCTCCGTTACCCGCGATGAGGAACGGGGCCTGTACCTGCCCAAAGTCACCATCTTTGTGCATGGCATTCCCCATGAGCATGTGTTCAGTCATGACTTCTTCGAGTCTTCGTCCTACGGGGCCATTGCCCGTCTGGGCGAGACCCTGGAGGGGCTGATTGAGGATGGCGCCTACATCCAGCGTGGCGAGCGCAAGCAGTCTGTGCTGTCCTTCGAGGGCGCCCTGGAGTGGCTGATGAAGGAAGCCCAGCGTGGCCTGAACATCCAGCGATACAAGGGGCTGGGTGAAATGAACCCGGATCAGTTGTGGGAAACCACCATGGATCCGGAAACCCGCCGGATGATGAAGGTCACCATTGAGGATGCGATTGCCGCGGACCAGATCTTCACCACACTGATGGGGGATGATGTGGAGCCACGGCGGGACTTCATCCAGAGCAACGCGCTGGAAGTGACCAACCTGGATATCTGATCAGACCAACCTTGTTGGCAATAAAAAACGGTGGCTCCTTGAGGATGCCACCGTTTTTTATGGGTGTCCGGGGAACCCGGAAACCGGTGTTGTAATAACCTATTTCGAGGACCCTGACTCTGCCCTCTTCCGTTCCTTTTCTTTTTCCTTTTCAATCAGATGTGGCGCCATCACCTCTTCCAGGGTATACCCCGTCAGGCGTCGGATGGTGCGCCAGAGGTAATAGAAGATCAGCATCATCATCACCATGGAGGGGATGGCAATCATCGGATAGCTCACCAGGGTCATGCGGCCCAGTTCCTCATTGAAGGCCTGGGTGCCCGAAGGGCTCACCACAATCCATTTCGCCAGCACATAATTCATGATGGACGAGAACAGGAAGGTGCCGGCAAAGAAATAGCTGGCCTTAAGTAGCCGCCCTTCAAACTCCTCCACGCAGTTCTTTTCTTCCAGTGAGGCCTGAATCTTGTCCACGTCCAGCACATTCGGGTTATAAAGCAGAGTACGGACCAGGGGGTACCTGGTGCGCGTAGACACCAGTACCGCCAGACCAATGACGGCGGGCACGGCCGCTTCCTTGATGGCGAGCCAGCCGGCATCCAGTTCCAGCAAACCAATGCCGCCGGTGAGGCCGACACTGATCAGGCCCAGCAAGGCGATGAAGTTTTTCTTGTGGTAGCGCACCAGCTCGAACAGGCCCCAGCCGAGGGGAAACGCCAGGCCGATGATCAGTGCATTGACGCTGCCCAGGTGTTCGTCACCACTGAACTTCATCAGAATCACCGAGGGAATGATGATACTGACCAGCAGATCGATCCAGGGTCTGGGTTGGTGGTCGGGAGTGGGAGAATTACTCTGGGACGTCATGGTTACCGCCTGATCGGTGAATCAACGGCAGAACCCGAGGGGGGAAACTGCCGGAAAGAGCTTCCGGCAGTATACGACGAATAGGAAGTCAGACGTAACCGCCTGGTTCAGGCGCCCACTTCCTTCAGGCATTCCTCAACAATATTCAGCCCTTCTTCCAGCACTTCGTCTTCGATGGTCACCGGCATCAGGAACCGCAGTGTGTTGCCGTGCATACCGCAACTCAGCAGGATCAGTCCTTTCTCCTTTGCCTTCTTGGTAATGGCCCCGGCCAGTTCTGGCATGGGCTTGTGACTATCCTTGCTTTCCACCAGCTCAAAGGCCGCCATGGGGCCCAGATTGCGAGCGTTGTCCACATGGGTGAACTGCTCCTGCCATTGGTCGAACCGGGCTCTGAGTTTCTCGCCCAGGCGCTGGCTCTTGCCAAGGATGTCTTCTTCTTTGATCACATCAAACACCGCCAGAGCTGCGGCACAGGCAGTGGGGCTGCCGGTGTAGGTGCCGCCCAGGGAGTTCGGGCCGGAGGAGTCCATCACCTTGTCGGTGCCGACAATGGCAGAGATAGGCATGCCATCGGCCATGGACTTGGCCATGGTCATGATGTCCGGCTCAACACCACTGTGCTCGATGGCGAACAGCTTGCCGGTGCGGCCAAAGCCACTTTGCACTTCATCCACGATCATCATGATGTCGTTGTCATCGCAGATCTTGCGGATGGCTTTCAGGAAACTTGTCGGTGCCGGGTAGAAACCGCCCTCACCCAGAACCGGCTCCAGTACGATGGCGGCGGTTTCGTGGGCCGGGGAATCGGCTTTCATGGTCATCGCCAGGCCCCGCAGAGCCTCTTCTTCGGAAATGCCATGGTAAGGCACCGGGTAAGGCGCGCGGTACACCAGGCCGGGCATGGGGCCGAAGGAGGTCTGGTAAGGGGCGGCCTTGCCGTTCATGGCCATGGTGAAGAAGGTGCGGCCGTGGTAGCCGCCGTCAAAACAGATAACGTTGTTTTTGCCGGTGGCTGCGCGGGCAATCTTGACCGCGTTTTCCAATGCCTCGGCGCCGGAGTTGGCCAGCATGACCTTGCCGTGGCCTTTTACCGGCACCACTTCGCTCAGTTTCTGGGCCAGCTTCACGTAGCCCTCGTAGGGCATCACCGTCTGGCAGGTGTGCATCAGTTTGTCGAGCTGCGCCTTGACGGCCTCAACCACCTTGGGATGTCGATGGCCGATGTTCAATACGCCGATACCGCCGGCGAAATCGATCATGCGTTTGCCATCTGCGTCCCAGACCTCTGCGTTCAGGGCGTGATCTGCAAATTGATCATTGGGGCTTGCTGCGCCCGCGGCGACGTATCGCTCTTTGAGTGCCTGCAATTCTTTGTTGCTCACTTTGCGTGTCTCCCTGTGTCAGGATTAGGAATTTCTAGTACCAGTGTAGGGAGTACGCACCCAACACACAAACCGACCAACGGGGCACTCAGTGTTCTGTCTGGCTCCCGGTGTCCCGGAATTGCAGGCTGGCCAGGCGCCGGTACAGCGGGTTATCGCGGATCAACTGGTCGTGACTGCCCACTGCCAGCAGTCGGCCTTCGTCAAATACCGCGATCCTGTCGGCATCCCGCACCGTTGCCAGCCGGTGAGCAATCACCAGGGTAGTCCGGCCCTCCGTGAGCGCCGGCATGGCCCGCTGAATCAGGTGCTCGCTTTCCGCATCCAGGGCGCTGGTGGCTTCATCAAGCAGCAGAATCGGAGCGTCGGCCAACAGCGCACGGGCAATCGCCAGTCGTTGTTTCTGGCCACCGGAAAGGCCCTGGCCGGCATCACCCAGGGGCGTGTCGTAACCCTGTGGCAGGGCCTGAATAAATTCGTGGGCGTGGGCAATACGGGCGGCCTGCTCGATCTCAGCCTGATTGGCCTCGGGCCGGGCGTAGCGCAGATTATCGGCGACAGTGCCATGAAACAGGGCGGGATTCTGCGGCACCAGAGCGAAACACCGTCGCAGGTCAGCCAGTGGAACCTTGGCGGTGTCTATGCCCTCCAACCGGATAGAACCGTCCTGTAGCGGATAGAAACCCAGTAGCAGATCAAACAACGTGGATTTACCGGCACCGGACGGTCCGACCAGGGCAAGGGTTTCACCCGGCTGGATTTCCAGAGAGACCCTGGCAAGCGCTGGCCGTTCCGTGCGCCCGCTGTAGCTGAAGCTCAGGTTATCCAGAGTAATTGCACCGGTCACTGTGCCCGGAAGCCGGTCCGTTCCTGTCTCGGGACGCCGCTCCGGCTCGGTCTGCAGCAGCTCAAACAGGCGAGCTGCGGAACCGGCGGCGCGCTGCAATTCGCCAATCACCTCACTGATGGCTCCAGCCGCGACCCCCACCAGCAGGCTGTAGAACACAAAGGCTGCCAGCTCACCCGGTGAGATTCGGCCATGAATCACATCCAGCCCGCCAATCCAGATGACAATACCGACGGCGCCCATCACCAGGGAAATCGCCAATGTGGTCAGCCAGGCGCGCTGCCGAATCCGTTGCCGGGCAATATCGAAGGCTTTTTCAGAAACCTCGGCGAAATAGCGGCGGTCGTGAGGCTGATGATTGAAGGCCTGTACGGTTTTGATCTGGCTGAGATTCTCCCCGACATAACTGCCAATATCCGCCACCCGGTCCTGACTCAGTCGGGACAGCGCCCGCACCCGGCGGCCGTAAAACAGGATCGGCGCAATCACCAGCGGAAATCCCAGCAGGATGATGCTGGCCAGCTTGGCGTTGGTGACAAACAGAAGAATGAGCCCGCCGATAAGCATCAGCGTGTTGCGCAGGGCGATGGAGACGGTGGAGCCAATCACCGATTGCAGTACGGTGGTGTCAGCCGTAAACCGGGACTGAATCTCCAGGGCCCGGTTCTGTTCAAAGAAGCTGGGCGTGAGATCGATCAGGTGATTGAATACCCGTTTTCGAATATCTGCCACCACCCGTTCGCCAATCCAGGACACCAGGTAGAATCGGGCAAACGAACCAAAGGCCAGGCCGAGTACCAGCACGAAAAACAGGCCGATGGCTTTGGCGAGGTTTTCCGGAGACTGCGTGGCCAGGCCCTGATCGACCAGAATGCGCAGGCCCTGGCCCAGACCAAGAGTGATGCCGGCAGTAATAACCAGTGCCACCAGTGCCCCTACAACCGCGCGTCGATAGGGACTGATAAACTCGATGACAAGTCTTAGAGCTTTACGATGGTTGGGGCTGATGGTCACTCTCCTGATCGATCAAAGTTTAATTAAGCCGTTTCTTTTACGATTTGTCCTCAGATGAAGACGTATCATAGCTGTTAGCAAGAGTGCACGGGATGGGGAGCCTTTCCGGGACCGTCAAAAGCCAGGGATGGCTTTTGTCGAGCGTACAGGGATGTATTTACAGCGTGTCCCGGAAAGGCTCCCCATCTCGGGCGCTCGACATCTCCAAAAGTTCAAGGATATTGCATTGAGAGCCTACGCCGACAACGACTACCCCGCCGATCATAAGCCAGACTGGTCGATTATTTCCGGGCTGTGGCCGTATCTTCTGGAATTCAGGGGGCGGGTCGCGTTGGCTATGGCGATGCTGGTCTTGGCAAAGCTGGCCACCGTCGCCACCCCGGTGGCACTGAAATACATTGTCGACTACCTGGACCAGAACCGCGGTGCCGACATGCTGCTGTGGATTCCGGTCGTGCTGGTGGTGGCCTACGGTAGCCTGCGCTTTGGCGCCACCCTGTTCAGCGAACTGCGGGATGCCGTGTTTGCCCGGGTGGCGGAACGGGCCATGCGGCGGGTGTCATTGCGGGTGTTTGAACACCTGCATCAGCGCGAGCTGGGCTTTCACCTGGACCGTAAAACCGGTGGCCTGGCCCGGGATATTGAACGCGGCACCAACGGCATCAGCTTTTTGCTGCGCTTCACCCTGTTCAACATCGTGCCTACCATCCTGGAAATCCTGCTGGTGGCGGGCATCCTGCTGGTGGTGTTCAACGTCGGGTATGTCGTCGCCATTCTGGTGGCGGTGGTTGTGTATGTGGTGTTCTCTATCAGGATCACCGAGTGGCGAACCAGGTTCGTGCGGGAAGCCAATGCCCGGGACAACCAGTCCAACTCCCGGGCCATCGACAGCCTGCTGAACTATGAGACGGTGAAATACTTCAACAACGAACGCTACGAGGCCGAACTGTACGATCAGGACCTGGATGAGTGGGAAAAGGCTCGGTTGAAGAACCGCCTGTCGCTGGCCACCCTGAACGCTGGCCAGGCATTGATCATCGGCATAGCGCTGATCGTCATTATGGCCATGGCGGTGGGCGAAGTGGCCAGCGGCGAAATCACCCTGGGTGATTTCACCATGATCAACGCCTACCTGATCCAGCTGTTCATTCCCCTGAATGCCCTGGGCTTTGTCTACCGGGAAATCCGCCAGGCCCTGGTGAATGTGGAGCGTCTGTTCAAACTACTGGGTGACCAACCGGCAATCCAGGACGCGCCGGATGCCAGGCCCCTGGTTGTGGATAACGGAGAGGTACGCTTCGAACATATCCACTTTGCCTACCGCCCGGACCGGTTGATCCTGCAAGACGTTAGCTTCACTATCCCTGCCGGCCATACCGTGGCGGTGGTGGGCGCCAGCGGTGCCGGCAAGTCTACCCTCGCCCGGCTGCTGTTCCGCTTCTACGAGGTCGATAACGGCGCTATCCGGATTGATGGCCAGGATATTCGATCGGTCACCCAAGACAGTCTGCGTTCTGCCATCGGGGTGGTACCGCAGGACACCGTACTGTTCAACGATACCCTTTACCGTAACCTGGCGTATGGCCGCCCCGAAGCGACCGAGGAAGAAGTCTACCGGGCCGCGCGCATGGCCCACCTGGAAGATTTTATCCACAGCCTTCCAGAAGGCTACGAAACGAAAGTCGGCGAGCGCGGCCTCAAGTTGTCTGGCGGCGAAAAACAGCGGGTGGCCATTGCCCGGGTTATCCTGAAGAACCCGCCAATACTGATCCTGGACGAGGCAACCTCCTCCCTGGACTCCTTGTCCGAACAGGCCATCCTCGGTGCCCTGAAAGAGGTCAGCCACCAGCGTACTACCCTGGTGATTGCCCACAGGTTATCCACAGTTCGCGATGCCAATAGCATTCTGGTGATGGACGGGGGCCGGATTGTCGAAAGTGGCAGCCATCACGAGTTGCTGGCCCGCGATGGTCATTACGCCCGTCTTTGGGAACAGCAACATCGGACTGAGGATAACTGATGCCCGTGGCCATTATTGCTCTCCGAGCCGAAGCGCCAGTCCTGAAGCCCGCACCACCTGTTGGCTTACGCTGTCTTTGAACACCTGCGCATCGCCGGTAATCAGGCTGAACCAGTTCCTGGCCCGGGTGATGCCCGTGTACACCAGTTCCTTGGTCAGTACCGGGCTGAGGCGATCCGGCAGCACCAGACAGGTGTGGTTGAATTCGGAACCCTGGGACTTATGCACCGTCATGGCGTATACCGTTTCCAGCTGCTGCAAACGGCTGGGGGAAATCCAGCGAATGCCGCCGGTGCTGTCACTGCTCGGGAAGGCTACCCGAAGGGTCGCTTTTGGCTCGCCGGTTTCGGTCTTATCCCAGGGTACACTGAAGGTGAGGCCGATATCCCCGTTCATCAGGCCGAGGTTGTAGTCGTTGCCGGTGACCAGCACCGGCCGGCCGGCGTACCAGCCGTCGGTTTTGTCGATCAGTTTTTCAGCCAGCAGCTTCTGGGCGATACGCTGGTTCAAGCCCTCCACGCCCCAGGGGCCTTTGCGTAACGCACACAGCACCTGGAAATCGTTGAAGGCTTCCAACACCTCAGCGGCGTGGGCATCCCAGGCTTCCCGGGGACTGTCGGCGGTCAAATCACAGCTGTGGATAACTTCCAGATAATGGCTATAGCCTACCGGTGTTGGCAGCGCCTGGCCATTCACCACCCGGCCCTGGCCGGCGTTTCGGAAAGCCTCCGGTGAGCCGGTGATGGCGTGGTGGCAGATCAGCTCAAGTGTCTGATCCGGATCGGGTTTTGGTGTTTGGCCGTTCAGCCAGATTACATCATCAAACCCGGCGTCCCGGATATGACCCAGTACCTGGCTGGTGAGCTCGCTGGTGTTTACGGCTTCTGCCAGTTGACGGATACCACTGTCCTGTCCGAAGCGGTAGCTCTTGCGCAACATCGCCACCGCCTGGTCGAGTGGCTGGCCGGAGTTATCCACAAGGCTATCCGGCACCTGCGCGCCGGTGATGGCAGCCAGCCAACGGGCAGTATCCGGCGTGTAGTGGGCGTCCAGGGCCCGTTGGCACAGTTCCCCCAGCACCGCACCGGCGTCCACTGAGGCCAGCTGGTCCTTGTCGCCCAGCAGGATCAGCTGAGCGCTGGCGGGCAGGGCATCGAATACCGAGGCCATCAGGTCGACATCCACCATGGATGCCTCATCGATGACCAGGATATCCACCAGCAACGGATTGTCTCGGTGATGTCGGAACTGGCGCGTGTCTGGCCGGCTACCGAGTAGCCGGTGCAGGGTGGTGACCTTGGTGGGAATGTCCTCCAGTTTCACGGAGCCGGGCAGGTCGGCCAGTGGCAGCTTGCTGACCGCACCGCCAATGGATTCGTTCAGCCGGGCGGCGGCCTTGCCGGTGGGTGCGGCCAGGCGGATACGGTACTTGCGCCCTGCCCGCTCCGGGCTTTCCCCGGCCACGGCCTGCAGGGCTGCCAGAAGATTCACCACGGTGGTGGTCTTGCCGGTACCCGGACCACCGGTGATCACGGCGAAGCGGTTACGGGCGGCCAGAGCGCAGGCCAGTTTCTGGTAATCCACCGGCTCTGTGGACTGGAACAGTTTGCTGAGCGCTGTGGATAAGGTTTGGGAGGCCGCCGATTGCGGGTCGGCCAGCGGCGATGGCAAGGCCAGTCGTTGCTGAATGCCCTCGGCAATGCGTTGTTCGTAACGCCAGAACCGGCGCAGGTACAGTCGGGTGCCGTTCAGTACCAGCGGTGCCGGCACGGAGCCATCGCTCACGGCCAGAGAACCCTGCAGGGCTGCGAGGCAATCGGTTAGCTGTACCCGTGACAGCAGTTCCTGTGGATAACGCCCTTGCAGGTTGGCCACCTCGCTCTCAGACAGGCCGGTATTGGCCGGTTCTTCCGGCGGCAGCGCCAGGGTCTGGCCGGCATCGTCGAGTAGCGTGGCCAGATCGATGCATACGTGCCCCCGGCCCACCTGGTGCGAGGTCAGTGCCGCCAACAGCAGCACCAGTGGTTGCGGGCCTTCGCCCTGCTCTTCGCTGAGTTCCCTGATCAGCCGGGCAAAGCCGGTATCCAGCGGGCGAATCCAGCCGGCCTGTTGCCATTGCCCTAACAGCGCCTCGGTGTCGTCAGGATGGGCCAGCAGCTGGGAGTTATCCACAGTCTCCGGTGATTCTGTGGCCGCCCGGTTCACTGGCGTGTCGTCACCCAGGTCCAGGGCAAACTGGTTTTCGGTATGGCGGGTACGGCTCATGCAGCCACCTCCCCGGACACCGGCTCGCCATCGAACAGGGCGTCCAGTTGTTCGATCAGCACCCTGGGGGGCTTGTCGGTAAAGGCGCCGCCGCTGGCGGAGTTCACCCCTCGCAGGAACAGGTACACCGCGCCGCCAATGTGCTGGTCGTAGTCGTATCCCGGTAAACGGGCCTTCAGCAGCCGGTGCAGGGCCAGCAGGTAGAGGATGTATTGCAGGTCGTAGCGTTTGTCCAGAATCGCCTGGCCCATGGCCTGGTCGGTGTAGGCGTCGTCGTCCTCGCCCAGGGTATTGGATTTGTAGTCCAGCACGTAATACTGCCCCTTGTGTTCAAACACCAGGTCGATAAAGCCCTTGAGCATGCCATTGAAGCGGTTGGCCTCGGCCCGGGGCCGGTCCGCGCCGTTCAGGGTGTAACGGGTGACCAGTTTGTCCAGTGTATGGATGCTGACGTTACGGCTTTCAAACCAGAACTCCAGCTCCGGGCGCAGACTGCCCAACTGCGCCAGGCTGGCGGTATCCTGGCCATTGCGATCCAGTCGCAGTGGTTTGCGGATCAGTTCCAGCAGCCAGTGTTGCAGGGGGTCCACCCAGTCGCTCCAGCCCCGGGTGCCGCAGCGGCGGCTCAGCTGTTCGTGCAGCAGCTCGGGGTTATCCACAACCCGCTGGAAGCCCTGCGCCGTGCACCATTCCAGTAATTCGTGCAGGAAGGTGCCGGGGCCGGCGCCCTTGGGGAAATGGTGATGGTTGCGCACCGCGGGCACGGGGGGCGCTTCATCAGTGTCGTCCTGGGCACTCTCTTCCAGCAGGTTCTGGGTCTGGGCGTCTTCCACCTCGCCGGTGAAGGTAATGCCGGTGCCGGCCATGCCGGTGTATTCGATGGTGGAGTAACTGGCTATCCACCAGTCTTCCTTCGCTTCGCGGTTGGAGATCAGCGCCGGGCCCAGGGCTTCCGGGGCGGTTTCGGTGAATATTGTGTTTCCGGCTTCCGGCAGCGGGGAAATCCGGATTTCCGGGCGGTCCTGGGCCAGTGAGGCCAGAGCCTGGCTAATGGACCGCTCCGGTGTTCCGGCAATCGCATAGCCCAGGCCGCTCTGATACCAGTTATCCACAGCCGCCGCGCCCACCCAGGTGGCAAACCGGGCCCGGGTCAGGGCCACATAGAGTTTACGGATGTCCTCGCCCAGGCGTTCCTGGTCGGCCCTTTCAATGTCTTCCGGAGTCGGATCGAACACGGTCACCAGCTTGCCGGTGTCGTCATGGTAGCGAACATACGCCTGCTTCGGGTTCTCTGCCCGGAAGGCGGTGCCGAAGGGCAGGAATACCAGTGGGTATTCCAGGCCCTTGGATTTGTGCACGGTGATTACCTTTACCAGACCGGCGTCGCTTTCCAGGCGCAGGGTGCGGTGTTCGTCTTCTTCGTCTGCCGCCCGCAGGATCTGGGTGAAGTGGTGCACCAGGGCATGTTCGCCGTCCAGTTGCAGGCTGTCCTGCTGCAGCAGTTCGGCAATGTGCAGGATGTCAGTCAGTCTTCGCTCACCGTCAGGGCGTTGCAGCAGGCGGCCGGGAACCTCGAAGTCCATCAGAAAACTACGCAGCATGGGCAATACGCCCTGGCTCTGCCACTGTTGCTGGTAGCGCTGGAAGCGCTCGATTTCCCGTTCCAGTATCAGCTCATCGGTGAGCAGCCGATCCAGTGCGTGCCAGCTCTGGCCCAGGGTCGGTGTGGCCAGCGCGGCGCGGATGAACGCCAACTGCCGGGGTTCGGCAAAGGCGCGCAGCCAGCACAGTACCTCGTTCGCCTCCCGGGAGGTCAATACTGAATCCCGGTCCGACAGGTACACACTCTTGATGCGCCGCCGGCCGAGGGCGTCCCGCACCGCAGCGGCCTCGTTGCGGTTATTCACCAGTACGGCAATGTCTCTGGCTTCAACGGGTTCGAGGTCGTCCGGGCTGTCTGGCAAGGCAAAGCCGGCCTGCCTTCCCTGCCCCAGGGTCAACAATCGGGCGATTTCACTGGCGCAGGTTTCGGCCATTTCAGCCGTGGCGGTGCCCTTGGCGAGGCCCTTGGGGTTACCCTCTTTGTCGGTTTCACCGGATTCGTGGGTCCAGAACACCAGGCTGGGCTGGACTTCACCCTGCACCGACCACAGCCGCCTGGTGCCGTTGGCATCGACGCCCTGGAACGGCAGCGGCGTGCTGTCGCCCTTGCCGAACAGGAAGGCGCCCCTGGCGCTGAACTGGTCGCTGTGCTCAAACACCCGGTTGACGGCGCTCACCATGGTTTCGGCGGAGCGGAAGTTCTTGCCCAGGGTGTAAGTGCGTGCCTGCACGCCCAGGCGGGCCTGCAGGTAAGTGTGGATATCGGCGCCCCGGAAACCGTAGATGGCCTGTTTCGGATCGCCGATCATCAGCAGGCAGGTGTCCGGTTGGTTGGCTTCGACGTTATAGATCCGGTTGAAGATGCGGTACTGCACCGGGTCGGTATCCTGAAACTCGTCAATCAGCGCTACCGGAAACTGGCGGCGGATGGTGGCGGCCAGTTGGTCCCCGCGGGGGCCGTGCAGCGCGTCATCCAGGCGGGTGAGCAGGTCATCAAAACCCATTTCCGAGCGCTGCTGCTTTTCCGCTTCCAGTCGCCCGGCAATCCAGTGGCTGGCGTGGCGCAGGATGTCGGACTTGGCACTGGGCGGGTTCTGGCCGAAGGCCAGCAAGGCGTCGATGGCGTCAAACGCCGGGTGCTGGGGTGCCGGGTCGTCGCCTTTCAGGATGTTGTCCAGACCCTCGGGGGTCTGGTTCTTGTAACCGGCAGCGCTGTCCAGCTTCTCCGGCAATAGCTCGTCGGATTCGGCCCAGGCGACCAGAAACTCCCACACCTTGAGCATGGCGTTCTTGCTACCCCCGTGCAGACGCTTGCCTTTGTTCAGATCGTTCAGCAGGTCAGTGACTTCCTGTTGCCACTGGGCCCAGGGGTGGGCTTTCAGTTCACCGGCCCGCGCGAGCCGTTCGCTGACCACCTGGTCAATGGCTTCGTGCACGCTCTGGGGCGGTGTACCCAGAGCATCCGGGTCGTCGATCAGATTACGTACCGCCTTGCGCAGATCGGTGGGGGTTTTCCAGTGGCTCAGGGCTTCGTCCATAAGGGCCGGTGGTAACGGGTAAACGAAGGTACGCCAGTAATCCCTTGCCACCTCGTCCAGCAGTTCGCTCTGGTCGGTTTCCAGGGTGAGCTTGAACAGGCTGCCGCTGTCGAAGGCGTGTTCGCTGAGCATGCGGTTGCAGAAACCGTGAATGGTGGATACCGCCGCTTCGTCCATCCATTCGGCGGCCAGCAGCAGTTTCTTGCGGCAGTCAGGCCACCTGGCCGGGTCCGGATAACTGTCATCCCGCAGCTTGTGGATAAGTGCGGTTTCCGGGGTGGGTTCGAGGTGGTCAGCGGCGTCGGAAAACACCTCGGCGGCCTGGGTCAGCCGGGTGCGGATGCGGTCCCGCAGCTCCTTGGTGGCGGCGTCGGTAAAGGTGACCACCAGCAGGTTTGGTGGCAACAGGTTCTGCAGCGGGCTGTCTTCTGCCTGGCCATGGCCCAGCACCAGGCGCACATACAGGATGGCGATGGTGAAGGTTTTGCCGGTGCCGGCGCTGGCCTCGATCAGCGCGCTGCCATTCAGGGGCAGGGCCAGCGGGTCCAGGTTCGGGTTTCGGTTGGTTCTCTGTTCCGTCATTCCATACTCCCGATTTGCTCCGCCGCCGACTTGCCCTGTTCGGCCTCCCACAGAGGCACATAAAGCTGGTGCAGCAGGGCTTCAAACTCGCCGCTCGCCATCAGTGCCTCGGGACTTTCGAAGGCACCCAGCAGGTAGCCGGTGTCCCGGTCCAGGGCGGTGGAATAGGCCTGTTCTGCTTCGCTAATGGCCCGTTCGTGGTCGCCGACAGATTTCTTGCCGCCATAGAAACTGGTGATCCAGGCAAAGCCGGCTTCGCAGTGAATGGGCAGGGTCCGGGTGGTGGCTTCCATCCAGCGGCCCAGAATGGCTTCGAAGTGCTTTTGTGCCTGCTCCGGAGCCATGACCGGGAAGTGGAATTTACGGCCTTCTTCCTTGCCCAGGATCACGGTTTCATAGGGCTGGCCACTGAGTTGCCCGGCCAGGTGAACCAACCAGTCCCGCAGCAGATTGGCGTAGCGGACTTTTTTCGAGTAACCGGAGCCGGTCAGCAGACCGGAGTTGGCGATCACCAGTCGGCACAGTTGTCCTGAAGGGTTGCAGCGCAGATTGTCGATTAAATCGACCACCTCCACTGCGCCTGTGCTATCCGAGTACCGAAACTCGAACGGTAAGGGCTCGGCCACTGCTTCCGGCCACTCGGCCAGCGCGCCGCGGTAGCGTTGAAACAGGTCTGGCAGGCGGCCGGCCAGCTCGGTGCGCAGGCGATGTTCGGTCACCCCCATACCCAAATCGCCCCGCCGGGCCATACGGTCCAGAGTGGCTTCCAGGCGTTCGTGCAACTCCTCTTCACTGGCCGCTTTGACGACACCCTCATGGATCAGCTCGTTGTCCAGGCGCCAGCGGTCCAGGCCGTTCAGGTCGAAGTTTTCGTTATCGGTGTCGTCTTCTTCCACCGCTTCAAAGCGCACCTGCAGCCGGCGCTGGTAGAAGGTGTCGATGGGCTTTTTCAGGAAATTCGCCAGCTCGTTCAGGCTGATGGGCTCTTCGGGCGTCTGGTACGGCAGCGCTTCCCGGCTCTGCTCCGGGTTATCCACTGCATGAGCGCTACGCCATTCCCGTTCATAGGTGAACAGTCCCCGGGCCTGCAGCACGTCGGCCAGGGGTTTGGGTTGGGTCTCTTCACCCTCGCCCACGCCGTTGGTTCTGGGGAAATAGTCCCGGCTGAAAGGCTGCAGCGGATGCTGGGTGGTCAGAGCCCTGGTAACAGAACCATCCGGTTGCCCCGCCACGGTCCACAGACTGTTCAGGTGGTCCTGTAACTGGCCGATGAGCACCGAGGGTGGCCGTTCGGAGTCGTCCCTGATACTGCGCCCCACCCAGCTGATGTACAGCTGTTCCCGGGCGGACAACAAGGCTTCCAGAAACAGGTAGCGGTCGTCTTCCCGGCGGGAGCGGTCCCCCGGCCGATAATCCTGGGCCATGAGGTCGAAATCCACCGGCGGCCGGGAGCGAGGGTAATCGCCGTCGTTCATGCCCAGCAGGCAGACCTTGCGGAACGGAATGGCCCGCATCGGCATCAGGGTGGCGAAGTTGACCTTGCCGGCCAGGAAACGCTGGTTCAGGCCGCCCTCATCCAGGCCCTGCAGCAGCACATCCTTGACGATATTCAGGGGCAGCGGTTGCTGTTCCAGTCCGGCGGCCAGGGCATCGTCCAGCCACTGCTCCAACTGACGGCGGAAGCGGTTGAGCAACAGCAGGTCCTGGCCTTCCACCTTGTGGAAAAACTGCTCCAGCATGGCGGAGAACAGGGCTTCCCATTCACCGGGCGTGCGGGTGGCCTGCAGTGCCTGCCACAGGGTTTCCAGCTGGTGCACGAACTCGCCCAGGCGACCGGCCAGGCTGGCTTGCAGGCCGCCGATTTCACCATAGGGCTCTACCCCGCCCCAGGGCTGGTCATCGCCCATGCCATAACCCAGCAACATGGCGCGCAGCCCGGCTTGCCAGGTGTTGCGTTCCAGCTCTGCCGGCAGGTCCAGGCTTTCCCGGTGCTTGCCATGCAGGCCCCAGCGAATATTGGCGCCTTCCACCCAGCGCCGGGCCAGAGGGATGTCGTCTTCGCTGATGTCAAAGCGGTCGCGGATGCCGGCTACTTCCAGCAAGCTGATGATTTCGCTCACACCGAAGCGGCTTCGGGGCAATGACATCAGGGTTTCCAGGGCAATCAGCACGGGTTCGTGGTGGCGCTGTCCCTGGTCGGAAATGGTGAACGGAATGTGGCGCTTGCGGCCCGGCGAGTAGCGACCGAACACCGCCTGAATATGAGGCGCGTACACGTTGATGTCAGGCACCATCACAATTACATCCCGGGGCCGCAGTGTCGGATCGGCATTGAACGCAGCCAGCAGCTGGTCGTGCAGAATCTCCACTTCCCGCTGGGGGCCGTGGGCGTCGTGGAACACTACGGAATGGTCGCGGGTCAGATCCACCGTGCGCTGCTGCTGGCGGATTTCCTGCAGTGGCGTCAGGTTGTGGATATCGTTCTGCAACTGGTGCAGCAGGCAGGGGTTATCCACATCGCCATGGTCGGTGAAGATGTCGATCTTCTGGCCGGGCGTCTGGAAACTGGCGTGGTAGTCGTCCGGGTTGTCGAACTCATCCAGCAGGCGAATGTAGTCCCGGCCCTGTTTGCCCCAGGCCGCCAGCAACGGGTTGGCGTGCTGGTGCAACTGGTCCGGGTCGTCAATTTGCGACAACACCGGGTGTGGCGCGCCCCGCTTGCGTTCGGCTTTTAACAGTTCCCGGTCGCTGATGATGTCGGCCCAGTAGAACTGGCAGGGGTTGTGGACGCACAGCACCACCTGGCTGAACCGGCTCAGTACATACAGGGCTTCCAGCGCCTGCCGGGGCAGCGACGATACTCCGAACACCACGATGCGCTTGGGCAAGCGACTGGCATTGGCCGGTTCGCTGATGCGCTGGCCCTGGGCCATAAAGCGGGTGTGGATTTGCGAACGGCTGGTGTGGGCCTCGCTGCCCACGTCCTCGACCAGCTTGCGCCAGAGCAGGGGCTGCCAGCAGGCTTCCGTATCCAGAGCTTTCTCCTCGCCCCGGGCCGTGATCACCACATCCTTGCTCTGTTCCCAGGCCGCGAGCCAGTCGGCCCGGAACACCTGGTACTGGTCGAACAGATCCGCCACTTTCTCCGCCAGCTGGAAATTGCGCAGATCGGTATCGCGGCCGTCCAGGAATCGCGCCAGTGGTGTGAAGGCCTCATCCTGCCCCACCAGCTCCGGCAACAATCGGTACAGCCGCCAGACCAGGCGGCGCTTGTCGAAGGGGGACTGCTCCGGTACTTCGCCGTCGGGCAACACCGCCCGATAGGCCTGCCAGATGAACCGGGCAGGAAACAGGAAATCCATGCCGGCGGCAATGCCCAGGCCGCCTTCCACGCCATCCTCGGTGCGCTTCTCTGCCAGCGCCAGCTTCAGCCACTGGGCAATGCCGTTACTCTGCACCAGAAAGGTCTCGCTCTGTAGCGGCGGCATGGGGTTCTGCCGGCAGATATAGACCACGGCGCGGCGCAGGTCTTCCAGATGGTTGGCATGGATGGCGTGAAAGCCGGGTTCAATGGCGGTAGAGTCGGCCATGGTTTTCCTTGTCTGATGAACAATTCAATCCTTGGGCCACAGCTTACCGCAGTTGGCCGAGAATACGGACCGTCAGGCACACTCCATCGTAACCTGACGGAGCGATGCGGGCAGTCGTGATTGTTCAAAAGACAGAGGTTGCGAATCCGGATGACGGCCGGGTCAGGAATGCCGCAGACAAGCCAGAAGCAGATGACGAACCTGGCTCTGGGAGGACGCATCCAGACAAGAGAAATCCTCGGCGTGCAACTGCCTGTTTTGCATCAGCCTGGCCAGACTTTTGGTATCAATGCTGATGCAAACCCGATCATGATGCCGGCTCTCCAGCCAGCTCAGATCTTCAATCTTGTGCGCCTGAACCGGGTTCGGGCGTGTGAAGGGCATACCCATAGCTCCTCCGTAAACCTGTCAGTGCATGGCCATCGCCGGACGTGTTGTCGGCGTTGTGAACGGGAACGAGGGCCAGTTCAGGTACTCGGCAAAGAATGCCGAATGACGACGATGATCCAGCAATACCTCCAGACACTCATCGGTGCTGCATCGACCGGTTATACCCGGGCAGGGCTCGCTGGATTGCAGGCTGTCCAGAGCCCGGAAAAGCACATGCTCGGCGGCGCTGATGTCGCCACGGTCGCGGAGCGCCCGGCATACCAGTATCGCCGCCAGGGTCAGCTCTACCTGCATGCAGTCCGGGTGATGTTTACGGGCCAGGCACGCCAGATCGAAAGCACTGCCGGTGGCGGCCACCAGCTTGTCGGAATCCTGGTTTTCACTGAAGGTAAAGGCATATTCCATCCAGAGCAGCCATAGATCATTTTTCTCGTTCAGGGAAAGACTGGCAAACATCCGGCGGTGGCGTGGGCAGAGAAATTTCATGGCGTCCTCCTTGTCGTGATGCAAATGATAATAGTTATCATTAAGTGGATTGGCAAGGCTCGTGATGATTAATTTTTGTGCATGGAACGGGTTTGAGCCTGCCCGCCTTCCGGCGTAAAGTTTGTGCCTCTTTGCCAATCCAACGTCTGCATTCCTATGAGCAAGCACCGACCAGTTCCCGCCAGCCTGGATGATCCACTTTATTATCTGGAGAACATGGATATTCTGGTGGCCTGGGTAGCGAACCACCACGCGGACCTGTTAACGGAACAGGAGCGAAGCCGGTTGGCGGCCTATACGGACCTCGCCACCGGGCCCCGGGCGCTGCTGACCCGCATGGTAATGCGCACCGGAGAGCTTTTCCGGGCCGACAAGCTGCGTTATCCCGAACTGCCGGTGCCGGAATCGGAAGCACTCAGGATACTGGTGCACGCGGGCTGGCTGGATCCTGCGCCGGAGCTAAGCCTGGACGACCTGTTCCGGCTGTTTACCCTGGCCGAATTACGGCCGGTGTTCGCCGATTGGCTGCAACAGCAGGGTCACCCGAAAACCCTGGGCAAGGCCCAGATGCGGGAGCTGCTGGCGGAACCGTTCAATGCACCAAGAGCCCTGGGGGCTTGGCTGCCTGGTGGCGGTGAGGCTTCGACTGTGGTCCGGTTGCAGGACATGGCCTTGTTCGATCGCATCCGCCTGATGTTCTTCGGCAATCTGCGCCAGAGCTGGACCGACTTTGTGCTGGTGGAACTGGGCGTTCAGCAGTTCGAGTCTGTGCCATTTACTCCGGCATCCCGGGCCTTCCAGCAGCGGGCCGAGGTGGATTGCTACCTGCAGATGCACCAATGCCGGGAACGGCTCGACAATGGCGAACCGGCGGTGGACGTCTGGCCCGATGTCCCGGGCCCTGTGGATAATCCCTGGCTTGCCAGCCGACGGGACCGTTTATTGCTGGAACTGGGCCGGCAGGCGGAGCGCCAGGGCGAACCGGAACTGGCACTTGAGGTCCTGGAAAACAGCGGTCACCGGGAAGCGCGGCTGAAACAGCTTCGCTTACTGGAACGGATGAAGCGTTTTCAGGAAGCCTGGGCCATAGCCTGTCAGTGGCGAACCAGTGCACTGAGCGACGCCGAAGCCCAGGGCCTGGCCCGGTTGCTGAAGCGGCTGGCGCCGAAGGTAGGGGCCGACCAGCCCGAGCCTGTGGATAACCCCCCACTGCAGGAATTCACCCTCACATTGCCGAAGCCGGACACGGGTACGGTGGAGCTGGCAGCGCTGCAGCATCTGGCCACGGATGACGCCCCGGTGTTCTATGTGGAAAACACCCTGATCAACGCCCTGTTCGGTCTGCTGTGCTGGCCGGTGATCTTCCAGCCCCTGCCCGGCGCCTTCTTCCATCCGTTCCATATTGGTCCGGCAGACCTGACCCGGGAAGACTTCGTTGCCCGTCGCCAGCAGGCGTTCGAGCAAAGGTTCCGTTTGCTGGGCACCGGCGCCTATCGCCGGGAAATGCTCGACACCTTCAAGAACAAGCAGGGCATCGCCAATCCTTTCGTGTTCTGGCCGGTTTTGGATAAAGCTCTTTTGGAGCTGGCCCTGCACTGCATTCCCTCGGGCCACCTGGAGGCCCTGTTCCGACGCCTGCTCAACAACATCAAGGAACACCGCAGCGGCTTCCCGGACCTGATCCGTCTGGTGCCAGAAGCAGACCACCCGGAACAACGCTATGAAATGATTGAGGTGAAAGGCCCTGGCGACCGCCTGCAGGACCATCAGGTGCGCTGGTTGCAGTTCTTCGCCCGGCAAGGCATCCCGGCCAGCGTGTGCTATGTGCGCTGGCAGGATGATGAGGCCATTGTGTGAAAGTTGCTGTCCGCACTTTGTGTGAGTTCGCGGCCCGCCACGGCGACCTGGATTTCCGCTACACCCCTGCACCCACTGCAGAGGAGGGCATAGCCGGCCATCAGGTCATCCAGTCAAAGCGTGGCTACGGCTACAAAAGCGAGTTTTCAGTGACCGGTCTCGTTCTTGGAATGGAGCTGTCCGGCCGGGTTGATGGTTACCATCCGCACAAGAACCGGCTGGAAGAAATCAAGACTCACCGGGGCGATGTGTCCCGCATCCGCCCTCACCAGCGGGCTTTGCACCGGGCCCAGTTACGGGCCTATGGCGCTTTGCTGTGCCGGCAGGAAAACCGCAAGAGCGTGGAACTGGCGCTGGTCTACTACGACATCGGCCGGGACAAGGAAACGTTGCTCACCGAAACCGCCAAAGCCGACGAGCTCTGGCAGGAACTGGAAACCCTGTGTGGTCTTTACAAAGCCTGGGCGGAGCAGGAAGAACACCATCGGGAACAACGAGACGCCCTGCTGGCCAACCTGCGCTTTCCCTTCCCGGACTTTCGCCCCCGGCAACGGCAGCTGGCGGAAACCGTGTACAAGAACTCGGTCAGAGCCGGCACCCTGCTGCTGGAAGCACCTACCGGCCTGGGCAAGACCCTGGGTACCCTGTTTCCGGCCCTGATGGCAATGCCTGCCGCCAGGCAGGACCGGCTGTTCTACCTCACCTGCCGCAATACCGCCCGGCAGCTGGCGCTGGATGCTGTGGATAAGTTGCAGCATGCCCGGGATGAGTTGCAGCCCTGGCCTTTGCGAGTTCTGGAACTGGTATCGAAGGACGACGCCTGTGAACACCCGGACAAAGCCTGCCACGGCGATTCCTGCCCGCTGGCCAAGGGCTTTTTTGACCGCCTGCCCGATGCCCGGGCCGAGGCGGTACAGAGCAAGGAGCCGTTAACTCAAGAGACATTGGCGAACATCGCCGCCGGTCATGATATTTGCCCCTACTTCCTGGCCCAGGAAATGGCCCGCTGGAGCGACCTGGTGATTGGTGATGTGAACCGGCTGTTCGATCAGTCGGCCCTGCTGAACGGCCTGATTCGCCAAAACCACTGGCAGGCCAGCGTGCTGGTGGACGAAGCCCACAACCTGGTAGACCGGGCCCGGGGCATGTACTCGGTGCAACTGGAACAGCAGCGCTTGCTGAAGCTGAAAAAGACCGCCCCGAAACCGGTGAAAGCCGCCCTGAATCGCACCGCTCGGGCCTGGCAGGCGCTGATCCGGGATCACGGCGAACAGGCCCAGCCGGTGTTCCTCCCGATTCTGCCGTCGCAATTGCTGGGTGCCCTGCAGGCCATGGTCTCGGTGATCACCGACTACCTGGCTGACAACCCCCCGGACCTGGCCCTGCAGGAAGTGATGTTCGAAAGTGTGGCCTTCATGAAACTGGCGGACAGCTTTGGCGATCATTCCCTGTGCGAATTCCAGCGCAGCGGCCGTGGCCGGGCCCGCCTGACCATCCAGAACCTGATCCCGGCGGATTTCCTCATTGAGCGCTTCAAAGCCGCTCACTCGGTGCTGCTGTTCTCCGCAACCCTCAGCCCCGGCGTGTATTACCGGGACTTGCTTGGTTTGCCGGAAGACGCCCGCTTCACGTCCCTGCCCAGCCCGTTCAGCGCCGGACAACTGAAGGTTGAGTTCACGCCCGGCATCAGCACCCGGCAGGTGCATCGTGAAGCCAGCCTGCAGCCCATCGCCGAACTGATCGCCAAACAGTACCGGGAACGGCCGGGCCACTACCTGGCGTTCTTCAGCAGCTTTAAATACGCCAAAGAGGTGAGCGATGCGTTGGCAAACCAGGCACCTGATATTCCCCAGCGTTCACAACAACCGGGGATGAGCGCGGAGCAGCGTCGGCAGTTCCTGGCGGACTTTCGGAAGCCTGAAGGCAGCATCGCTTTTGCGGTGCTCGGCGGCGTGTTCAGCGAAGGCATCGACCTGCCTGGTGACCAGCTGATTGGCGCCTTTGTGGCCACCCTTGGCCTGCCACCGTTTGATGCCTGGCATGAAATCCTCAAAGACCGTCTGCAACAACGATTTGGCGAAGGCTATAACTACACCTACCTGATCCCCGGCCTGCAGAAAGTGGCCCAGGCCGCTGGCCGGGTGATCCGCACTCCGGAAGACCGGGGGGTAATCTGGCTGATTGATGACCGTTTTCTGAAACGACCGGTGCGGGGCCTGTTGCCGACCTGGTGGTTCACCAACACCTGATTCAGAGAGCGTCAAATTGTCGCGATCGACGTCAGTTGTTACATATCACTATGGAAAAAACTGTTCGCTTGCTTAGAATCCGTAGCCCTTAATGACAATCCCCCCGATGATCAAGGACACTGATTGCAAATGAACCCGACCGATCTTGTTTTCCAGAGCTATGGTCGCTGCTGCCGCAAGGATGAATTCTTTGTGGATTTCTACGACTTCTTCATGTCCAGCTCCGATGCCATCCGCAACCGGTTTCTGAACACGGATATGTCTGCTCAGCGCCATCTGCTGCGTAACGGTGTGATGCAGATCATCCTGGTTGCCCGGGGTATGTCCGACCGCAAATTGCGGGATCTGGGAGAAAGCCATAATCGCCACAATTACAATATTCAGCCTGAGTGGTACGACCTCTGGCAGGAGGCATTGCTGAAAACGGTCCGCGCTCACGATCCGGAATACACGCCCGAACTCCGAGAGGCGTGGCGTAGCGTGCTCAAGCCCGGTATCGACCTGATCCGCGGCGCTTACTGAGTTCGTGGCAAGCTGACGGGCGGGATAGATTGGAAGCTATCTTGATTCCCGTCAGCCTGAACGTCACACTTCTGCTCTATACTTACCCTGTCATACCTATTCTTCCCCTCAAGGACGACACATGGCCCAGAAAAGCACCAACACCGCTCCCAAACTTTTTCTCGTTGTGCTGATCGTGGCCCTGATTGCCGTTGCAGCCTGGTACCTGATGCCGAAAGGCGATCAGGTGCCGGAGCATATTGGCTCTGGTAACGGTCGTATTGAAGCCACCGAAGTCGATATTGCCACCCGAATATCCGGACGCCTGGAATCTTTCGAAGTCCGCGAGGGCGACATGGTTGAAGCCGGCATGTTGCTGGCTGTGATGGATACCGACGAACTTGAGGCCAGCCTGGCAGCGGCGCAAGCCAGTTTGCACCAGGCCGAGCAGAGCCGGCGACTGGCCGAGGCCGTGGTGGCCCAACGGGAAAGCGAGCGTCGGTATGCCCAAGCCGAACTGGCCCGTATTGAATCGCTGGCCGATCGGGGCCATGCCTCTCAGGAGCAGTTGGACCGCGCCCGTACCGCGGCGGAAACCGCCGAGGCGGCATTGCAGGCCGCCAGAGTACAAGTGGCGTCTGCCGATGCCAGTATCGAAGCTGCCAAAGCCAGTGCCCGCCGTATCCAGACCAATATTGATGACAGTCAGTTGACCACGCCGGTGGGTGGCCGGGTTCTGTATCGGCTGGCGGAGCCGGGCGAGGTGCTGGCCGCCGGTGGCAAAGTAGCCACGGTACTGGATGTCACCGATGTGTACATGACCATCTTCCTGCCCACAGCCCAGGCGGGCAAAGTCCGGGTTGGCTCTGAAGCCCGGATCGTTCTTGATGCCCTGCCGGACTATGTGGTGCCAGCGGAAGTCAGCTTCGTCGCCGCCGAAGCCCAGTTCACGCCGAAGTCTGTGGAAACCCGCAGCGAGCGGGAGAAGCTGATGTTCCGGGTTCGTATCCGGATTGATCCGGAGTTGCTCAAAGCCTATCGGGACCGGGTGAAAACCGGCGTACCGGGCGAAGCCTACGTAAGACTGGATGAGGGCCAGCCCTGGCCCGAGAGCCT
Source organism: Marinobacter sp. EN3 (assembly GCF_000475315.1). Classification (NCBI taxonomy): domain Bacteria; kingdom Pseudomonadati; phylum Pseudomonadota; class Gammaproteobacteria; order Pseudomonadales; family Marinobacteraceae; genus Marinobacter; species Marinobacter sp. EN3. The sequence continues at coordinate 115,769 of NZ_AXCC01000063.1, forward strand.
GAAAGTGGCTTTGCCCAATGACTGAGACCGTGGCCCGGCTGGAAGGAGTCAGCCATCGCTACGGGGAAACCGATGCGCTGTCTGAACTATCCCTGACGTTTCCGTCTGGCTGCATGGTTGGGCTGATCGGCCCGGACGGGGTGGGCAAATCCACACTGTTGGGCCTGCTTGCCGGTGCCCGTGAGTTGCAGACCGGCGAGTTGCAGGTGCTTGGCGGCGATATGCGCAGCCAGAGGTTTCGTAACCGGGTCGCCCCCCGCATTGCCTATATGCCCCAGGGACTGGGCGGTAATCTCTACCATACGCTGACGGTGGACGAGAACATCGCCTTCTTCGCCGATCTGTTTGGTTTGCGAGGCCCCTCCAGGAAGGATCAGATTGACCGGTTGCTTGAAGCTACTGGGTTGTTGTCTTTCCGGGACCGTCCCGCCGGCAAGCTGTCCGGCGGTATGAAACAGAAGCTGGGGCTGTGCTGTGCCCTTATCCACAGCCCCGATCTTCTGATTCTGGATGAACCCACCACCGGCGTGGACCCCCTCTCCCGCAAGCGTTTCTGGGATCTGATCGATACCATTCGCCGGCAACGCAGCGGTATGAGCGTGTTGGTGGCCACGGCCTACATGGAAGAAGCCGAACGTTACGACTGGCTGGTGGCCATGGACGAGGGCAAGGTACTGGCCACAGGCTCACCGGCAGAACTCCGTGAGCAGACCAATACCGAGACGCTGGACGATGCCTTCATCGCGCTGTTACCCGAAAACCGGCAGGTGCAGGAAAGCGGCGATACGGCTAATGCTGCGCAGCGAGGGCCAACCGGGGAAAATCAAACGCCGGCCATTGAGGCTGAGCATCTGACCCTGCGGTTTGGCAGCTTTACGGCGGTTCGTAACGTCAGCTTTTCCATCCCGAAAGGCGAGATCTTCGGTTTTCTGGGATCCAACGGTTGTGGCAAGACCACCACCATGAAAATGCTCACCGGATTGCTGACCCCAACGGAAGGCGAAGTCCGGCTGTTCGGTGAACCACTGGATGCCAAAGACCTGGCTACCCGGCAGAAGGTGGGCTACATGTCCCAGGCCTTTTCGCTCTATGGCGAACTCACCGTGCGCCAGAATCTGGATCTGCATGCCCGGCTGTTTCACCTGCCGGACACCAGAATCCCGGAGCGTATTTCGGTTCTGGTTCGGGAGTTCGGTCTTGAAGATGTACTGGACCAGCGAGCAGGCGCGCTGCCACTTGGGGTTCGCCAGCGGCTGTCCCTGGCCGTGGCCGTGGTGCACGAGCCCGAATTGCTGATCCTGGATGAACCTACCTCAGGCGTCGACCCGGGGGCCCGCAACCGGTTCTGGCAATTGTTGATGCGCCTGTCGCGGGAAGATGGCGTGACCATTTTTATCTCCACCCATTTCATGAACGAGGGTGAGCGCTGCGACCGGATTTCGCTCATGCACGCGGGCGAAGTATTGGCTTGCGATACGCCCGATCGACTGGTTGAAGCCTCCGGCACCGACAGCCTGGAAGGCGCGTTCATGAAAACGCTGGAAGCGGTGGATAAAGAGCCGGAGACCGGCGCCGACCAACTGGCTCTGGAGCCCGCCAGTCATGGTGACCGGCCGACCGTGTTCAGTCCCCGGCGCTTGCTGGCGTACGCCACCCGGGAAGCGAGGGAACTGTTGCGGGACCCCATTCGAATGGCCTTCGCCTTTATCGGTTCTGCGTTGTTGATGCTGATCCTGGGTTACGGCATTACCCTGGATGTCGAAGACCTGTCGTTCGCCGTGCTGGATCGGGACCAGACACCCCAGAGCCGGGATTACATTGCGGCGGTGTCCGGCTCCCGGTATTTCCTGCAACAACCGGAGTTGCAGAATATCCAGGAGCTGGAACAACGCATGCGCTCCGGCGAGCTGAGTCTGGCTATTGAGATTCCGCCGGGCTTCGGCAAAGACCTGAAACGAGGGCGACCGACCGAAATGGCGGTTTGGGTGGATGGTGCCATGCCTTTCCGGGGCGAGACCATCCTGGGTTACGTTGAAGGCATGCACGTCAGCTACCTGACGGAGCTGGCCCAGCGCACTCTGGGCGTGGTACCCACGCTGACACTGGTCACACTGGAGGACCGGTATCGCTACAACCAGGACTTCCGGAGCCTGGATGCGATGGTGCCAGCGGTTATCCCCATTCTGCTGATCTTTATTCCGGCCATTCTGATGGCCCTGGGCATCGTTCGGGAAAAGGAACTGGGCTCCATCACCAACCTGTACGTCACTCCGGTTACCCGTGTGGAGTTCTTGCTGGGCAAACAGCTGCCCTACATCGCGTTCAGCATGATCAGCTACGTGAGCCTGGTCTTGCTGGCGGTGTACGTGTTTGATGTCGAGATCAAAGGCAGCCTGCTGACGCTCACCTTCGGTGCCCTGCTCTTTGTGACGGCCACCACGGCCCTGGGTCAGGTGATGTCGACCTTTGCCTCGACCCAGATTGCCGCCCTGGCGGCCACTGCGATTCTCACCATACTGCCGACCGTACAGTTTTCCGGCCTGACCGAACCGGTGTCCTCCCTGAGCGGCGCCGGCGCGTTGATCGGTCCGCTCTGGCCGGCGACCTGGTTCCTGCAGATCAGCCGTGGCGTGTTTACCAAAGGCCTGTCGCTGGCGGATATGCAGGGCGCGTTCCTGGCCCTGGCGGCGTTCGTTCCGGTGCTGACCGTAATGGCGGTGGCGTTGCTCAGAAAACAGGGGCGCTGACATGAATTCCTTACGCAACATCTGGCACCTCGGCATCAAGGAACTGCGCAGTCTGTGGCAGGACAAGGCATTGATGGTGTTTGTGCTGGTGGCGTTTACGGTGATGATCTATACCGCAGGTTCCGCCGGCTCCATGGAGCTTCACAACGCACCGATCGCCGTGGTGGACGAAGACCAGACAGTGTTGTCTGGCCGCATCATCAATTCGCTCCAGCAGCCGTGGTTCCTGAAACCCGATCTGGTGGCTTACAGTGCCATCGACGACCTGCTGGACAAGGGCAGTCATACCTTTGCCCTGGTGATCCCCGAAGGCTTTGAGCGGGATGTCCGGCAGGGCAACCCGGTGGCGTTGCAGCTGAACATCGACGCTACCCGCATGAGCCAGGCCTTTATTGGCACCAACTACATTCAGCGCTTTGCGATGGCGGAAGTGGCGGAGTTTCTGCAGCCGGGTAGCTCTGCCAGCACCGGGCTACCGATCGAGCTGGTCACCCGGGTGAGTTACAACCCCAACCTGGACGGAACCTGGTTTGGCGGTGTCATGGAGCTGATTACCCAGGTGACCCTGATCAGCATCATTCTTACCGGGGCAGCACTGATCCGGGAGCGGGAGCACGGCACCGTGGAGCATCTGATGGTGATGCCGTTGCGGCCTTTCGAAATCATGGCGTCCAAGGTGTGGGCCAATGGTCTGGTGGTGTTACTGGCCGCGGCGCTGTCGGTAACGCTGGTGATCCAGGGCTGGCTACAGGTGCCGGTGGCAGGGTCGGTGTTGCTGTTTCTGCTCGGCGCCCTGATTCACCTGTTTTCCACCACCGCGATCGGTATTCTGATCGGCACCGTGGCCCGAACCATGCCCCAGTTTGGCCTGCTGCTGATTCTCACCATCCTGCCTTTGCAGCTGCTGTCGGGCGGTATCACGCCCCGGGAAAGCATGCCCCAGCTGGTGCAGGATCTGATGCTGGCGGCGCCCACCACCCACTTTGTCAGCATGGCCCAGGCGATTCTGTACCGGGGTGCGGGGCTGGAGGTGGTGTGGCCACAGATGCTGGCTCTGATGGCCATTGGCGGGGTGTTCTTCACGGCGGCGTTGTTGCTCTTCCGTCGCCATCTCTCGGTGTAAGTCAGTAAGGCCACCACCCGACCGGGGTGGTGGCGGTTGACGCTTAGCCGAATTCGAAGAACGCCAGCTTGTTACCGTCCGGATCGCGCACATAGGCGCCGTAGAACATGTCCGGAATGCGCTGCCCCGGTTCGCCATCGCAGGTGGCGCCCAGTTCAATGGCCTTGTGGTAAAACTTATCCACGGCTTCTTTGGAGCCCGCCGGAATGGCCACCATGTTGCCGTTGCCGGGATGGTTGGGTTCACCGTTGAACGGGGTGCAGACGGCCAGCATGGGGGCTCCCATGCTTTTGCCAATAAACGCAATTCGCTCCATGTCCATCAGCACCTTGGCGCCCAGATCTGCCAGCAGATCCGTGTAGAACTGCTTGGCCCGGCCCATATCGCTGACTCCGAGTGTGACATATCCGATCATATTCGACTCCTTGGTTGGTTAGCGCTGGGTATACGAGCGCCAGGGTGTTTTAGAGCTTAACACCTGTTTGACCATCTTTGCCTGTGGCTTTGCTATGGTGGGTTCCCGACGGTTCTTTGGGGGTTTGTCATGAAGACTGGATTGGCTGTAATCGCGTTACTGTTTCTGATGACGGGCTGCACCGGTGTGCCCAAGGGCATTGAACCAGTGACCGGTTTTGACCAGCAGCGCTACCTGGGCACCTGGTACGAGATCGCCCGGTTGGATCACTCGTTCGAAGAGGGCCTGAGCCAGGTTACCGCCGAATACAGTCTAAACAATGACGGCAGTATCAAAGTGGTCAACCGGGGCTACAACGCCGAAGCCGGTGAATGGAAAGAAGCCGAAGGCCGCGCGGTGTTTGTGGGCGACAGTAATGTCGGCCACCTGAAAGTATCTTTCTTTGGACCTTTCTATGCGTCCTACGTGGTGTTCGAGCTGGATGACCAATACACCACCGCGTATATCACCGGGTATGACCGGGATTACCTGTGGCTGATGTCGCGCACGCCGGAGGTGAGCGATGAGGTGCTGGAGGCGTTCAGAGCACGGGCTGAAGCTAAGGGTTTTGAGCTGGAAGAATTAATACTTGTCGAACACGGGGAAGACTAGACAAAAGCGGGAAAGTGGTCGGCGTGGCAGGATTCGAACCTGCGACCCCTTCGTCCCGAACGAAGTGCGCTACCAAGCTGCGCCACACGCCGATCAACGGCCGGTATTATACGCATTGGCGGCGGTTTTGCTACCCCTTCCCTGGGCTGGAATTCAAAAATTCTGTTGTGGATTGTCCGGATCGGTGGCTAGCAGAAGCCTCGCCCTGGCAGTGGTAAACCCGGTTGAATGGGCGTATAACAGCGGCGTGGATGTCGCCTTGCCTTGTAAGGCGTTGTGACTGGCCTGTGTCCGGACATCGGAGCCCCCTGCCCTGTGAACATTATCCCCATTGTTCAGATCCTCGGTTTTCTGCTCATCCTGCTCAGTTTCCTAATGACCCTTCCGGTTAACCTGCTGGTATTCGGTGATACGCCGGATTGGCTGGCGTTCGTGAAATCCTCGGTGGTCTGTTTCAGCATTGGTGCCGCGGCTCTGGCTTTGGCGGGGCGGCAGAAACACGCGCTACGCCAGCAGCAGATGTTCATGTTGACCGTGTCGGCGTGGGTTGTGATTCCTCTGTTCTCCAGTTTGCCGCTGTTGCTGAGTGACATGAAGCTGAGCATGACCGATGCCTTCTTTGAAAGCATTTCCGGCGTGACCACTACGGGTTCCACCGTTCTTACCGGCCTGGATCATCTGCCGGACGACATTTTGCTCTGGCGTTCGATTATGCAATGGATGGGCGGTATCGGGATCATCGGTATGGCCGTTGCCATCCTGCCGTTTCTCCGGATTGGCGGTATGCGGCTATTTGCCACCGAATCGTCCGAATGGAACGAGAAAGCGGTGCCCCGCACCAGCCACCTGGCCCGCAGCCTGGTACTGATCTATCTGGGCTTGACGCTCGGTTGCGTGCTCACCTACTGGCTGCTGGGGATGAGTTTCTTTCAGGCGCTGAATCACGCGTTGACTACAGTATCGACCGGCGGCTATTCCACTTCAGACAGCTCCATGGGGCAGTTTGATTCGCCGTCCATTCTCCTGGCGTCGACGGTATTTATGGCGATGGGCGCCATGCCGTTCTTTCTGTTTGTCCGGTTTATTCACGGGCAGCGCCAGCCCCTGATTCGGGATCAGCAGGTGCGTTTCTTCCTCCGGTTCCTGGTGATTGTCGCTGCGTTGCTGACCATTTACCGGGTTCTGAGGGAACCGGTAGATCCGTTTGAGACCTTTGTTTCAGCGCTGTTCAATGTTACGTCGGTGGTGACCACCACGGGCTATGCTTCTACCGACTATTCCTTGTGGGGCCCGTTTGCGGTGGTGGTGTTTCTGTTCATCACCTTTGTCGGCGGATGTTCCGGGTCTACGTCGGGTGGCATGAAAATCTTTCGGTTCCAGCTGTCCATGCTGTTGCTCAGGGAGCAGGTGCGCCGTTTGCTGCACCCTCGCGCGGTGTTTGCCCGCAACTACAACGGGCGGGTGATTGGTGACGATATCGTGGCCTCCAGTGTCGCCTTCTCTTTCATCTTTCTGGCGACGCTGGCGCTGGTGACGGCGATTCTGGGGGCGTTGGGGCTGGATCTGGTGACCAGTCTTTCCGGAGCCGCTACGGCTTTGACGAATGTCGGGCCAGGACTGGGCGATACCATCGGCCCGGCAGGCAATTTCCAGACGTTGCCGGATGCGGCCAAATGGGTCCTGATGGGCGCCATGATTCTGGGCCGGTTGGAGCTGTTGAGTGTGTTTGTGATGCTGTCGCCGGACTTCTGGCGCAGCTGAGTGGCAAAGCAGGACAGCCAGGCCGCTGGTTTATCGTGAACCAGCGGCCTGTGTGCCTCAGCCTGCTGTGGGCAGCAGGGAGATGTCGGCAACCCGCAGGAACAGGTTGCGCAGGCGGTTCAACAGTGCCAGACGATTGTTGCGCACGGCGTCGTCGTCGGCCATCACCATCACTTCGTCAAAGAAGGTGTCTACCGGCTCACGCAGGCTGGCCAGCGATGTCAGCGCACTGGCGTAGTCACCCTGCTCGAACATCGGCAGAACTTGCTGTGCCTGCTCTTCCACCTTCGCCGCCAGGGTTTTCTCGGCAGCATCCTGCAACAGCGCGGTGTCTACAGTCTCGCCGATGCTGTCACCACCCTGTTTGGTGAGGATGTTGGATACCCGCTTGTTGGCGCCGGCCAGGGCCTGGGCCTCTGGTAGCTGGCGGAAGGCTTCCACGGCTTTTACCCGGCGGTCGAAGTCCAGCGGGCGGGTTGGGCGGCGGGCGTGCACCGCAAGGTACACTTCGGCGCCGATGCCCTGCTCATCATAGTGGGCACGGAAACGCTCCAGCATGTAGTCCACCACGGTGCTGGCGGTGTTCTTCTCGGTCAGCACGGAGAAGTTTTCTTCCGCCCACTCGCAGACCGTCTGCAGGTCCAGCGGCAGTTCACGTTCGATGATGATGCGCAGCACACCGAGAGAAGCACGGCGCAGGGCGAACGGATCCCGGGTACCGGACGGCGGCTGGTTGATGCCGAACAGGCCGACCAGGGAATCGATGCGGTCAGCAATGGCCACCGCACAACCGGTCAGGGTGGCGGGCAGTTCGTCGCCGGCAAAGCGCGGCATGTACTGCTCGTTCAGGGCCTTGGCGACATCGGCATGTTCGCCGTCGTTGGCGGCGTAGTACTGACCCATAATGCCCTGCAGGTCGGTGAACTCCAGCACCATTTCGGTGACCAGATCGGTCTTGGCCAGCATGGCAGTACGCTCGGCCAGGGCCGGGTCGCTGTTGATGGCTTCGGCAATCTTGTTGGCCAGGGCTGCTACCCGTACAGATTTGTCGTAGATGCTGCCCAGCTTGTCCTGGAACACGATGGGCTTGAGTGCCTCGATGCGGTCTTCCAGCCTGGTCTTGCGGTCGGTGTCGTAGAAGAAGGCGGCATCGGACAGGCGCGGGCGAATCACTTTCTCGTTACCGGAAATCACCTGGGCCGGGTCTTTACTCTCCAGGTTGGCCACGGTGATAAACAGCGGCAGCATCTTCCCACCGGCATCCACTACGTGGAAGTACTTCTGATGTTCCTTCATGGAGGAGATCAGGGCTTCGGCGGGTACATCCAGGAAGCGCTCCTCGAAGCGCCCCATCAAGGGTACCGGCCATTCGTTCAGGGCAGTCACTTCGTCCAGCAGGTCTTCGTCGATTACGGCCTTGCCGCCGGCTTCTTTCTCCGCCAGCGCGGCCACGCCGGCGCGGATCTGCTCACGACGCTCGGCGAAGTCTGCCAGTACGTAGCCTTCCTGCTTGAGCACCACTTCGTAGTCGGCCGGGGTGGGCACAATCAGCTCTTTCGGGCAGTGGAACCGGTGGCCACGGGTCTTGTTGCCGGGCTTGAGGTTCATCACCGGTGCTTCAATCACCTTGTTGCCGTACAACAGAATCAGCCAGTGTACCGGGCGCACGAATTCGGTCTTCCAGGCACCCCAGCGCATGCGTTTGGGAATGGGCAGGGCGGCCAGGGATTTGTCCACCAGATCCGGCATCAGTTCTACGGTGGGCTTGCCCTTCTCAACGGTACGGTACACCAGCCAGGCACCCTTGTCGGTCTCCATGGTGTCGAGCTGATCCGGGGTAATCCCGAGGGAGGTGGCGAAGCCGGTCAACGCCCGGGTGGGGTTACCGGAATCATCAAACGCTGCTTTCACGGCCGGGCCGCGCTTTTCGACCGATTTGTCCGGCTGGGCATCGGCCAGGTCCCGGATCCGTACCGCCAGACGGCGGGGTGCTGCGAAGCTTTCCACCGCGCCAAAGGCCACGCCGGCTTCTTCCAGGCCTTTGACAATGCCCTGGGTGAAGGCGTCAGACAGTGGCTTGAGAGCTTTCGGAGGCAGCTCCTCGGTGCCCAGTTCGACCAGAAAATCCTGAGTTGCCATGATTATGCGTTCCCCTGTTCCTGCGGTGCCTTGTTGGCTTTCTTGCCCTTTTTACTGGCCTTGGCGTCGGCGGCTTCAGCGGCGGCCAGCACTTCCTTGCGGAGGTGTTCCGGGGCCAGCGGGAAGCCCAGCTTGCGACGGCTCTCGAAGTAGGCCTGGGCCACGGAGCGAGCCAGGGTACGTACACGCAGGATGAAACGCTGGCGCTCGGTCACGGAGATGGCGTGACGGGCGTCCAGCAGGTTGAATGTGTGGGAGGCCTTGAGCACCTGCTCATAGGCCGGCAGTGGCAGACCGGCGTCGATCAGGCGGGCGCTTTCCCGCTCATAGACATCGAAGCTGTGGAACAGGAACTCGGTGTCAGCATGTTCGAAGTTGTAGGTGGACATTTCCACCTCTTGCTGATGGAACACGTCGCCGTAGGTAACCACGCCATCCGGGCCATTGGTCCAGACCAGGTCATACACGCTGTCCACACCCTGCAGGTACATGGCGATACGCTCAAGGCCGTAGGTCAGCTCGCCGGTGACCGGATAGCATTCCAGGCCGCCTACCTGCTGGAAGTAAGTGAACTGGGTCACTTCCATACCGTTCAGCCAGATTTCCCAGCCCAGGCCCCAGGCGCCCAGGGTCGGCGATTCCCAGTTGTCTTCGACAAAGCGGATGTCGTGCACCAACGGGTCCAGGCCCAGGGCACGCAGGGAATCCAGGTACAGCTCCTGGATGTTGTCCGGTGACGGTTTAAGCACTACCTGGAACTGGTAGTAATGCTGCAGGCGGTTGGGGTTTTCGCCGTAGCGGCCGTCGGTGGGGCGGCGGCTGGGCTGAACGTAGGCGGAGTTCCAGGTTTCCGGGCCGATGGATCGCAGGAACGTGGCCGGGTGGAAAGTACCGGCGCCCACTTCCATGTCCAGGGGCTGGAGAACCACGCAGCCGTGCTGCGCCCAGAAATTCTGCAATGCCAGGATCAGACCCTGGAAGGTCTTGATATCCGGCGCGGAGTTGTTGGTTGCCTTGTCTGTCACGACGTTTGCCTGCTGGTCAGTCTGTGTGTGGGCCCCGGTTCCGGGGCACTCCGAAAATTTGAAAACGCGCATTATACGCTGGCCGGCGCTGCATTTCTAAGTGCCAGCCAGGGTGTTGTTTTGCCTGAGATCAATCAGAAGAACGTGAGGCCCACCTGGAACAGTTTCTCGACGTCCCGTATGCGCGACTTGTCCACCAGGAACAGGATCACGTGGTCGTCTGGTTGCACCCGAAGGTGGTCGTGGGCGATGAGCACTTCGTTGTGCCGGACAATGGCACCGATGGTGGTGCCGCTTGGCAGATTGATTTCGTCCAGGCGTTTGCCAACCACCTTGGAGGAACGGTGGTCGCCGTGGGCGATGGCCTCAATGGCTTCGGCCGCGCCCCGGCGCAGGGCGTGCACGTTCACCACATCACCCCGGCGCACGTGGGTAAGCAGGCTGCCGATGGTGGTCTGCTGGGGTGAGATGGCCACGTCGATATCGCCGCCCTGGATCAGGTCCACGTAATCGGGGTTGTTGATCAGGGTCAGGACCTTGCGGGCACCCAGTCGCTTGGCCAGCAACGAGGCCATGATGTTGGCTTCGTCGTCGTTGGTGACGGCGCAGAACACATCGGTATTCTCGATGTTCTCTTCCAGCAGGATGTCCTTGTTGGCTGCGTTACCTTCCAGTACCACGGTCTTGCGCAGGCGCTCGGACAGCATCACGCAGCGTTCATGGTCCCGTTCCAGCAGTTTCACCTGGTAGCGGTCTTCCAGGGTGTTGGCCAGCCGATAGCCGATGTTGCCACCGCCGCAAATGAAGATGCGTTTGTAGGGTTTTTCCAGCGGCTGCAGTTCGCTCATCACCGAGCGGATATGGTCGGCGGCGGCGATAAAGAACACCTCGTCGCCGTCTTCGATCACGGTATCGCCCTGGGGCATGATGGCCCGGTCCTTGCGGAAAATCGCCGCCACCCGGGTATCAATCTTGGGCATGTGGGTGCGCAGGTAGGACAGTTCGTGCCCCACCAGCGGGCCGCCCTCGGTGGCGCGAATGGCGACCAGTCGGGTCAGGCCCTTGGAGAACTCCAGTACCTGCAGGGCACCGGGGTATTCAATCAGCCGGGTAATGTGCTGGGTCACCAGATGTTCCGGACTGATCAGAACGTCCAGGGGGAAGCCCCTCAGGCTGTCCAGGTCCTTGACCGTATCCCGGTTGTAGAACAGTTCTGGCTTGGCCAGATAGGCGCCGGCACGCACCCGGCAGATGGTAGTGGGGGTCTTGTACAGCAGCTTGGAGACCTGGCACGCCACCATGTTGGTTTCATCGCTGTTGGTTACCGCGATGATCATGTCGGCATCTTCGGCCCCGGCCTGCCTCAGTACCGTAGGGTAGGAGGCCCGGCCATGCATGGTGCGGATGTCCAGTCGGTCCTGCAGTTCCCGGAGTCGAACACTGTCGTTGTCCACCACGGTGATGTCGTTGGCTTCGTTTGCCAGGTTTTCCGCCAGGGTGCCGCCGACCTGGCCGGCGCCGAGAATCAGGATTTTCATGGTTCAGGTTTCTCCAGCACGGCGTAGAAAAAGCCGTCATGGCTGTCCGGTTCTGGGAACAGCTGACGCCCGGTGTTCATGTCTCGGCCCCAGTCTGATTCGATACATTTCAGCGTTGCCTGATTCTGCTGCTTCAGGAACCGCTGGATTATACGGTGGTTCTCCTGTGGAAACACCGAACAGGTGGCATACACCAGTCGCCCACCGGGCTTCAGGATAGACCACATGGCCTCCAGCAGGCCAAGCTGAATACTGGCCAGTGGCACAATATCGGATTCCCGGCGCAGCAGTTTGATGTCCGGGTGCCGGCGAATCACGCCGGTAGCACTGCAGGGCACGTCCAGCAGGATGCGGTCGAAGGGCGTGCCGTCCCACCAGCTGTCGATATCGGCGGCATCGGCCTGGGTCAGGGTGGCGTGCAGGTCGAGCCGGTCCAGGTTTTCCTGAACCCGGGGCAGGCGCTCGGCGGATTCGTCGATGGCCACCACTTCGTCCAGTGCGCCACAGGCTTCGAGAATGGCGCAGGTCTTGCCTCCGGGCGCGGCGCAGGCATCCAGTACCCGCTGGCCGGGCTGCAGATCCATTAGAGTCGTACACAATTGGGCGGCTTCATCCTGAACACTGACCGCGCCGTCCTCGAACCAGGGCAGTCGGTCCACCGGCACCGGCCGTTGGAGCTGGATGCCGCTGGGGGCAAAGCGCGTGGCGTGGGCCTCGATGCCGGCTTCCGACAGCAGGTTCAGGTACTCGTCGCGTTTGAAGCGCAGGGCATTGACCCGCAGGGTCATGGGCGCCTGCTGGTTGTTGGCTTCAAGGATGGCCTGCCAATCGTCCGGCCAGTTGTGGCGAAGCTTCTCCACCATCCACACCGGATGACTGAAGCGGCCACTATCGTCTTTCGGCGCTGGCGCCCCTTCCCGTTCGGCGGCCCGCAGTACTCCGTTGACCAGACCGGTCAGGTGGGGCTTGTCCAGTGCCCGGCAAGCCTCCACGGTTTCGTTCAGTACCGCGTAGGTGGCCTGTTCGCTGTAACGTAACTGGAACAGGGCCACCAGCATCAGATGGTGAATGATCCGGTCCGGCTTGCGCAGGGGCTTTTTCAGGCGTTGGTTCAGCTCGCTCTCAAGCCGGTGAAACCAGCGGCAGGTACCGTAACAGATAGCTTGCAGTTGTGGCCGTTGTTCCGGGGGTAACTGGTTCAGGGCGGGTGGCAGGCATTGGGATAACGACTGGCCCTGTTCCACCGCCAGCAATACGTTGGCGGCAATGGCGCGGAATGGCAGGGGCTGGTAAGCCATGGTCAGTTCAGCTCCTGGCCGGGCAGCAGCACCTGCTTGCCACCATTGATCAGGTCATTGATGCTCTGGGCCTTGCTGCCTGGTAACTGCACGGAAGTGATTCTGAGGGTGCCGGTGCCGCAGGCAACGTCTACACCGTCCCGCCCCCGGGCAATCACGGTGCCGGGACCCTTGTCGCTGCCCTGCTTCAGGGCGCTGGCCTGATGAATACGGATACGTTGCTCGCCGAGATCGGTAAAGGTACCGGGCCAGGGGTTGAACGCGCGAATCCGTCGTTCGATCTCCTGCGCGCTTCGGCTCCAGTCGATGTGGCCTTCTTCCTTCGACAACTTATGGGCGTAGTTGGCCTCGGCGTCGTTCTGTGGCTCAGGGGTCAGTTCGCCGTTTGCCAGTTGCACCAGGGCTTCCACAATAGCCTTGCCGCCCATCTCGGCCAGCCGGTCATGCAGGCTGCCGCCGGTATCGTCAGCATTGATGGGGGTGCCCAGTTTCAGCAACATGTCGCCGGTATCCAGGCCCTCGTCCATCTGCATGATGGTGATTCCGGTTTCGGCATCGCCGGCGGCAATCGCCCGCTGGATAGGGGCGGCGCCACGCCATCGCGGCAGCAGGGAGGCGTGAATGTTCAGGCAGCCATGGGTTGGTATGTTCAGCACTGCCTTGGGCAGAATCAGGCCATAGGCAGCCACGATCATCACATCCGGTTGCAGCGACGCCAGTTCCTGTTGGGCCTCTTCTGGCTTCAGACTGACCGGTTGATACACGGGAATACCAGTATCCAGTGCCACCTGTTTGACCGGGCTGGGCATCAGTTTTCGGCCGCGGCCGGCGGGGCGATCAGGCTGGGTGTAAACGCCGACGATGTCGTAACCGGCATTCAGCAGGGTTTTCAGGGCGGTGGCGGCGAAATCCGGCGTGCCGGCAAACACAATGCGCACGTTGGTTGCTTCTCTGTGTCGTTGATACGAAAAAACCGGGTCGTAACCCGGTCCTGAATTCGGTCTAGGCTGGCAGCGCCTCAGGCGCTCTGCTTATGCAGCTTTTCCAGCTTCTTGCGAATGCGATTACGTTTGAGCTGGCTCAGGTAATCGACAAACAGCTTGCCATTCAGGTGATCCATCTCATGCTGAATGCATACCGCCAGGAGGCCTTCAGCCTCCAGGACAAATTCTTCGCCGTTGCGATCTTTGGCAGTAATCCGGCAGTGCTCAATGCGCTTCACATCTTCATAGAAGCCCGGCACCGACAGGCAGCCTTCCTGCATGGCTTCGAGCTCGCCATCCAGCACTTCCACTTTCGGGTTGATGAACACCCGCGGCTCAGTTTTGTCCTCGGACAGATCCATCACGATGATCTGCTTGTGCACATCCACCTGGGTCGCGGCCAGGCCAATGCCGCGGGCATCGTACATGGTCTCGAACATGTCGTCGATCAACGTACGGATGTCATCGGTCACTTCCTCCACCGGCTTGGCGATGGTGCGAAGTCGTGGGTCCGGATACTCAAGAATTTCTCGAATCATAATGCTCTTGCTTCTGGCCTGTGTGTATCGGGCAATCTTCAATATCAGCCTGTATGACGGGCTGCCCAGCGCAGAATTTTACCATTTGTAACGCTGTGAAACCGATTGCCGAAATGCGACAGCGTACTGCGCAAATTTTCTTGGTCTGCCTATGATGAATCCAGGGATTCCGACAGTTTGAACCTGTAATGCTGGCAGAGTTCCCGGGTTCAAGGTAGTAACTTCCGCCTGATGGTGCCTATTATCCAATAATTCGCCGATTGAGTACAAACTGATCAGTTAATAGTTAAAATCTTTCACGAATGCGCTCCGATGGCTGCAGAAATCACTCGAAGAACAAAAGATAACATCACAAATTCCGGGACTTCTTCTATAGTATCGGGAATAACAACGTAATATGCTGCGGGGATTCTGCGGCGACATTACCGAACGCAAAGATTCAAGGCACGCGATCAAGGACATAAACAATGAGGAAACTGTTGTACGCTCTGGCAGCCTCTGCGCTGCTGTTTACCTCCTGGGCCCAGGCACAGCCGGAGCTGAGGTCTGATCATCCTGAGCGTTACACTGTCGTCAAAGGGGACACCCTCTGGGACATTTCAGCGCGATTCCTGAACAACCCGTGGTACTGGCCGGAAATCTGGCACGTGAACCCGCAGGTTGCCAACCCACACCTGATCTATCCCGGTGACCGCCTGGCACTGGTGTACATCGATGGCAAACCCCGGATTACCAAGGTCGCGACCAGCGATGTGGTGAAGCTCTCGCCCCAGGTTCGTTCCGAGGCCATCGACACACCAATACCGGCCATCCCCCTGGATGCCATCGCCAGTTTCCTGACCGAAACCCGTATTGTCAGCCCGGAAGAAATCAACGGTGCGCCCTATGTGCTTGAAGGTGAGGACGGACGCATCATCACCGGTGCCGGTGACCGTATTTACGCTCGCGGCGAGAAGCCGGCCGATCGCGTGGGTATTTTCCGTCGCAGTAAGGAATTTGTGGATCCGGACACCGGCGAGTTCCTTGGCCTGGAAGCCCGGAGCATTGCCCGCGGCAACGTTAATGCCGAAAACGGTGATGTGCTGACCGTAGGCATTACCAAGTCCAGTGAAGAAGTGCGTATTGGCGACCGGTTGCTGGTGAATGAAGATCGCCGGCTGACCACCAGCTTCGTGCCCAGCTCGCCGGATAGTGAGATCGAAGGCAAGATGATTTCTGTCGATGGCGGTGTCAGCCAGATCGGTCAGTACGATGTGGTCGCCATTAACCGTGGTGAGCGCGAAGGCCTGGCGCCCGGTAATGTGCTGGCGGTGCTGAAGGCGGGCAACATGGTTCGTGATCCGGTCACCGGCGAAACCATTGAATTGCCGTCTGAGCGGGCTGGCCTGCTGATGGTGTTCCAGGCCTATGAGAAAATGAGCTACGGTCTGGTGCTGCAGGCAACGCGGCCCCTCTCGGTAGGTGACAAGGTCACCAATCCCTGAGGCCGCGCGTTTGATGAGTTGATGGAATAAGACATGGCCGGGCCGGAATGCCCGGCCATTGTTGTTTTCAAGGAAGAGAAAATGTCAGATCAGGAATTTCTGCAAACACCGGCAGGCCAGTGGCTGCTGCTGTCACTGCTGCCCCGGTTCGGAATCCCCCTCAGGGAGCGGATTCTGGGTTCTGTTGATACGCTCACCGACATCCTGCCCCTGAATGCTGCCACGCTTCGCGCCATGGGGCTTGGCGGCGATGCCGTGGAGGCCATTGTCGCCTGGCAGGCGGGGGATCTCAGCCAGGGCGTCATTGCCCGGGCACTGGATATCTATCGCCAATGTCGGGAAAGGGGTATTGGCGTGCTCGGACAGGGCCAGTCGCCCTACCCGGAATGCCTGCGCCATATCCACAATGCCCCTCTGGTGCTCTATACCCTGGGTAACGTTGAGTTATTGCAACGGGACCAACTGGGCGTGGTCGGCAGTCGCAACGCCACCCGGGCGGGGCTGGACCATGCCCGCCAGTTTTCTGCCGAACTCAGCCGGCGGGGGCTTCTGATCACCAGTGGTCTGGCCCTCGGAATAGATGGCGCCGCCCACGCCGGTGCCCTGGATGCTGGCTATCCGACACTGGCGGTGGTGGGTTGTGGTCTCGACCGGTTGTATCCGGCCCAACATCGTAACCTGGCCCACCGCATCATTGAGAACGGCTTGATTGTTTCTGAGTACCCGCCGGGCACCCAGGCCAGAGCCGCCTATTTCCCCCAGCGTAACCGCATTATCAGTGGCCTCGCCCGGGGTGTTCTGGTGGTGGAGGCCAGCCTCCGGAGCGGTTCACTGATTACGGCTCGAACCGCCCTCGAGCAGGGGCGGGAGGTGTTTGCCATTCCCGGTTCGGTGCACAGCCCGGTGGCCCGGGGCTGTCACCAACTGATTCGCCAGGGCGCCCGGCTGGTGGAGACCGCCGACGACGTGATGGAAGAACTGGGTACCTGGTGGTCCATGCAGGCGCAGCCCGCAGAACCGGAAGCAACGGAGAATTCGTCAGACCTGTCGTTTCTGGACAGCCGGGAAATCGCGGTATTCGAGGCTTTGGGGTATGATCCGCAGTCTACCGATGCACTGGGCCTTGCCACGGGTTTGCCCGCGGATCAGTTGCTGCAGTCACTACTGATCCTGGAGCTTGAGGGCCTCGCCCATGCCTGCCCGGGTGGTTATCAGCGCACCGGTCGGGACCTTGTTCATTGTTCTGCATGAGGGCGCCGATATCTGATGGCGGATACATCTTCTCCGAGTTTTCTTCAACTGGCTCTTGCCCGCCAGACGGTACTGGCAGGCGGGGTAATCGCCTATCCCACGGAAGCGGTGTGGGGACTGGGGTGCGATCCCTGGAACCGGGAGGCGGTCGAATACATCCTTGAGCTCAAGCGGCGACCCATGGAGAAGGGCGTGATACTGGTGGCAGCCTCGGTTGAACAGGTGCGTTTCCTGCTGGATCCGTTGCCCGACGCCGTTCAGAGCGAGGCTCTGCGTCACTGGCCAGGGCCGGTCACCTGTCTGTTGCCGGACGTAAACCAGCAGGTGCCGGAGTGGGTCCGCGGCAAACACAGTTCCATCGCCGTTCGGGTCAGTGATCATCCGGTGGTGCGGGCCTTGTGTGAGGCGACGGGTATGCCGCTGGTCAGTACCTCATGCAATCCGGCGGGGCGTCAGCCGGCCCGTGCCATCTGGCAGGTGCGGCGCTATTTCGGCGACCGCATAGATCGTATTGTCCCCGGTGCGCTGGGCGGCAATCGCAAGCCCAGTCGCATTATTGATATTGTTACCGGTCAACAGTTTCGCTAGGAGAATTCATGTCACAGCAGCCGGATATCCAGGCCGTCAAGGACTACCTCATCGGTCTTCAGGAGCGCATTTGTCAGCGGCTGGAAGCGGTCGATGGCCAGGCATCGTTTATCCGTGACAGTTGGCAGCGGCCGGAAGGCGGTGGCGGTATCAGCCGCGTACTGGCCGACGGTGGTGTTATCGAGAAGGGCGGCGTTAACTTTTCCCACGTGATGGGCGAGACCATGCCAGCGTCTGCCACGGCTCACCGCCCTCACCTGGCGGGCGCACCCTGGCAGGCCATGGGGGTATCGCTGGTGATTCATCCGAACAATCCATACGTGCCCACGTCTCATGCCAACGTGCGCTTTTTCATCGCTACGCCGGAGGACAGCGCTCCGGTGTACTGGTTCGGTGGTGGCTATGACCTCACGCCCTATTACGGATTTGAGGAAGACTGCGTGCACTGGCACCGCACCGCAAAGGCAGCCTGCCAGCCATTCGGTGACTCCGTCTACGCGGACTACAAGCGCTGGTGCGACGACTATTTCTACCTCAAACACCGGCAGGAGCCACGGGGCGTTGGCGGGCTGTTCTTTGATGACTACAACACTGGCGATTTCGACCGTGACTTTGCCTTTATGCAGGCCGTGGGCGACAGTTACATTGAGGCCTACGAGCCGATTGTGCGCCGGCGTATGGATCAGCCTTGGGGGGAACGGGAGCGGGAATTCCAGCTCTACCGCCGGGGCCGCTATGTCGAGTTTAACTTGGTGTACGACCGGGGCACGCTGTTTGGACTGCAGTCGGGCGGCCGGACCGAGTCTATCCTGATGTCCCTGCCCCCGTTGGTGCGCTGGGATTACGACCGCCGGCCGGAACCGGGCAGTGAGGAAGCGCGGCTGACCGAGTATTTTCTGACCGGCCGTGACTGGTTGGAGGAATGTAATGACTAACGATCTGTATGCCGTGGTGGGCAACCCCATCAGCCACAGCAAATCACCCCGTATCCACAGCCTGTTTGCCCAACAGACCGGTGAGGCCGTGGAATACACCGCGATTCAGGCGCCGCTGGAGGATTTCGCCGGCACCGTTCATCACTTCTTTGACCACGGCGGCAAGGGTCTGAACATTACGGTGCCGTTCAAGGAACAGGCCTGGACCCTGGCCGAGCACCGGACTCACCGGGCCGAGCTGGCAGGTGCCGCCAATACTCTCTATCTGGATCAAGAAGACCAGCTGGTGGCCGATAACACAGATGGTGTGGGTATTGTTCGCGACCTCCGGGACAACCATGGCGTGCCTCTGAAGGGCGCGCGTGTGCTGGTGCTGGGCGCTGGTGGTGCGGTACGAGGTGTGCTCGGGCCTCTGCTGGACGAGCAGCCCGCCAGTGTGGTTGTGGCCAATCGCACTGTCGCCAGGGCCGAAGCGCTGGCCCGGCTGTTCGGCCGGGAACACAGTGGCATAGAACTCTCGGCCTGCGGTTTTGAGCAGGTCGCAGGACAGTTTGATCTGGTGATCAACGGCACCAGCGCCAGCCTGAAGGGCGACCTGCCAGCCATTACGGCAGATGTGATCGGCGCAGACACTGTGGTCTACGACATGATGTATTCTCTGCAGACCACCACGTTCAACCGGTGGGCCCTGGATCACGGTGCCGTGCGCGTATTCGACGGTCTGGGCATGCTGGTGGAACAGGCCGCCGAATCCTTCTACGTATGGCGGGGCGTTCGCCCGGAAACCTCGGCCGTCATCGAGGAACTGAGAACAGACTGAGGCAGGCGATGCAGCCGAGCCGTCGATAAGGGTCAGTTATGGATATTCTTACGCTTGTCGGGTTGCTAGCCGGAACCCTGATTGTGTTGCTCGCCATGTTGGCGAATGCGACGGTGCTTACCTTTCTGAACCTGCCAGGCCTGGCCATTGTGCTGGGCGGCACCTTTGCGGTTACCCTGATTAAATTCCGCATGCCCTCGGTAGTGAGCGCTTTCCGGCTGGCGTTCCGCGCGGCCTTTACGGACCGGCTGGCCCGCCCGGCGGAACTGATTCGGGAAGTGGGCGTATTGGCCCGGGTGGTTCGCAAGGAGGGTATTCTGGGCCTGGAGAACCACGACACCCAGGACGAATTCCTGCAGAAAGCCATCAATCTCTGTGTCGACGGCCACCCGCCGGAACTGGTGGAAGAGGCCTTGTTGCAGGACAGCCAGCAGACCGCAGAACGCTACGAAGTGGCGGAAAGGGTGTTTCGAGGCATTGGCGAATCGGCACCGGCCATCGGCATGCTCGGTACCCTGGTGGGGCTGGTGCAGATGCTCAATACCCTTGATGACCCCTCCTCCATTGGTCCGGCCATGGCCATCGCTCTGCTGACCACCCTGTACGGCGCGTTCATTGCCCAGCTGATGGCCTTGCCTCTGGCCGATAAGCTGCAGCTCAAGGCCGAAGATGATGCCCGCAACCAGATGCTGATCATTACCTCCATCAAGAGCATCATGCGCGGCGAAAACCCCAGGGTAATGACCGAACTGCTGTCTTCCTATGTGTCTCCGGAACATCGCACCAACCTCGAACCCGAGCGGGAGGCCTGAGGTTTGCAACCGGCACGGCCACTGAAAAAGAACCGGCGCAAGAAAGGCACGCCGGACTGGATCGTGACGTTTGCCGATCTGGCCACCCTGCTGCTGACGTTTTTCATTCTGCTGCTGTCCTTCGCCGAAATGGATGTGGAAAAGTACCGAGCCATGGCCAACTCCATGGCGCTGGCCTTTGGTTCCAGCAACGTGGTGGCGGAGGACGTGGGTGGTTCTCCCATTACCCTGGTGGAATCGGATACCGTGTCGCTGCCGGAGCCGTCGGAATCGCTGCAACAACAACCGGAGTTTATTGATGAGCGTACCGAGCGCTCGGAAACCCGGCAGATACCCGGCGGTGTGCTGGACCTGGCCGGGCGCCTGGTTCGGGAGCTGGAAGCGGAAGTGGCGTCCGAAACCCTGCATGTGAACTACGATGAGGATCAGGTGGTTATCCGGTTCTCGGAGGAAGCGACCTTCCGCTCGGGTGACGCCACCATCAAGCCGGAAATGATCCCGATCATCGAACGCGTGGTGAGTGTACTGTCTGCCTGCACAGGGGATGTAGTGGTTTCCGGGCATTCCGACGATCGCCCGATTTCCAGCAGCCAGTACCGCTCAAACTGGGACCTGTCCGCTGCCCGGGCGGTCTCGGTGGTGCATGAACTGGTACTCAACCGGGATATCCCCGCCGAGCGGGTCGTTGCCGCGGGCCGTGCCGAGACCCGGCCACTGGCCCCCAACACCAGCCCGGAAAACCGCGCTATCAATCGCCGGGTGGAAATCGCCATCCGTAACCCCGAATGCAGTGATGAAGTGCCCACCGCAGACCTGCCGGTGGAAATCCTGCCCTGAGCCGCCGCTATGCCCTGCCCGCCTTATGCTCGCAGCGAAGATACTCATAGTGGATTCATATAACCTCTGCCCATTCAAAGCCTTATACTGTGCGCCCTGAATTGCAGACAGCAGGAGATGCCAGCATGAGCGGACCGGACAAACCCAAAGTCATTGGCGAGGAATGGAGCGACGATCGGGTAAAGAGCTATCTCGATCTGACACCCTGGGACCGAAGCATCAATGCCGACTATTTTGTGCTGAGTCGGGCTTATGAATCTATGCGGGCCGAGGATTTCGAACGCTTTATCAGCTTCTTTGTTGAAGCCCGTCGTGACCTGAATGCTGAAGACGAGCACGGGGCAACCATTCTGGATCGGGTTGCTCGTCACCGGCGTAGTGCGGATTATGCCCGTGCCCTGGAAAACGCCGGCGCACAAAAAAAGGCAGCGGCCGGGAACTGATTCCCGGCAAGGCTGCCTTGCAGGCTCGAAGGCGAGGGCTTACTTTACCTCGACTTCGATCGCCTTCGGTTCTTTGGGCTCGGCCTTCTGGATGCTCAGTGTCAGCAGGCCGTCCTTGAAGTTGGCCTTCACACTGTTCTCATCCACGTTGTCCGGCAAGGTGAACCGGCGCATAAAGCTGCCGTAGAATCGTTCAATGCGGTGCAGCTTCTTGTCCTTGGTTTCCTCTTCGCTCTTGCGTTCACCCTGAATGGTGAGCACGCCGTCGTGTACGGTCACCTTCACATCGTCTTTGCTCATACCCGGCAGCTCGGCTTCCACCATGAAGGCCTCCGGGGTCTCCTTGATATCCACTGCAGGTGCCCAGTCACTGCGGCTGAACAGATCCTTGCCTTCCTGTTCACCGTTGGTGCGGGCCAGGCCGAACATCCGGTTGTAGCGGTTCATCATGTCTTCGAACTCACTGATCGGATTCCAGCGTGTAATGTTGCTCATGGGAACTCCTCCTTTAACGATGTCGAATCTGAGATGGTCATCAGCTTCGCTCGCGGAACAGCTCCAACCCGGTGGCGCCCCCGGATGGACTCCGTGAACTTCTGCTATTCTCGAAAGTAGGTGCAGGCGGGAAATTTTCAAGGTGCCCCTGATCAGAATTTGATCTGAATCAGGGGCGGTTGGTCAGGGCTTATTCGGCAGGATTCAGGTATTCGTCTTTCAGTTTGACGTAGTTGGCGGCGGTGTATTTGAAGAACGTTTTTTCCTTATCGCTCAGGGCCCGGGCCTGCTTGCACGGGGAGCCCACATACAGGTAACCGGATTCCAGGCGTTTGCCTGGCGGTACCAGGGTGCCGGCGCCGATAATGACTTCATCTTCCACCACGGCGCCGTCCATCACGGTACAGCCCATGCCGACCAGAACCCGGCTGCCAATGGTGCAGCCATGCAGCAGGGCTTTGTGGCCAACGGTCACGTCGTCGCCCAGGATCAGCGGCCAGCCGCCGGGGTTGTAGTCGCTGGCGTGGGTGATGTGCAGCACCGAGCCGTCCTGGATGCTGCAACGGTCGCCGATGCGGATCTTGTGCATGTCGCCTCGGATTACGGTCATGGGCCAGACCGAGCAATCCTCCCCCATTTGTACATCTCCGATGACCACGGCGCTGTCGTCTACCCAGGTGCGTTCGCCAAATTGTGGTGTGATACCCTTGTGAGTTCGTACATTCGCCATTACATATACCTCAATGCTGTCCAAGTGCGGTGCAAGGTGCCGGTGGGGGATGGCTTTCAGAAACACGCTCCTTCGGCACTCCTGCGGAGTCCGGCCCGCAATCACAGATTGCGGTCGCTCAGCGGTCGCATGAAGCTTCGCTTCATAAACGCTCGGCGGAGCCCCTGTGACGCTTGAGTTCCGCCATCCCTGGCTCCACACAGTTTCTGAAAGCCATCCCCCACCGGCACCCCGTAAGTTGGTGCAAGCTATCTCATTAACGAACGGCTGAGAAGGGGACCTATGAATAACCCGCTACTGACAGACGATCTGTTGCCGAAGTTCGGCCATATCCGTACCGAGCACATGGAAACAGCCATAGACCAGATTCTCAGCGAGAACCGGATGAAGATCCAGACGCTGGCCCAGCAGGAGGATCCCAGTTGGGAAACTCTGGCTCAGCCCATGCAGGAGCTGGAAAACAAGCTAAGCAATGCCTGGTCGGTGATCTCCCACCTGAACGGTGTCATGAACAACGATGACCTGCGCAAAGTGTACAAGAACTGCCTGGAAAAACTGACTGAATACAGTACCGAAGTCAGCCAGAACAGTGTCTTGTGTGAGGCCTATAAAAAACTGGCCGCCCGCGATGATTTCCACAATCTGAGCGAATCCCAGCGCAAGTCCATCGACAACATCCTGCGGGATTTCCGGCTCGGTGGTGTGGATCTGCCCGAGGACAAGAAAAAGCGTTACGCGGAACTGTCCCGGGAGCTGGCGGAACTGTCCAACAAGTTCAGCGATAACGTGCTGGACGCCACCCAGCACTGGTACAAACACATCACCGATGTGGACGAGCTGTCCGGTCTGCCCGAAACGGCCATTGAAGGCGCCAGGCAGGCGGCCCGGCAGAAGGAGCTGGACGGTTATGTGATTACCCTGGATTTCCCCAGTTTCTATCCGGTGATGACCTACGGTGACAACCGCAGCCTGCGCCGGGAAGTGTACGAGGCGTTTGTGACCCGGGCGTCAGATCAGGGCCCGGATGCCGCGAAGTGGGATAATACCCCGGTGATGGCTGAGATTCTCAAGCGTCGCCATGCCCTCGCCCAGTTGCTCGGATTCGACAACTACGCCGAGCGTTCGTTGGCCACCAAGATGGCCCGCAGTGTCGATGAGGTGATGGAGTTCCTGAATCAGTTGGCGGCGAAATCCAAGCCCCAGGCGGAGAAGGAGTTCGCCGAGCTGAAGGCTTTTGTGAAAGACGAATACGGCGTCGAGGATCTTCAGGCCTGGGATGTGGGTTATTACAGCGAGAAGCTGCGCCAGAAGCGTTATGACATTTCTCCGGAAACCCTGCGCCCCTGGTTCCCGGTGGACAAGGTAGTGCCGGGCCTGTTCCGGGTGGCAGAGAAGCTGTTTGATGTTCAGATCGAAGCCCATCCGGAGGTGGAAATCTGGCACGCAGATGCCCAGGCTTACTGCATCAGTCGCCACGGCGAGCCGATTGCCTGGTTCTACCTGGATCTCTATGCCCGCCAAGGCAAACGCGGTGGTGCCTGGATGGCGGACTGCCGGGTGCGCTGGCGCGATTTGCGCGGCCGGTTGCAGTTGCCAGTGGCGTTCCTGACCTGCAACTTCACGCCACCGGTGGACGGCAAGCCGGCATTGCTGACTCACGACGAAGTCACCACCCTGTTCCACGAATTCGGTCATGGTCTGCATCACATGCTGACCCAGGTCGAGGTGATGGATGTGTCGGGTATTAACGGTGTGGCCTGGGATGCGGTGGAGTTGCCCAGCCAGTTCCTGGAGAACTGGTGCTGGAATCCGGAGTCGCTGGCGCTGATTGCCAGTCACCATGAAACCGGAGAACCGCTGCCGGAAGATCTGCTGCAGAAACTGTTGGCGGCCAAGAACTTCCAGTCCGGGATGGCCATGGTGCGGCAGCTGGAGTTCTCGCTGTTCGATTTCCGGTTGCACGCGGAATTCAGCGAGCAGGCGCCGACCAATCCGCTCGACATGCACCGGACAGTGCGGGAAGAGATTGCCGTGGTTCAGGCGCCGGAGTTCAATCGTTTTCCGAATGCTTTCTCCCACATTTTCGCCGGGGGCTACGCGGCGGGCTATTACAGCTACAAGTGGGCGGAAGTGCTGGCGGCCGATGCGTTCTCGCTGTTTGAGGAGAATGGTATTTTTGATCCGGAAACCGGCAAGGCCTTCCTGCACAACATTCTGGAGAAAGGCGGCTCGCAGGAGCCCATGGAGCTGTTCAAGGCGTTCCGGGGCAGGGAGCCCGAGGTGGATGCCTTGCTGAAGCAGACCGGCATTACGGACGAAGCGGCCTGATACAAACACGCCCGGTGGTCGTACTGGCCATCGGGTGACTTATCTGGAGTTGAATTATGGCGAGTCCGAAACGCTTTATCGCCGGCGCTGTCTGTCCCCGTTGTGCGGAGATGGACAAGATCATGATGTTTACCGATGACCACGGTGAGCAGGTGCGCGAATGCGTGGCATGCGGGTTTACCGATGCCATGTCCGATCAGGAGCAGCCGGCGGCACCGGAGATCGAGACCCGGGTGAACAAGCGCGACAACAAGGACGATCACACGGTAAAACAGGTGGTGTTCTTCAAGTCCGGTTCAGAAGACTGATCCCCCGGCTTGCCTGGCCGTCTTCGGCCGGCGGCAAACCGAGGGCGTCGCCGGTGCCTCAGAGCACCATGGCGGCCAGCCAGCCGAAGGCCAGCAGTGGCAGGTTGTAGTGCAGGAACGTGGGCACCACGGTGTCCCAGATGTGGTTGTGCTGGCCATCCACATTCAGGCCGGCGGTGGGGCCAAGGGTGGAGTCTGATGCCGGAGAGCCGGCATCGCCCAGAGCACCCGCCGTGCCCACCAGGGCTACGATGGCCAAGGGGCTGAAGCCCAGTTGCAGGGCCAGTGGCACATACAGGGCGGCGATAATGGGGATGGTGGAGAATGATGACCCGATGCCCATGGTAATCAACAGGCCCACCACCAGCATCAGCAATGCTGCCAGCGCCTTGTTCTCGCCTATGGCGGCGACCGAACCTTCCACCAGAGTGGCGATTTCGCCGGTTTCCCGCATGACTTCCGCAAAGCCGTTGGCGGCGATCATGATGAAGCCGATCATGGCCAGCATTTTCATGCCTTCTGTGAACAGGTCGTCGGCTTCTTTCCACTTCACCACGCCAGAGACATTGAAAAGCACGAAGCCGGCCAGGGCGCCCAGGATCATGGAGCCCAGCCAGAGTTGCACCACGAACGCTACGGCAATGGCGACCAGCGCCATCACCAGCGTTCTGGGGCTGTATTTCACATCCACACGCTCGGTCTGTTCGATACGCTTGAGGTCATAGCCTCGACCGCCCCGGTAGCTGAAGAAGACCGCAACCAGCAGGCCAAGGAGCATGCCCAGGGCCGGCAGCGCCATGGCAGACATGACGTTCAGGTTGCTGGCATCAACGCCGTTGTCGGCCACGTTGGCCAGCAGGATTTCGTTCAGATAGATACCGCCAAAGCCTACCGGCAGGAACATATAAGGCGTGATCAGCCCGAAGGTCAGCACGCAGGCCACCAGCCGGCGATCCATGTTCAGTTTCGCCATCACGTACAGCAGTGGCGGCACCACCAGCGGAATGAAGGCGATGTGAATCGGCAGGATATTCTGGGACGACACGGCAATGGCCAGCAGCAGGCCGATGATCATGAACCGGATGCCGGTGGCAGCGCCCCCTTCATCCTGCCGGCCCACCATGGCCAGGGCCTTGTCGGCCAGGGCGTGGGCCAGCCCCGATTTTCCGATGGCGACGGCAAATGCACCCAGGGTGGCATAGGACAAGGCCACGGTGGCACCACCGCCCAGGCCGGTATTGAAGGCATTGATGGTATCTTCAAGGGACATACCCGCCACCAGGCCACCGGATATGGCGCCGATGATCAGGGCAACAACAACGTGAATGCGGCACAGGCTCAGTACGAGCATGATCAGTACCGCGGCAACTACGGCATTCATGGCAAACTCCGGATAGGAATCGAGGGTATACCGGCACCTTTTGGGCGCCGGCAGCACGAAAAGTGCGCTAATGTGCAGGAAATGGCCGCCGCAGTCAAAACGGTTGTGTAACCGTTACTCGTCCTCAACCCGCATGAAACGGGGAACCTGTTCGCCGGCCACATCGACGGTTTCCAGAAACATGGGGAGCGGGCGAACCCATAGACTATGGTCGCCGTACAGGCAGCGATAGACCACCAGCGGCTCTTCGGTTTCGCTGTGGCGGGCCACGCCGATCACGTCGTAGTCCTTGCCTTTGTAGTGCCGGTAGCGGCCGGGCTGAACCGTGTGTCTGCGTTCGGGCATGTCTTCCTCTCTGGTGGTAGCGGGGCTTTACCCCTTAATTTCGTCGGACTTGAGCCGGATATCCGTCTACACTGTTTGTGAAGCACGGTTGGTTATGGTATTTCCCATCAGAACACAACAGTGTAGTTCAAGCACTTCGGGCCGGAAATTACAGACAAGAATGAACGGGCGCATTTCCCGCAGAACAGGCATATTCCTTACCTTGCTGCTGTGCTTGGCCGTCAATGCTGCCCATGCCGAGCCGGTAGCCTTCCAATGGTTGTCGGTACCTCAGGGGGCCAGGGATGTCGAGGCGGTCCGCGCCTTCGGCCCTGACCAGTGGCAGACGGTTCCCGCAGGCCAGACCCTGAACCGGGGATTCAGTGACGACGAATTCTGGTTGCAGGTACGGGTACCGGCGCAACCCGCCAACCGGGTTCTGGAAGTGGGTTATCCCCTGCTCGATGAAGTGTCGGTGTATTGGGAACTGGATGGCCGGATTATCGAATCCCATCACACCGGGGATACCCGGCCGTTCGACAGCCGGCCAATTGTGCACCGCAATTTCGTCTTTCTGGTGCCGTCCAATACCGAGCCGGTCACCGCCTGGATTCGTGTGCAGACCCAGGGCTCGGTTCAGGTTCCCGTCGCGGTAACCCCGTCCGCCGAATTTCTTGCCAACGAGCAGATTTCCTATGGCTGGCAGACCATGTTCCTGGGAATCGTGGTCGCCCTGGCCCTGTATAACCTGTTTCTGTTCCTGATTGTCCGCCACCAGACCTATCTCTGGTATGTGCTGACAGTTGTCTGTTCCGGTGCCGTGCAGCTCAACTTCAATGGCCTGCTGTTCCAGTGGTTCTGGCCTGACGTGCCGTGGATCAACCGTTACTTCACTGTGCCGGTGGTCAGTGCCGCGCTGATTGCGGCCATTGTTTTCACCATGAAATTCCTGTTGGTCAAGAGTTACTCGCGCTGGGGTTATCGGATTCTTCAGGCACTGCTGGCGGTCAACCTGTTGGGTCTGATCTATGGTTTCCTCGGTTCTTACCAGGTGGGCATTATCTGGATAAGCAGTCTGGCTGCGTTCGCGACCCCGGTGGCCTGGCTGATTGGTATCAATGTCTGGCGCAGGGGCCAGATCCTGGGCGGCTTTTATGTACTTGCCTGGACGCCCTTGCTATTGGGGCACCTGGTGCTGGCAGTCAGCAAGCTGGGCTGGATTCCGCGCAGCCCGTTTACCGAACTGGCGCCCCAGGCCGGGGTGGCGGTTGAGGTGATCTTGCTGTCGTTTGCCCTGGCCTACCGGATCAACATGGAACGCCGGCGCCGGCAACAAGCCCAGGAGCATGCCCTGGACATACAGCGCCAGGCCAACCTGACCCTGGAATCCCGGGTTCGGGAACGCACCGAGGAGCTGGAGCAGGCAAACGAGCAGTTGCGGGCCATCAGTCTGACCGATGGCCTGACTCACGTCGCCAACCGGCGCCGGTTTGATGAGAAACTGGAAACCGAGTGGAACCGGGCGTTGCGTCACGAGCATGAACTGAGCCTGATTCTGCTGGATATTGACCACTTCAAGCAGGTGAACGACCGCTTCGGTCATCTGGTGGGGGACGATTGCCTGGTGGCGCTGGCCTCGATTCTGTCCGATGAAGTCCAGCGCTCTGGGGACCTGGTGGCTCGTTACGGCGGTGAGGAGTTCGCCATTCTGCTGCCCACCACGGATGTGGCCGGCGCGCAGCAAGTGGCGGAACGGATGCGGCTGTCGGTCGCCCGAACGCCGGTCAACAGCGGCGAGCATATGTCGCCGGTCAGCCTGACCATCAGTTTGGGTGTGGCGACACTGACCCCCAACCGGCAATCCGATTGTCAGGAACTGATTCGCCGCGCCGATGAGGCGCTCTACGCCGCCAAGTCTGATGGGCGCAACCGGGTGGTGGTCTGGCACCCGAAAGCGGTTGCGCCCACCACCGGCTGACCTCAGTTCTTGAGCTTGTACCGGCCCGGCCCCAGGAAAATCAGCGCCAGTGCGGTGAACAGGAAGAAGCCCTGAAGTTCCAGCGCCCAGCCGCCATTGCTGCTCAGGGTCAACAGCTGATGGCCATGCACCAGGGCGATGGCAACGATCATGTTGAAGACAATGATCAGGGCGCCAATCCGGGTCTGGTATCCGAGAATCACCATCAGCGGTGCAATGACTTCCCCGATATAGACGCCGTAGGCCAGGATCGTGGGCAGGCCATGGCTGGCCAGGTGGCCTTCGATAAAGCCAATGCCATTGAGCAGTTTGGCGATGCCGTGGAACAGCAGTAACCCGCCCAGTGTCAGCCGTACAATCAGTTTTCCAAGATCGGCATTATCCAGCACGTTTGGCCTCCTCAGTGTTGTTCGGGAGGGCAAGAATACTGGTTTTCCGGAGGCAATTCAGTGACGTGTTGTTATTAAACTCAGCACGACGGCCCGAGGGCGAAGCGGATGTGGTTCCGCTCCAGCAGGTTTTCCCAGTACTGTCGCATCCAGTCCCAGGCCTGGTTATTGACCTGGTCGATGAAGGGTTCCAGGTCCAGGTCGTAGTAATCCGGGGTGCCGGCAATCTGGAGTACGGTAACGGTAATGGCATCGTCCAGCTCATTGGCGAAGGGTTCACCAATGAGCTCGTGCACCAACAGGTTGGCCCGGGTGGCTTCCAGGTCAATCAGTTCGCTGGCGCGGGTAGAGCGGTTGTTATCGTGCATTTCTTCCATCAACCGGTGGCACAGGTAAGCGCGTATGAGCAGCCCGTCCAGGCCATCGTAGCGGACCAGCAGTACTGAGGGCTGGGTGAAGTAGCGGGTAGCGGCATCAATGAAGGGTTGGAACAGTTCGGTTATGCCGGCTTCCCGGGCACAGGCGTCAACACATTCCACCAGCCTGGGCGCCATCTCGATGTATTCCACCGCGAACTGGAACAGGGACGTTGCCGGTTGATAGCCATCCACCACCACCGAACCCGGCAGCCGGGCGGCTTTCTCTTTCATCTGGCGTAAGAAGGCGCCGGATCGTGCTTCCTGGCGCCTTGCCTGATCGATGATTTCAAGGACGGCCTGTGGTGTCATTTCAGGAGATGCCGAAGTCTGAACAATGTGAGGTCGCAAGGCGCCTCCCGTTCTATCAAGGAGTAACCGGAGGCAGGAAAGCAGGGGCTGGCTACCGCAACATGCCTGCCGTTTCTGACTAGTGTAGCCAAGATTTGTTGCCTTGCTGCCTGTACTGGCAAATTTAACGGTTACGGTGTGTATAGCTGGCGTCAGCGTGCATCAAACCACCGGCCCTCGCGGGTATAGCGCCGGCACAACCAGCCCATGCTTCCGGCTCGCGCCAGCATCAGCGTAATGAGCGAAAACCAGAGTCCGTGGTTGCCCCACCCGGTGGTCAGCCACCAGACCGGCAGAAACACAGCCAGCGCTGAAAACAGCATGGTGTTCTGCATTTCCCGGGTGCGGGTGGCGCCGATGAACACACCATCAAGCAGAAAACCCCAGACCGAGGCAAATGGCAGCAGCCAGAGCCAGGGCAGGTATTGCCAGGCGGTAGTTCGCACCTCCTCCAGACCGGTCAGCAGGCTGATCAGCCAGCGGCCGCCGAGCACGAACGCAACGGTCAGTAGCAACGCGCCCCAGATCGACCAGCGCAGGGCGCTCAGGAAGACCATGCGGAACCGGCGCCTGCTGTTCTGGCCAATGGCCTCACCCACCAAAGCTTCGGCAGCATTGGCGAAACCGTCCAGGGCATTGGAAATCACCAGCAAAAAGGTGATCAGCACGGCGTTGGCGGCCAGGATGACATCGCCCTGCCGGGCACCCTGAGCGGTGAAAAACGCCAGTACCAGCAGCAGGGCAATGGTGCGAACCATGATGTAACGGTTCACCTGCAGAATGGTCAGGTAGTCTGCCAACTGTCCGAACAGCGCGCGGGTCAATCGCTGGCCTTCGGGCATCCTCCGAAGCACGATGGCAAACCCGATCAGGGCAGCACCGTATTCCGCCATCACGGTGGCCATGGCCACGCCCCGGCTGTTCCAGCCCAGTACCGTAACGAAGAACACGTCCAGCACAATGTTGATGCCGTTGGCGATGATCAGCATCACCATGGGGCCGCGGGGGAACTGGGTGCCGATCAGCCAGCCCACCAGGGTGTACTGGCACAGCACCGCGGGCGCACTCCAGATACGGATGGCCGCGTATTCTGCCGCCAGAGCGGCCACCTCGGGGCTGGGATTCATCAGCTCCAGACCGATCCGGATCAGCGGTTGGTGGAACAGAACCAATAACAGCCCGATGCCGATGGCCAGCAGGATTGAGCGTAATAGCAGCGCGACCTGAGCAAAGGCATCCCGTTTGCCCCAGGCCTGCGCCGCCAGACCGGTGGTGCCCATGCGCATGAAGCCGAAGGTCCAGTACAGAATGCTGAACAGGTTGGCGCCCACGGCGACCGCGCCCAGGTATTCCGGACTGTGCAGATGGCCGAGCACGGCGGTGTCCACCAGGCCCAGCAGGGGCACGGTGAGATTGGTCAGCATCAGTGGCCAGGCCAGTGCCCACAGGCGTCGGTCAATGATGCCGGGCGCACGCTGCTTATTCTTTATGCTTCTCAAAACTCTGCACTTATCTTATTTGGATTTAAGGATTTTTTAGTCTTTTTTTGATCTGTGTCTATACTCAATTTTGATGTATCCATAAGCAGGCTTTCACTCGGGGATTTCCGACGGTTGCGAGTGCCATCGGTAAATTTCGGAGGGATGACGCAAAATCCGACAAGAATAACACTCTGTGGAGACACAGTATGCGCGTGCATGCCAAGCGGGCAGTAGCCCTAGCCGCTGGTCTGTTGTCACCGGCTGTGGTCGTGGCCGACTGGACCATGAACATGACGCCCGGTGTAACCGGCACCAGTAATCAGATTTTCAGCCTTCACATGACCATTCTCTGGATCTGCGTCGCCATCGGTGTGGTGGTGTTCGGGGTCATGTTCTGGTCCATTTTCGCACATCGCAAATCCCAGGGCGCGAAACCGGCCAATTTCCACGAGAACACGGTGGTCGAAATTCTCTGGACCATCATTCCGTTCGCCATTCTCGTGGCCATGGCCATTCCCGCCACGGCAACGCTGGTGGAGATGTACGACACCACCGAATCCGAAGTGGATATCAAGGTCACCGGCTATCAGTGGCGCTGGCAGTATGAGTATATCAATGAAGATTTTGGTTACTTCTCCAGCCTGTCCACACCCCGGGACCAGATCGAGAACCGCCAGGCCAAGGGTGAAAACTACCTCCTGGAAGTGGACAACCCGCTGGTGATTCCAGTCGGCAAGAAAGTGCGTTTTCTGTTGACCGCCAATGACGTAATCCACTCCTGGTGGGTGCCGGAGTTTGGCGTGAAGAAAGATGCCATCCCCGGTTTTATCAATGAAACCTGGACCCGGGTGGATGAGCCGGGCATTTACCGTGGCCAGTGCACCGAGCTGTGTGGCAAGGACCACGGCTTCATGCCGGTGGTGGTCGAGGCGGTGCCGGAAGAGGAATACAACGCCTGGGTGGCGGAGCAGCGCGAGGCAGCCGAGAAAGAACGCCAGCTGACCCAGAAAGACTGGACTCTGGAAGAATTGATGGCGCGTGGTGAGAAGGCTTATGCCACAGCCTGTGCGGCCTGCCACCAGGCGGATGGCAGCGGGGCCCCCCCGGCGTTCCCCGCGCTCAAGGGTAGCCCGATTGCGACCGGAGATATGACGGCTCACATCGACATTGTGGTGAACGGCAAGTCCGGGACGGCGATGCAGGCGTTCGGCAACCAGCTGAGCGAAGTGGACCTGGCCGCGGTGATTACCTATGAGCGTAATGCCTGGGGTAACAACACCGGCGATATGGTCACGCCCAAGGAAATTTTTGATTACAAGAACCAGCAGTAATCAACGCCAGATAACAACAATCACCAGCCACATCAGAAGGCGGTAACGGGGGTTTTCATGAGTGCGGTTGCAGATACCCACAGCCAGGAACATCACCACGGCCCGGCCAAAGGCATCAGCCGCTGGCTGCTGACCACAAACCATAAAGACATCGGGTCCATGTACCTGATGTTCAGTTTTGCCATGTTCCTGCTCGGCGGCAGCATGGCCATGGTCATCCGGGCCGAACTGTTCCAGCCCGGCCTGCAGATTGTGCAGCCGGAGTTCTTTAACCAGATGACCACCATGCACGGTCTGATCATGGTGTTCGGGGCGGTCATGCCGGCTTTTGTCGGGTTAGCCAACTGGATGCTGCCCTTGATGATCGGCGCGCCGGACATGGCACTGCCGCGCATGAATAACTGGAGTTTCTGGCTGCTACCCTGCGCCTTCCTGATTCTGGTCTCCACCCTGTTCATGCAGGGCGGCGCCCCCAACTTCGGCTGGACCTTCTAT
The DNA here is from genome assembly GCF_000475315.1 of Marinobacter sp. EN3. NCBI lineage: Bacteria > Pseudomonadati > Pseudomonadota > Gammaproteobacteria > Pseudomonadales > Marinobacteraceae > Marinobacter > Marinobacter sp. EN3. The sequence continues at coordinate 149,165 of NZ_AXCC01000063.1, forward strand.
GCGCCGCTGTCCACCACCTACGGGCCGCCCAGTACCACGTTCTTTATCTTTGCGGTGCATATCATGGGGGTGTCCTCGATCATGGGCGCCATCAACGTCATTGCCACCATTCTGAACATGCGGGCACCGGGCATGACCCTGATGAAAATGCCCCTGTTCGTCTGGACCTGGCTGATCACCGCGTTCCTGCTGATTGCGGTCATGCCGGTACTGGCCGGTGTGGTGACCATGATGCTGATGGACATCAACTTCGGTACCAGCTTCTTTGATGCCTCCGGTGGTGGCGATCCGGTGCTGTTCCAGCATGTGTTCTGGTTCTTTGGGCATCCGGAGGTGTACATCATGATCCTGCCGGCGTTCGGGGCCATCTCCCACATTGTTGCGGCCTTCTCCCGCAAGCCGCTGTTTGGCTATGCCTCCATGGTGTATGCGGTGGGTGCCATTGCCCTGTTGTCGTTCGTGGTCTGGGCGCACCATATGTTTACCGTGGGTATTCCACTGGCCGGGCAGTTGTTCTTCATGTACGCCACCATGCTGATTGCCGTGCCCACCGGGGTGAAGGTGTTCAACTGGGTCACCACCATGTTCCGGGGCTCCCTGAGTTTCGAGGCGCCCATGCTGTTTGCCGTGGCCTTTATCATTCTGTTCACTATCGGTGGTTTCTCCGGGCTGATGCTGGCCATCGCGCCTGCGGACTTCCAATACCACGATACCTACTTTGTGGTCGCGCATTTCCATTATGTGCTGGTGCCCGGTGCCATCTTCGGCATCTTCGCTTCCGCCTACTTCTGGCTGCCCAAGTGGACCGGCCACATGTACGACGAAACCCTGGCCAAGACCCACTTCTGGCTGTCGTTCATCGGCATGAACCTGGCTTTCTTCCCCATGCATTTCCTGGGGCTGGCGGGCATGCCCCGACGGATTCCGGATTACGCGCTGCAGTTTGCTGACTTCAACATGGTATCGAGCATCGGGGCTTTTATGTTCGGCGTCAGTCAGTTGCTGTTCCTGTTCATCGTGGTGAAGTGTGTGCGAGGGGGCGAGAAGGCCGCCGCCAAACCCTGGGATGGTGCGGAAGGGCTGGAATGGACGGTGCCCTCACCGGCGCCCTATCACACTTTCTCGACACCGCCGGAAGTGAAATAACCGGGAGGTCGCCATGGCAGAGCCACAACACGGCAAACGCAGCAACGGTCGGGTGATTGCCTGGTGCATGGCCGGCGTGGTCGGTATGTTCGCCTTCGGCTTCGCCCTGGTGCCCCTGTACGACGTGTTCTGCGAAATCACCGGTATCAATGGCAAGACCGGCGGCCGGTACGAAGCGCAGGTCACCAACCAGGTGGATGCCAACCGCACCGTGACGGTCCAGTTCCTGGCCAGTAATGGCCCGGGCATGTCCTGGGAATTCCGGCCGGTGACCCGCAGCATCAAGGTGCATCCCGGTGAGCCGGTGACCGTCAATTTCTACGCCGAAAATGGCAGCGACCAGGCCATGGTGGGACAGGCAGTTCCCAGCCTGTCCCCGGCTGAGGGCACCCTGTACTTCCACAAGACCGAGTGTTTCTGTTTCAACCAGCAGCCCCTGGAAGCCGGCGAAAGCACAGAAATGCCTCTGGTGTTTATCGTGGATCCGGAACTGCCGGAACACATCACCAAGCTGACACTGTCCTACACCCTTTACGACCAGAGCCAGAAGGCCGAGGTATCGGGTGCCGCCGGGGCAGCAAAAACAACCAACAATAACGGCTAAGCCATCGGAGACAGCTATGGCGGATCACCAGACCTACTACGTTCCCGAACAGAGCAAGTGGCCCATTGTCGCCACCGTTGGCCTGGGGGTCACCCTGTATGGCGCGGCAGCCATCATGGTGAACGGCAACCAGGGTGAAAGCACCACCGGTTCCTGGATCATGTTCTGGATTGGCGCGCTGATCATGGCGTACATGCTGTTCGGCTGGTTCGGCAGCGTCATCCGCGAGAGCCGGGCCGGACTTTACAGCGACCAGATGGACCGCTCTTTCCGCTGGGGGATGAGCTGGTTCATTTTCTCGGAAGTCATGTTTTTTGCGGCGTTCTTCGGTGCGCTCTTCTACGTTCGGATGTTCGTAGTGCCCTGGCTGGGGGGCGAGGGTGATAAAGGCAGTAGCAACATGCTGTGGGAAGGCTTTCAGGCCAGTTGGCCTCTGGTCAGCAACCCTAACCCGGAGGCCTACCCGGGCCCGAAGGAAGTGATCGGGCCCTGGGGCCTGCCGCTGATCAACACCATCCTGCTGGTAACCTCGTCGTTCACCGTGACCATTGCCCACCATGCCCTGAAAGCGGGTCACCGGGCCAAGGTGAAGCTGTGGCTGGGAGCCACCATTGCGCTGGCGGTGGTGTTCATGTTCGTACAGGGGTACGAGTACATGCACGCCTATCAGGACCTGGACCTGACCCTGCAGTCCGGCATCTATGGCAGTACGTTCTTTATGTTAACGGGTTTCCACGGGGCCCACGTGATGCTGGGTACGTTGATGCTCGCCATCATGCTGGTCCGGATCATCAAAGGCCATTTCACCGCCGACAATCATTTCGGCTTTGAAGCGGCAGCCTGGTACTGGCATTTTGTGGACGTGGTCTGGCTGGGTCTGTTTGTGTTCGTGTATGTGCTCTGAGGCAGGTGAAGTCAGGGCGTCGGGTTCAGGGTGAGATCGCCGGTCCAGAGCGCGATCAGCACCACGGCCAGTAATAGCACGCTGAGCGAGACCCGCACCGCCAGTGAGTTCACCACACGGTTGGTTTTACCGCCGTCCCGAATCAGGAAAAACAGCCCGCTGAACAGGCTGATAATGACGGCGAACAGCAGTACGACAATGGCAAGTTTTAACATGAGGAATCCGGTTGTATCAGGTCCGCAGCCTGTTGAGCATTCTGGTGCCGGGAACAACGCCCCGGTTCGTTACCTCACTATAGCAGAGCGGCGCTAAGTGGGTTCCAGCTCCCGCCGCTGGCAGTTCGACTGGCGCCTGCTGGTCTTCAGCGGTGTCTTTCTGCCTCTGCTGATCAGTCTGGGAGTCTGGCAGCTGAACCGCGCCGCGGAAAAAACCAGTCTGCTGCGGACCTGGAATTCAGAAAGCGCCGGGTGGGACTGGCAGGATGTGGCGGCTGCAGATGGATGGCAGGAGGGCCAACCGGTCACCCTGACCGGTTGGTACCGGGAGCAGACCTGGTTGCTGGACAATCGGACCCGGGACGGCCGCGCCGGTTACGAAGTCCTGACGCTTTTTGAGCCGCTCTCAGGCCCTTTGGTGGTGGTCAACCGGGGCTGGGTGCCGGCACCGGCCAGTCGTGAGCAACTACCGGAAGTGCTGACGCCTGAGCCTCTGTTCACCCTTCAGGGCCGGCTGGCGGCCTATCCGGAACCGCCGGTGCTGGGGGCGCAGGAACCCGATACACCTGGCTGGCCGAGACGGGTCCAGGCGTTGCCGGAGAGCCGGGTTCGGGCGTTGGGCAACACGCCGGCCCCGATGATTGTTCACCTTGCCGACAGCCAGCAACCGGGTGCATATCGGGCGGACCGGGCGCCGGATGTGATGGGCCCGCAGACGCATTATGGATACGCCGCCCAGTGGTTTGCACTGGCGGTAGCACTGACTATATTGACTCTGGTGGCGAGTTATAAAAAAGACAGCGAAAGACCCAAGGCAGGAGCCGACAATGACAACGACAACGGCTGACTCTCTCTCTCATTCTGATGGCCCGAGCCCGGCTCAGGTCAGGCGGGGCCGGCGCACCGCCATGCTGCTCTTTGCGGTGGGGTTCGGCCCCATGCTGGTGGCGACGGTCATGTTTTACACCGGTTGGCTTAACCCGGCCGGCCAGAGCAATCAGGGGCAGTTGGTGCAACCGCCGGTGCCGGTGGCAGAGCTGAATCTGCAAACCGCTGCGGGGGATCCCCTGCAGGCGCGTTTTGGTGTTGATGTCGCCGACCCGAAATGGCTGATGCTGGTGGCCTCGGAGCGTTGTGCGGAAGATTGCGAGCAGCTGCTGTATCTGGCTCGCCAGGTTAACGTTGCGCTTGGCAAGAACGCGCCGCGTGTTGGCCGTGCCGCCTATCTGGGCACGGTACCGGCGGATCTGGAGCGGCGCTGGTCTGAGGAGTACCAGTTGATGGAGCGCCTGCAACCGGCCGCTGGCAAGACACCGGCATGGCCCGCCGGGATCAACCCGGAGCAGCAACCGAGAATCCTGCTGATCGACCCGTTTGGCAATGTGATGATGCACTATGGCAGCGAACATACCGGCAAACAGCTGCTGAAAGATCTGAAGCACCTGCTGAAACTGTCACAGATTGGCTAACGGGAGGCCTGCGGTATGACGGCGATGTCTCCGGAGCAATCCCGGGCAATAGCAAAGAAACTGGCGTTCTGGGCCACCCTGGCCTGTTTGCTGGCGGTGGTGGTGATCATGCTCGGTGCCTGGACACGGCTGGTTCACGCCGGCCTGGGATGCCCGGACTGGCCTGGCTGTTATGGCTTTCTGACCGTACCCCAGGATGAAACCCGCATCGCCATCGCCAATGCCCGTTTCCCGGAGACCCCGGTGGATGTCTCCAAGGGCTGGCCGGAAATGATCCATCGCTACGCCGCCGGTACCCTGGGACTACTGGTATTCGGGCTGGCCATTGCCTCGGTGCGCAATCGCAGAGCGGGGCTTCCGGTCAAACTGCCGCTGTTCATTGCCGGCTTTATCGTGTTGCAGGCCGCGTTCGGCATGTGGACGGTTACCCTCAAGCTCTGGCCTCAGGTGGTAGCCCTGCATCTGCTGGGCGGATTTACCACCCTGAGCCTGTTGTTGTTGCTGACCCTGCGGCTCCGGCGGCGGGCGCGGGAAAGTGAGGCGCCGCGGCCGGCGATGGCGGCATCCCTGGCAAGACTCCGACCCTGGCTGTATGGCGGTTTGCTGCTGGTCATTACCCAGATTGCCCTGGGGGCCTGGACGGCAGCCAACTACGCTGCCGTTGCCTGTACCGATCTGCCTACCTGTCAGGGTCAGTGGTGGCCCGAGGGCATGGATTTTCAGCATGGATTTGATATCACCCAACATGTTGGTCCCAACTATCTGGGCGGCCAGCTGACCAGCGATGGCCGGGTTGCTATTCACGTCAGCCATCGCCTGGGCGCGGTCCTTGTGTTGGGTTATCTGGCCATATTGCTGGGGCTGCTGTGGCGCCAGCGAGCCCAGAGCGGTCTCGACAGGGCCATCGCTCTGGTGGGCGGTGCCCTGGTGCTCCAGTTCTGTCTGGGGCTGACCAACGTCTGGCTGCACATTCCCCTGATCGTTGCCGTTGCCCATAACGCCATGGGCGCTGGCCTGTTACTGTCGATGGTGCACCTGATCTGGCGGCATCATCAGCTGGCCCTGCCAGCACTATCCCCCGCACCTCATACAACAACCATAAACCGGGAGGTTACGGCATGAGCGAACAAGTGAAGGCGCTGCCGATCCAGAATCCAACGCATGCGAGCACTATTTCCTGGCGCGATTACCTGGAACTGACCAAGCCCCGGGTAGTGGCATTGATGATTCTTACCTCGGTGATCGGCATGCTGCTGGCAGCACCAGGCATTCCCGGATGGAGCGTGCTGCTATTCGGCAACCTGGGAATCGCCCTGCTGGCCGGTGCGGCTGCGGTGGTGAACCACGTGGTGGATCAGAAGATTGATACCGTGATGGCCCGCACTCGCAAACGGCCGGTGGCGACTGGCCGGATTGCGCCGCTGGACGCCCTGCTGTTTGCTACCGTGCTGGCGGCTCTGGGTATGGTCGTGCTGGTGTGGCAGGTGAACGAGCTAACCGCCTGGCTGACGCTGGCCTCCCTGGTGGGTTACGCCGGTGTTTACACCCTGTTCCTGAAACGGGCGACGCCACAGAACATTGTCATCGGTGGGCTGGCCGGTGCCATGCCGCCACTGCTGGGCTGGACCGCGGTCACTGGCCAGGTGGAAGGCCACGCGCTGTTGCTGGTTCTGATCATCTTCGCCTGGACGCCACCGCATTTCTGGGCTCTGGCCATCCACCGCAAGGAGGAATACGCCAAGGCTGGTATTCCCATGCTGCCGGTGACCCACGGCAATCGTTACACCGAACTGCATATTCTGCTCTATACCCTGATGCTGCTGGCCGTCAGCCTGCTACCGTTTGTCACAGGCATGTCCGGCGGTATTTACCTGGTGGGCGCCCTGGCGCTAGGCTTGAGGTTCCTGCAATATGCTGTTCGCCTGCTGCGCGGCGACGACCGGCGGGTAGCGCTGAACACCTTCAAATATTCCATCACCTATCTGATGGCGTTGTTTGTGGTGTTGCTGGTAGATCATTTTGTCTTTGTCCCGGCCTGACTGGCCGGGGTCAAGCCTGGTTGGGAGACCCTATGGGGCGGTCGATTCGGATCACGTTGTTTGCTCTGTTGTTGCTGGTGGTGCTGGTGTTCGGCCTGACAGTGGGTCGGCAGGTCTTTCTGGTGGGGGGCGAACCGGTACCGGCGCCGGATCTCAGCCAGTACAACGCCTATGTCTACGACCAGCCAAGGCCCCTGGTGGAGTTCTCTCTGACCAACGAGGAAGGAGAGACGGTCACCCGGGAAGATCTCCGGGGCCGGTGGACCTTCGTGTTTGTGGGCTATACCAATTGCCCGGACATCTGCCCCGCTGCCATGGCCAATCTGCGCCGTACCGACCAGTTGCTGTCCCCGGAATTACCCCAACCGGACTATCTGCTGGTCTCGGCAGACCCGGAGCACGATACCCCGGCGAAGCTGAAGGCCTATACCGATTTCTTTGGTGAGCATTTCCACGGCCTGACCGGCGATCTGGACACCCTGCGCCAGGTCGCCAAGAGCGTGAGCGCGGTGTTTGTGCACCGGCAGGTGAATGGCGAGTTGCTGGTGGACCACAGCGGGCATTTTGCCTTGCTCAATCCGGACGGCGACGTTCAGGCGCTGATCCAGCCACCCCACAAGCCGGAACAGCTGGCCGAAGCCTTTGAGCGTATCTACCAGTGGGCCAACGCCAATCGCCAGCCAGGCTGAGGCGAAGGTCTCACTGACAAGCATTGGTTAGTCACCTACACTACCCGGTTTCCGTTGATAACCTGACGACCGGGCCTATGCCATGACTTCTGCAAATACCCCCACCCCCAGGCAACTGTTTACGGTTCTGCTCGCCGGTAGCCTGGTGTTGCTGGTTGTCCACGGCCTTGGCCGATTCATCTACACCCCGTTGTTGCCCTACCTGGTGGCCGATAACCAGTTCAACGCGCCGGATGGAGCTGCGGTGGCCACCTGGAACTACCTCGGCTATCTGATGGGGGCAATGCTGGCCATCCGTTGGCACAGAATCGACCAGATCCGGCTGATGTTGCCTCTTTTCCTGGCGGTTCATGTGGTCACCACGCTGATCGTGACCCAGACCGACCAGTTGACGGTGATTTCTGTCACCCGCTGGCTGAACGGTGTGGCGAACGGCGTGGTATTCGTCCAGGCGCCAGCTCTGATTCTGGAGTGGCTGGTAATGCGCAACCGGGCCTCTCTCAGCGGTCTGGTCTATATCGGTGTTGGTGTAGGGCTGCTGGTGTCCAGCGGCCTGGTTACCGGAACCGCCGGCCTGCTGGAGGGCGCGGAGCGCTGGTGGCCGGCTGCCCTGTTGTCGATTCCCCTGGCCTGGTGGGGTGCCATGCAGTTACGGCAACTGGAGGTGCCGGTGCGCCAGCATGATGACGCCGGTAAGGCAGTGGTCAATACCCCGTTGCTGGATCGCGCCAGCATCCCGCTGTTTCTGTCCTATGCCGGGGCGGGCCTGGGCTACATCCTGCCCATGACCTTCCTGCCCCTGTTGGCAAAACTGGAACTGCCTGAGGGCCACGCCTTGCTGGACGGGACCTGGGTGATCGTCGCTCTGTTCACCATCCCGGCGCCCTGGCTGTGGAACAAACTGGGGGCCCTGATGGGAGACTTGCCCGCCCTTCGCCTGAATTTTCTGATTCAGCTGGCCGGTGTACTGGCCACCGTGGTCTGGCCTGGCGCCTTGGGCTTGGTGTTGTGTGCCGCCCTGGTCGGCAGCACCTTTCTGGGCACGGTATTGCTGACCCAGCGCATCGGGCGCGCGCTGCATCCGCATCAGGGCCCGCGCCTGTCGGCAGCGATGGTGGCACTGTATGGCTTTACCCAGATGGTCGGCCCCTGGCTGACCAAACAGTGGCTGGATGCGGGAGGCACCCTGGTGTCGGCTTTCGGCATCGGGGTGGCAGCGTTGGCGTTTGGCCTGGTATTCGCGTTCTTCGTGCCCCGGCCTGAAGCCTGGCATGCCCGCTCCTGAGGCATGGTAAACTGCGGCCACATTCCGGCAAGCACCCCGTACCATGCTCCCGATTGATGGCATCCTCCCAGAACTGACCCGCACACTGGCAAAGACCACCACCGCTTTGCTCCAGGCGCCGCCCGGCGCGGGTAAAACCACCCGGGTACCGTTGGCCCTGCTGGATGCGCCCTGGCGCGATGGCCGCAAAATCCTGATGCTCGAACCCCGCCGACTGGCGGCCCGGTCGGCAGCGCGGTATATGGCCCGGCAACTGGGAGAGGCGCCCGGGCAGACGGTGGGCTATCGCACCCGACTGGATACCAGGGTCTCAGGCACCACCCGGATCGAAGTAGTGACCGAGGGTATACTCACCCGCCTGATCCAGACCGACCCCATGCTGGAAGACTATGCCGCTGTTCTGTTTGACGAATTCCATGAGCGTTCCCTGCAGGCCGATCTGGGGCTGGCACTGGTGCGAGAGAGTCAGCAGGCCCTGCGAGAAGACCTGCGCCTTCTGGTGATGTCCGCGACACTGGATACCGCGCCCATTGCCAAGGTGCTGGGGGACGTGCCGGTGATTTCCAGTGAAGGCCGGGCGTTTCCGGTGGATGTCCTTTATCGGCCCTTGTCCCGCAATGCCCGGATGGTGGATCACGTAACGGCGGTGGTGCTGGAGGTCCTGGGAGACCAGGCTGGCTCGGTGCTGGTGTTCCTGCCCGGGGCCGGTGAAATTCGCCGGGTGGCGCAACAGCTGGCCGGACAACTGCCGGCAAACGTGGTGCTGGCAACCTTGTACGGCAACCTCAAGGCTGAAGAACAGGACCGGGCCATCGCACCGGCCCCGGACGGTGCTCGCAAGGTGGTCCTGGCCACTGCCATTGCCGAGACCAGCCTGACCATTGAAGGCGTGCGGGTAGTGGTTGATGCCGGCCAGCAGCGTCGGGCCGTGTTTGATCCCAACAGTGGCATGACCCGCCTGATCACCGGCCGGGTGTCCAAAGCCTCTGCCGAGCAGCGTAAAGGCCGGGCAGGACGGGTCGAACCGGGGGTGTGCTACCGGTTATGGAGCGAGTCGGAGCAGTTTGGGCTGGCTGAGTTCACGCCAGCGGAGATTCAGGAGGCGGACCTGGCGCCGCTGGTACTGGAGCTGGCCCAGTGGGGGGCTCGTTCACCGGATCAGGTGGCCTGGATTGATGCGCCGCCACAAGCCCACTGGCAGCAGGCGGTGGATTTATTGCAGTGGCTGGATTTGCTGGATGCTGACGGTGCTATTACCGATCACGGCAAGGCCGCCCGGGATCTGGGGATGCATCCCCGCCTGGCCCATATGGTTCTCCGGGGCAGGGCCCTGGGATTTGGCCAGCTGGCGGCGGAACTGGCGGCATTGCTGGAAGAGCGTGATTTGCTGGGGCCAGGCTCCGGTGCGGATTTGCACGAACGGATCCGGGTGGTACGGGGACAACGGCCACCCCGTGGTCTGGATACGGCCCGGTTACAGGCGGTACGGCAGGCGGCGAAACGGTTGTGCCGGGAGCCGGGGTCACGGAGCGAACCCGTTGCTACCGAGGTGGGCCGGGTTTTAGCCCAGGCCTATCCGGACCGCATTGCCCGTCGCCGTTCGGGCGAGGCACCGCGCTACCAGCTCAGCAATGGCAAGGGGGCGAGCCTGCGGGAACATGATCCGCTGGCCCGGGAGAATTGGCTGGTGGCCGCGGACCTGGACGGTAAGGCCCGGGAGGCGACGATTTATCTGGCGGCGCCAGTGGATCTGGGGGATCTGGAGCAGGACCTGGCTGCGCACATACAAGAACGGGAAGAAGCCCTCTGGGACGACAAGCGGGGCACAGTGGTGGCGCGTCACGTACGCAAGCTTGGCGCCCTGATACTGGCGGAAAAGCCGTTGCAACAGGTGGCCCCCGAACTGATCCAGCAGGGTTTGCTGGATGCCGTCCGTCGCAAAGGACTGGATCGGCTGCCCTGGAACGAGGCCGCCCGCCAGTGGCAGGCCCGGGTGCAGTTACTGGCCACACAGTTCCCCGGTCACTGGCCGGATGTGACGGATTCTGCCCTGCTGGCCGGTGTGGAAAGCTGGTTGGCGCCGTTTATGGCCGGCATGCAGCGGTGGTCGGATCTGGCCCGGCTTGATCTGACATCCGCCCTGAACAGCCTGCTCGATTATCCACAGCAACAAGAACTGGATGAACTGGCTCCGAAAGCTCTGGCCATCCCCACCGGCCAGAAGGTGACGCTGGATTACACGGCCGACAACGGCCCGGTGCTAGCTGCCAAGCTGCAGGCCCTGTTTGGCTGGACTGAAACACCGACGGTGGCGGGCGGCCGGGTGCCCGTGGTAACCCACCTCCTGTCCCCGGCCCAGCGCCCGCTGGCCGTCACGGCAGATCTCGCCAGCTTCTGGCAGAACGCCTATCCACAGGTACGAAAAGAACTCCGGGGCCGCTACCCGAAACACCCCTGGCCGGAAGATCCGCTTACGGCCCAGGCTCAGCAGGGAACGAAAAAACGCCCTGCTCGCTGATTCGTCCACTGATCAGCTGCACCGGAACAGGCTCAAAATAGAGGTTGCGAACGGTAATGTGCTGGCCGGCCGGTGCACCGAGTTGGTTCGCCGCCATTTCTTCCAGTGTGACTTCATCGTGTGGCGCCGTGCTGTCCTTGAAGCTGTCTGCCAGCACCCAGAGCGGTTTTGCCTCGGCCCTGGCCAGCAAGGCCAGCGGATAACTGCCCGCCTTGTTGAGAAAGTGGCCATCGGCCAGCCAGGTGTCACAGCCGCACAGCACTAAGTCCGCCTTCGGAACGAACAGCCCCATCTGGGCATCGGTGATCACCGTCACCGGCACGCCCAGTTCATCCAGTTCACGGGCCAGGGTAAAGCCCTCGTTACCGGGACTACCCTGGGTACAGATTACCGAGAAGTTGCGGCCCTGCTGTACCAGTAAACGGAACACTGCCAGTACCTGGGAGCTACGGCTGTGAGTGAAAATTCTGGCCCGCTCCGGAATCCGTGTCGTGGCGATTTCCGCCACACGTTGGTTGGCGGAGGCAATCTGCTCGAGAACCGAGTCCACCACTGGCAGCGCCTGTTCAGCCGCAGAAGCACCGTCCTGGCTGCCTATTAGGCTCTGACGCACCCGTTCAATGGCATTGGCCAGCGGCACCATGCTGGGACGGGCTCCGGCAAGATCGTTAAGCAGTTTTTTGAGAGTATCCGGGGATACTCCACCCGCGGCCAGCCATTGGCGCACCAGCGTCAGCGCTCTGGTTGCCAGCTGGGCGGCACCGGATTGGGTGTCAGCGCGTACGGTTTCGATAATATTGCAGGCCCGGGAATCGGGTTCAGGGGTGCCCATGGCAGGCTCCGGTAAGTCAGCGAGTGATTACCGGAGCTTAGCAGCCCGTGGCCGTTACCGGATGATGGACCGGCTCTTTTCCAGATACACCGCGCCTTGCTCTTTCACGGTATCCGGGGCTGCGTGCTCGGAAGCCTTGTGTACTTTCTCCAGCCGCTCGGCAATGTCTTCCAGCTCATGGTCCAGTTTGCCCAGGGCATTTTCCAGAGTGTAGGTGAGCTGATGGACTTCGTTCATCGCCTCTGGTGTCAGATCACCGGCCAACACCTGCTCAAGCCGGTTGTTGTACTCGGAGAAATTGGCCACCGCCTGTTCCAGGGTTTTCGAGGGTTCGCCTTTGTAGTGATCGTACTCATCATCGGCGAAGGCCGGAAGGGTGAACAGCAGGCTGGCAGCGGCCAGCATCAGGTGTTTTGTCATGGTCAGTTCCTCATTAGTGATAACTAATGCGAATTATTGTCAGTATCATTAACTGTGACCATGAGATCGGTCAATTTACGCATAAAATAACCCTTGCCAGGGTTCCAAAGCTGGATAAAATGCAGCCAATTTTCACTCTGTGCGGCTGTCACCATGCACCTTGTCTCATTCAACGTGTTCCGTACCCTTGGCTTTCCCGACACCACTGTACTGAAGCCCGAGCATTTCCTTCGCCACAAGCCGCTGCTGCAGGAGGCGGACTGGGTGCTGTTCCCGGAATACTGGCAGATCAACGCCCTGGTGCATGGCTTGAAGTGCCGGGTGTTCCCCAGTATCGCCAGTTATCGCATTGGTCACGACAAGGTGGAAATGACCCGCGCCTTTCAGACCGTGGCGCCGGAACACACACCCTGGACCTTGATTGAAGCCAATGGTCCACAGGAACGTGACATGCTGTGGGACACCATGGCCCTGCCTTTCGTGGCCAAACTACCCAAGGCCAGCATGGGCGAAGGTGTGTGGTTGATCGAGTCCCGGGCCGACTGGCTGAAGTACTGTGATCGCACAGACGTTCTCTACGTGCAGGAGTACCTGCCGATCGATCGGGATGTGCGGGTAGTCGTGGTGGGTGATCAAGTGGTGACCGCCTACTGGCGTACCCAGTCGGAGCAGGGGTTCTACAACAACGTGGCCAAGGGTGGCCAGATTGTGGCTGGTGATGTGCCGGCGGCCGCTACCGATCTGGCCCTGCGTCTGGCCCGGGAACTGGAAGTAGACCATGCCGGTTTTGATATCGCCCTGGTGGAAGGCTATCCCTATGTGCTGGAATTCAACCGTCTGTTCGGCAATCAGGGCCTGGGTCAGGGCAGTGACCTGAAAGACGCCATACTGGATTATCTGCAGCGCCAGAGCCGGCCCCAGGACCCGGATGGCCCCACTGAGCCAACGCCGTTGTGGCCAGTAGCGGTGTGACACAAAATGCTGTGCCATAGGTCCGGTTTCGGTCGCCGGATTTATGGGTATAACTGCGCATTTGCGGTGATCGGAAAAAGGCCCGATGATCGCGCCATTCACGGGTAACACAGCCAGTCTGTGCTACCCTTTTTTATGCCCGTTTACCCTGTGGAGGGACACACCACCCATGATCCAGACGCCTAACGCCGATATCGCCGACTACTACAGTGCCGAGACTTTCAAGCGGATCAAGGACTTTGCCGACGGCAAGGAAACCCCGTTTGTGGTGATCGACACCCAGACCATTGACCGTCAGTACGAAGAGCTGGTGGAAGGGTTTCCTTACGCCAAGGTCTATTATGCGGTGAAAGCCAACCCGGCCCCGCAGATTCTGACCATGCTGCGGGACAAAGGTGCGAATTTTGATATCGCTTCGGTGTATGAACTGGACAAGGTGATGGCCCTCGGTGTGACCGGCGACCGCATCAGTTACGGCAACACCATCAAGAAGGCGAAAGACATTCGCACCTTTTACGAAAAGGGTGTGCGCCTGTATGCCACGGATTCCGAGGCAGACCTGCGCAACATTGCCAAGGCTGCCCCGGGCTCAAAAGTGTATGTGCGTATTCTGACTGAAGGCACCCTGACCGCCGACTGGCCTTTGTCCCGCAAGTTTGGCTGCCAGACCGATATGGCCATGGATCTGCTGATCCTGGCTCGTGATCTGGGCCTGGTGCCCTATGGTGTGTCGTTCCACGTCGGTTCCCAGCAGCGCGAAATCGGTGCCTGGGACGCCGCCCTGAACAAGGTAAAGGTGATTTTCGAGCGCCTTAAGGAAGAAGACGGCATTGAGCTGAAGATGATCAACATGGGCGGTGGTTTCCCGGCCAACTACATTACACGGACCAATGAACTGGGGGTGTATGCGGAGGAGATTGCCCGTTTCCTGCACGAGGACTTTGGTGACGACCTGCCCGAGATCATCATCGAGCCGGGGCGATCGCTGATTTCCAATGCCGGTGTGTTGGTCAGCGAGGTCGTGCTGATTTCACGAAAATCCCGTACCGCCCTGCACCGCTGGGTGTTTACCGATGTCGGCAAGTTTTCCGGGCTGATCGAGACCCTGGACGAGTCCATCAAGTTTCCGATCTGGACCGAGAAGAGCGGTGAAGGTGAGGATTGTGTGATCGCCGGGCCGACCTGTGACAGTGCCGATATCATGTACGAGCATCACAAGTACCCGCTGCCGCTGAATCTGGCGATCGGAGACCGGATGTACTGGCTGTCGACCGGGGCCTATACCACCACCTACAGTGCCATTGAGTTCAACGGGTTTCCTCCGTTGAAGGACTATTACATCTGACCGTGGGTTAGTGCAGTATTTCAGGAAGGATCAGCTTTCGGGCTGATCCTTTTTTCGTTTCAGGTCCAGGGTAAACGCCAGAGGTAACACCAGCAGGCTGTAGGCCACCATGGTCATCACGGCATGACGGGTGTCGCCGGTCCAGTCGGCGATCAGGCCGCCGAGCATGGGTACCGTGAAGGCCATGGTATAGCCCACCAGGAAGGTGCCGGCAGACAGCCGTCCGGTTTCGGCGGAGTTCACCAGCAATGGCGGTAGTGCCACCAGCAGGATCAGCAGAATGCCGGCCACGAAGCTCATCAGCGTGGCACTGGCGATGAACCACCAGCCTTCCAGCACCAGAGTGCCGGCGGTGCCGGTAATGCTGAGAACAGCCATCACCACAATGAAGGTACGGCGGCCGACCCAGGCCCGTGCCATTTTCAGCATCACCAGGGAGGCAAAGACCTGGGCGATGTTGTACCAGAACAGGGCCTCGGACAGCATGCCGATACGCCCCTGTTGTTCCAGGAGGTTACCCATGTAGGCGTTGAGGCCGAAGAACATGGAGCCGGAAAGCCCCAGCAGCAGGCCCAGGCGCAAGGTGAGCGGGTTTTTCCAGTCGGGCAGCCAGGCGGCTTTGCGTGCGGGCCGGGCCAGGTCCCGTTTGGGCAGAAACAGGGCGGCGACTACCAGCAGGGCCGGCAGCGACCAGGCCAGCATGGTGGCGCGCCAGCTGTTGTCCAGCAACGGCATAAGAACCGGCAGGGTAATACCGGCACCGATGAACTCACCCATGAGCATGCCGTTCATGTAGATGGCCGAGCCCAGAGCAATGTGATGGGGTTCGAGCCAACGCGGCAGCAGGGCTGGCAGCGCTGGCTGCATCATCGCCACACCCAGGCCCATGACGGTGCTGGCTATCATCAGGGTGAAGGTATCGGGCACCAGGCCACGGCCGGCGGAGCCGATGACCATGATCACCATGGCCAGTGCCAGGGTGTTTCGCGGGCCGATGCGGGAGATGGCCAGCGAACCGGGCATGGCGCCAATGGCCAGCATCAGGATGGGCAGTGTGGTCAGGGCGCCGGTCAGTGCCTGGGTCAGGGCCAGCTCATCGCCAATGAAGGGCGCCAGCGGCGGCGCCACCAGCACGGGTATGCGCAGGTAAACACCGGCGAGCCAAAGCAACACCGCCACCGGCAGCAATCGGGCTGGCGGTGGCGGTGTGGTCGCGGCGGTTTGAAATGCCACGGCGGAGCGAATCAGTCTTCGCTGGTATCCGGCAGGTAAGCACCGTCTTCGTCGTGCACTTCCCGACCGGTCACTGGCGGGTTGAAGGCGCAGATCAGGCGCATGTCTTCAGTGCCGCCGTACAGGGTGTGACGGTCGTGCTTGTCGAGGGCGTACAGAGTGCCATCGGTGATTTCGTGCACTTCGCCGGTGGCGAGATCCTTGATGCGGCCGTTACCCGCCACGCAGTAAACCGCTTCCAGGTGGTGCTTGTACCAGAAGGTGTGCTCGGAGCCGGCCTTGATAATGGTTTCGTGGAAGGAGAAGCCCATGCCATCCTTCTTCAGCAACAGGCGGCGGCTGGTCCACTGCTTGTCGCTGACTTCACGCTCGGTACCGATAATGTCTTGCACTCGTACGATTTTCATTCGCATTCCTCATTTTGTGATGGAATAGCCATACAGTATAAACATGCGGCTCAGGCTCGATTCAACCGCCAGTCGTCGTATGCCGCCAAGGCGTGCTCGATGGCGGCGGCAAATTGTTCCCTCTGCTGATGGGCCAGAGCTCGCTGTTTCCGGCACCGTTCGAAGGCTTTCTGGATTTCCCGCCGGCTGGCTTTGTCGAGCTGTTCCAGCCAGTGATGGTCGGCCGGTTCCAGTTCCAGCAAATCCCGCCCGGCGTGGTTTCGCTGGCTGATATGCCACCAGTGATCCACCGCCCGCCCTAACACAACATAGCCAAACTGGCTGTCCTGTACAGGCCCGAAGCTGGCGGTTTTCAGGCCGTCCTTCATGGGCCCGATGCTCAGTGCCGGCAAAACCAGGCGATCCCCGTAGAAGTAACTGCCGGCAGCGCCAATCAACCCTCCGAGCAGGGCACCGGTGCCCAGCGACGAGCCAAACGTCACGGCATCAATGCCGGCACCGCTCACCGCTCCGGCGCCAAAGCCCGCGGTGGCCAGGTAGCGCTTGCTTACCGCCCAGTGCTTGCGGGTGTCCTCGGAAAACAGATCGTGCTGGCTGTGCCATTGGAGTTCGGCTTCCTGGCGGCGGATGCGCTGATGCTGGTACAGGTGCTCGATGTCGATCCTGAGGGCCTGTTCCCGCTGGCGTTGGTGCCGGTACCAGCGATCCCGTAGGGTCTCGGCGAGGCTGGCATCGCTGGTTTCGGCGATCTGGTTGAGCGTCAGTGTGCGCCGTTCCTGATAGGACATCAGGTCTTCCAAGGCTCGGGCAACCAGGCCCGCCGCCTGGCGTCGGCGCTGGCGGCGCTGTTCGGACAGGAACCGGGTGGCCCGTTCCAGCGGCGCCTCCCAGTCCGGTTCCAGCTGGCCGAAAGCCCGTAACAGGCTAAGATGTTGCTCAAAAGGGGCGCGAACAGCATCGAACTTGCGGACAACCTGAAAGAACTGGCCCAGTGCGGCCTGCCAAGTGTCGCTGTAATCATCCTCACCGATACTGTTGATCAGCGCCAGGTTCGGACGCCCTGTCCAGCGCAGGATGGTCATTTCAGCCTCGTGCTCGGCACTGTAGGGCACCGAGCCGTCCACTACGTAGATGATCCCGGCGCCTTCCACGATCGGTGCCAGCAATTCACATTCATCGACAAACCGGTCGTCGCCCCGGTGCTGGAGCACAAAAGCCCGCACGGTTTCCGGGTGATCCGAGGCGGAAATGCTGTGGGCTTCCAGCCACTGCAACACCCGCCGTGGGCGCTGGAAACCCGGGGTGTCCACCAGGGTGTAGAGTTTCTGGCCGTCAACGGTCAGTGGATAGTCCTGCCTGGCCCGGGTGGTACCGGGTTCCAGGGCAATGGCGATAGCGTCGTTCTGGGAAAGGGTGGCGACGACACTGGATTTGCCCTTGTTCGGGTGGCCGACCACGGCGAATACCGGAGCATTGGTCATGGCTGCGCGCTCCCGGCCAGATAGGGGTTGGGCTCGTCGACAGGTGGCAAGGCCACCGAGGCAAAGCCCGGAGCCAGGCGTTCTGTAAACCGAAGCCAGGGCTGAACCAGGTGGGCCTGCGGTGGCTGGTTCGGATCGCTTGCCAGCGGAAGCAGGGTTACCCGGCTATTCGAGGGCCAGCGCTCCCGGGCGGTCTCCAGAAAATCGTGCAGCTCGCCGGTGGGCGGCTCCCAACTGCGGGTGACGACAATGACTGCCGGATGTTCCTGGCCGGCCAGGTGGATGCCTACTTGTGCCAGTACGTCTTCATCCTGGGCCAGACTGGCCCGGCCTCCGGCCCGGAAAATTCGGCAATCCGGTGCCTGCAGGCGTTGGGGCAACTCCGGTTCGCCGGCACCGGCCCAGCAGATCATCAGCGGGGTGTCCGGCAGTTGGTCTGGCTGGGCCCGGGTGCGGGTGTCTGGCAGGTCGGCGGCATCGTTGTGGCTGCTACCGGTATCCAGGGTGGCGGTTTCCATCCGGTATAACAGAGCCTTCATGCCGGGATGGCCAGCCAGCAGCCGAGTGGCACGACGGCGTAGCAGGCTTTGGCTGAGAACCAGCAGCAGCACACGCGGTATCACCGTCCAGGTCAGCCATAACATAACCACGAAGGGCCACCACTGGCCCCAGCGTGAAGGCTCGACTCCGATTGTGACAGGAGCGGCGCGAAAGAACCGGGTTACTTCCACCAGCTCCAGGGATGGCACGGCGGAAGGCCACAACCAGGACCAGGGCGCCGCCAGGGCGCTGACCAAATGGTGGTAGCCGGAAGCGGCGGTATCCAGAGTGGTGCTCCAGCCAAAGGCCAGGTCCTGGACCACCACCATGATCAGCAGCGTGGCCAGGCCGGCAAGACCAAAAGCAACGCCGCCGGCGTGGGCCGCTCGCGCCATCAGTAGTGGCTGGAGCCGGGCCCGGGTCGGGCTGGCGTGGTCCAGGTGCAGACGTTTCAGCAACCAGCGCCAGGGTTGCCAGCCGACTATGGCCTGTACCGTGGTGGCCAGTGCCAGCAGCAACTGGAACAGCACAAAGGTCAGAATCACGGTGATGTTGATGCGCTGGCCGCCGTCATAGAACAGCAGGCCCAGCATGGTCACGATGCCCATCAGGCAACCGGCACCTGTGAAGCCGCTGGTTGCCCGGCGCCAGAGTTTCAGTTCCCGACGGCCAGCCGTCACGGTGCCGCCGGGGCCGGACAGTCGATCCATGTGTGCCAGCCAGCGCGAAGGGCTGGGCTTTATTCCCTGCTGCTCGCAGTCCAGAGCAAAGCGCCGGTCCCGGCGGTGGAGAAAGGCGGGGGGCTGATCCCTGTCCCGCTGGACGCGGTCGTCAAAATCCAGCAGCAGACGAAGGGGGTTCGGGCTCATGCAGTGTCCTGATACAAGTTCGGTCGTGGGTGCTTTGCTGTTAGCATATAGGCAATTACGATCCTGATACCAGCCAATGGACGCGCCATGCCCCATCACCTGATGAATCTGCGCCATGTACCCGACGACGAGGCCGACGAGATCCGGGCTCTGTTCGAGGAGCATGAGGTGCGCTACTACGAGACCCCGCCCAGCCGCTGGGGCATCAGCATGGGCGGCTTCTGGGTTCACGATGCGGACGAAGCGGAGCGAGCCAA
Source organism: Marinobacter sp. EN3 (assembly GCF_000475315.1). Taxonomy (NCBI): domain Bacteria; kingdom Pseudomonadati; phylum Pseudomonadota; class Gammaproteobacteria; order Pseudomonadales; family Marinobacteraceae; genus Marinobacter; species Marinobacter sp. EN3. The sequence goes on from NZ_AXCC01000063.1 coordinate 168,390, forward strand.
GGCGTTGCTGGATGAGTATCAGCGTCAGCGTTTCGAGAGGCAGCGCCAGGCCTATGAGCAAGGCCTGGCCCGCGGCGAAATCGGTGGTATCGGCTCCATGTTTCGACGCTATCCGCTGCGGACTCTGGCGGCCTGCCTGGCCATCGCTGCAATTGCGGCAATCAGCTTGCTGCCCTTTGTTCGAATAGGCTAGTTTCACTGCCCGTTGTCTGGTTTTTCAGACAGTGTTCGGTCTGCCGGACAGTCTGCGGCCAGCGGCGGTCCTGCACGCGTGCCATGCCATTGCACGCGCAACCGCTGTCCGGAATTCCGGAATAGCCCCCTCTCAAGTGCCAGTAATTTTTGATTTTTCTAAATATATTCATGGTCTTGTCCGGTTGGCACAGGATCCGCATGGGCCGTGGCGCCCATGGGGCCGATTCAACAACAACAAACAAGGACCGACCATGAAACGAATGATGCTCTGCACCCTGATAGGTGCTGCCACGGTAACGCTCACTGCCTGCAAGAAGGACGAGGTGTTCAACTCCTTGCCTGATTTCCTGGTGAGCGATGTCCAGCAGTTTGCTTACGATGGCAATACCGATGATCTTCTTACCGCTGGCCTGGGGCCGGAGGGTCTGGCCAGTGCCACACCACCGGCGTTTGTCGATGCCCTGAATCCGACACCGGCGGAGTTGCGCCGGCTGGCCATCTACAACAATTACCGGGCACTGGTGGATACTGCACCCGGCGGAGGCTATGGCAGCCTGTTTGGCCCGGCCGTAGGTAATGCCAGTGGCCGGATTCCAGGCCAGGAATTCATCGCGCTGATGCAGGTGCCGGGCGCCACTGTGCCGGTGACGGTAATGGCCCAGGTGCCCGACAGCTTTGATCCGGATTTTCCGTGCATGGTAACCGCGCCCTCCTCCGGTTCCCGCGGGATCTACGGCGCCATTGGCACCGCAGGGGAGTGGGGCCTGAAAAAGGGCTGCGCAGTGGTTTATACCGATAAAGGCACCGGTACCGGTGCCCATAACCTCGCCACAAACACCGCCCAGTCCGTGAACGGAACACTTACCACGGAACCTGAAGAAGCCTTGTTCCGGGCGGATCTGGACGCTCAGAGCCGGGATGATTTCAATAGCCAGTGGCCGGATCGCTTCGCCTGGAAACACGCCCATTCCAAACAGAACCCGGAGGCAGACTGGGGCCGGCATGTGTTGCAATCCATTGAGTTCGGCTTCTATGTGCTGAACACACTCCATGGCCGGGAACTGGGTAATGGTGAAACTCTCCGAACTATCAACCCGAGGAACACGCTGGTGATTGCCTCCAGTGTTTCCAACGGCGGCGGAGCCTCGGTGCGGGCGGCGGAACAGGATGAGAAAGGTCTGATTGATGGTGTGGCGGTGTCTGAGCCCAATGTGAATCCGGCTGTGGACCGGAGTTTCAGCATTCGTCAGGGCAATGGCCCTGCACTGACGGAACACAGCCGCAGCCTGCTGGATTACACCACCGCGCTGGCGGTGTACCAGGGTTGTGCCAACCAGGCCCCCGGCATCCGCGATCTCGCCCCCCTGAACGGCGTGTTCAATCTGCCGGTGACTGGCCAGAACATCTGCCACTCCCTGTTCAATAAGGGGCTGGTGTCGGGCGCTACTCAGGATGACTGGGCCCTCGATGCGCAACGGATCCTGAACGAGGACTTCGGGGTGCAGCCGGAGCAGAACCTGCTGGCGCCGGTGCATTTTGGCCTGGCGGTCGCCCAGAGCATTGCCATGACCTACGCCAATGCCTATGGCCGCGCGGGTGTTGAAGACCGGGTGTGTGGCCTGAGCCTGGCGGCGACCGGCAGTGCCGGCGCGGTGGTGCCACTGGCGCCTGCTGCCGAGGCGTCGCTGTTTGCGGCGAGTAACGGCATTCCGCCCTCCGCCGGTGTCAATCTGGTCTACGACAACGCCGAGGGCCAGCCCACGAACCTCGCCGTTAGCGCCTCGCCCAGTTCCAGCCAGGTGGATTACGGTCTGGACGCCCTGTTGTGCCTCAGAAGTCTTGCCGAAGGCAGGGATGTGGTGACCGGCGAGCCCCTCGAGGGCGTTCAGGCTGAGCTGCACGAAGCCATTAGCCGTGGCATTTCAGCGGTGCGGGCCAGCGGAGACCTGCAGCGCAAGCCGACGGTGTTTGTCACCGGACGGGCCGATGCCATCCTGCCCATCAACCACACCTCCCGACCCTATGTCGGCCTGAACCAGGCAGTGGAAGGCCGCCACAGCAACCTGCGCTATTACGAAATTCTCAACGCCCATCACTTGGACGTGCTCAACGGCTTTCCGGGCATCGGTGACCGCTATGTGCCGTTGCATCACTACTACTTCCAGGCGCTGGATCTGGTGTGGGCCCATCTCACCGACAAGCAGCCGCTGCCGCCCAGTCAAGTGGTGCGCACGGTGCCCCGGGGCAGCCTGACCACCCCCCTGACCCTGGCGAACCTGCCGCCCATTCAATCCGAACCGGCGGAAGCGGACCGGATTGTCTTCACCGGTAACCAGTTGCAGATCCCGGACTGATTACCGACGGTTGAATGCCACCTTTGGAGGTTTGCCCCCGCACCGGGGGCTTCCTATACTCCCGTGACGGCGTCCGGAAATCCGGACGCCCAAGGATTGCCCATGAAACCATCCCCACCCGTGAGCACGCGGACTATGAGCGAGTTGTTTACCAACAAGAACAAGAGCGGCCTGACCCGTGACCTGATCGAAGCCCTGTTCCCGATGTTTGAGGAAGCCAGCGCCGGTGCCATTGCGGTTGACCGGGATGCCAATATCACCTGGATCAACAGCAGCTATTCTCAGCTGCTGGGTCTGGTGGACCCCTCCCACGCCATTGGCAAACCGGTACGAAAGGTGATTCCGCAGACCCGCATGCCCGAGGTGGTGGAAACCGGGAAGCCCCTGCTGCTGGACATCATGGAACACAACAAGCAGCAACTGGTGGTCACGCGGCTGCCGTATTACGACGACCAGGGCGGCATTGTCGGTGCCGTGGCTTTCGTGCTTTACGACGATCTGCAACCGCTGACGCCGCTGGTGTCCAAATACCGGCGCCTGCACCGGGATCTGGCGGCGGCCCGCAAGGCACTGGCGAAGAAAAGTCGGGGCACCCGCTACAGTCTGGGCGATTTTGTCGGTGGCAGTCCGGCGGCCCTTGAGGTGAAGCGCCGGGCGCGACTGGCGGCAGGCCGGGACATGCCGGTACTGCTGCTGGGGGAAACCGGCACCGGCAAAGAGGTGCTGGCCCAGGCTATCCATGCGGTGTCTCCCAGGGCGGACAAGCCGTTTGTTGGTGTGAACGTGGCGGCGGTGCCGGAAAACCTGCTGGAGGCGGAGTTCTTCGGTGTCGCCCCGGGTGCCTACACCGGTGCCGACCGGCGTACCCGGGAGGGCAAGTTCCAGCTTGCCAACGGCGGCACGCTGTTTCTGGATGAGGTGGGGGATATGCCGCTGCCCCTGCAGGCCAAGCTGTTGCGGGCATTGCAGGAGGGCGAGATCGAGGCCCTGGGTTCGAACAAGGTGACGACGGTGGATGTGCGGGTGATCGCGGCCACCAGTCGCAACCTGGAGTCCATGATTGCCGAAGGCAGCTTTCGTTCAGATCTCTATTACCGGCTGAATGTGCTGGAGATCAATATCCCACCCCTGCGGGACCGATTGGCCGATCTGGGTGTGCTGTGCGAAGCCCTGCTGGGTGAAATCTGCGAGGGCCAGGACATGCGTGGCGAGATTACCGATGCCGGCGTCGCGGCGCTGGGCAGTTACGACTGGCCGGGCAACATCCGGGAATTGCGCAACGTGCTGGAGCGGGCCCTGACCATGAGTGAGGATGGCGATTTACTGGATGCGGACGCCATCTTTAAAGTGCTGCCCCGTGCTGGCCAGCGTCTGGTCTCGCCGGTGCCCGCTCGCTCTGTGCGCCCGCTGGCCCGCATTGTGGCTGAGGCTGAAGCCCAGGCCATTGAAGAGGCCCTGGTGACCTGCCGTGGCAACCGGACCAAGGCTGCCCGGCTGCTGGGGATTTCCCGTTCCGTGCTCTACGAGAAGTTGGCCAGATTGTCCTGATTTCCGGACGGCTGTCCCGTTATCCGTACAATCACCTACGACCATTGTCGATGAGTGTCCGGATTGCCGGACAGCTGCCTTGGCTCCAGAACTGTCGAAAATATCTATCCGCATGAAATAAAAGGCATTATCGGCTGTGGCACGGTGTCTGCTATAGCCTGTTTGCAGGACGTCAGAACAACGTAAGAAAACAAAGCTGGCGCAAACTCGTTGGACCCGACCCAAAGTCAGCTATGGTTTCCTGCGTTGTCTGATCAATTTCAGACGTAGCCCGCCGGCAAGAACCGGTGGCTGTACGACAACAACAAAAAGGATCCATTTCATGTCGATCAAGCATAAGCTTTCAAAACTGACCTATGGCATTACCGCCGCCGCGGTTATCACCGGTGGTCTGGCCAGTGCGGACGCCGTGGCCGCAGAGAAGGTTCGCTGGCAGGTTCCTCTGGCGTTTCCATCCCATCTGGTGGGTCTGACCACACCGGTCAAGCACCTTACCGAGAATCTCAAGAATATCTCCGGTGGCGATATCCAGCTGCGTTATTACGAGCCGGGCGAACTGGTGCCGCCGTTCGAAATCATGGACGCCGTTGGCAGTGGCAAATACCCCGCCGGTTACACCTGGGTCGGCTATGACCAGGGCACCATTGCTTCGTTGCCGCTGTATTCCGGCGCACCCTTCAACATGGAGCCACCGGCCTATCTGGCCTGGTACTACGAGGGCGATGGTCGCGAGCTGCTGGAAGAAATCTACGCGGAACGCAACATCCACCCGATGCTGTGCTCCATCATCGGCCCGGAAGGCGCTGGCTGGTTCGCGCAGCCCATCGAGGGCATGGACGACTTTGACGGCCTGAAGATCCGCTTTGCCGGCATTGGCGGCAAGGTTCTGGAGAAGCTGGGCGCATCGGTAACCATGGTGCCGGGTGGCGAGATCTACCAAGCCCTGGAGCGCAAGACCATTGATGCCACCGAGTTCTCCCAGCCGGCCATCGACAAGATGCTGGGCCTGGATCAGATCATCAAGAACTACATCATGCCTGGCTGGCACCAGACCCTGACCACCTCGCACCTGCTGGTCAACAAAGACACCTGGGACAAGCTGGAGCCACAAACCCGTGCCCTCATCGAAATGGGCTGTGAGTCGGCCACGCTCAAGGGTTTCGCCGAGAGCGAGTGGGCCCAGCCAACCGCCCTGCGTGACTATGAGAAAGAAGGCGTAACCGCCCAGACCCTGCCGGAGCCTGTCCTGCGGGAACTGCAGAAGGTCACCAACGAGGTGCTGGATGAAATCGCCGCCAAGGACGAAATGTTCAAGCGCGTTCTCACCAGCCAGCGTGAGTTCATGGAACACCACTCCATCTGGCACTCCAAGGGCTACCTGCCCCGGGATTTCTACCAGTACGACTGATCAGCGGATGATGATCATGGCAGGCGGCGTTGATGCCGCCTGCATTCCCTCTCTGCATCCGGACTATTCGAGGTTGTTGTGACTGATACCAATGTCTCCGGGGGTGAGCAGTCCCCGGCACCGGGCGAGGATTTTCTGCCCACCAACGCCCTGGCCTGGCGCCTGGATCGCCTGGTGGTGGCGGTCGGCCGTTTTGCTTCCTGGCTGTGGATCGGCGTACTGGTGGTGGTGCTTATCAACGTGTTTTCACGGTACGTACTGTCCCAGGGCTCCATTGCACTGGAAGAGCTGTCCTGGCACCTGTTTGGCACCGCCACCATGCTGACCCTGGGCTACGCCGTAGTGCGTGACGACCACGTGCGGGTCGACGTGCTGAAAGAAAAGTTCCCGCCCCGGGCCCAGGCCGTCATTGAATTGCTGGGCATTGCCCTGCTTGCGCTGCCGGTGATCTACCTGATGGTGGAGGTGCTGGTGCCCTACGCCTGGAAAGCCTGGACCTACAGCGAGCGTTCCCAGGCCCCGAGTGGTCTGCCGTACCGGTTCATTTTCAAAAGCATGCTGCCGCTGGGGCTGATCTTCGTGATGATCGCGCTGTTCTCCCGGTTCCTGCGTTGCGCCACGTTCCTGTTCGGGTTCCCCCGGGCCGTAACGCCCCCTGAAGACGATCGCCGGTCTACCGGCTATCCCAATCCCTGAATCACGAGGCAGACGTCATGGGTGTAGAAGCGATTCTTGTTATCGCCATGTTCGCCAGCTTCATGGTGCTCCTGCTGCTGGGGTTCCCGGTAGCCTGGTCACTGGCGGGTATTGGTCTTGTGTTCGCCATTGTCGGACACGTGATGGTGGAGTATTTCGACTCCCCGCTCTGGTTTACCTGGCAAGGCACCATGGGGGTGCTGGATGCCAGAATCTACGGCATTGTCGCCAATGAATTGATGGTGGCGCTGCCGATGTTCATTTTCATGGGCATCATGCTGGACCGCTCCGGCATTGCCGAGAAACTGATGCACAGCCTGGTACGGGTGCTTGGCCCGCTGCGTGGCGGTTATGCCATCACCGTGGTGATTGTCGGCGTGCTGCTGGCCGCCTCCACCGGTATTGTCGGGGCCTCCGTGGTCTTGCTGGGCATGTTGTCCCTGGGGCCGATGATGCAGGCCAACTACAACAAATCCCTGGCCGTGGGTACCGCCTGTTCCGTGGGCACCCTGGGTATCCTGGTGCCCCCCAGCATCATGCTGGTGCTGATGGCGGACCGCCTGGGCACGTCAGATGCATCGGTCGGCAAGCTGTTCATGGGGGCGCTGATTCCGGGCATCATGCTCGGGGCCATGTACATTCTGTACATTCTGATAGCATCGTTCCTGAAAAAAGACCTGGCGCCTGCGCCGAAGGACCGGGAGCCGCTGGATGCCCGGGCCTGGCTGGATGTGCTGAAAGCGGTCCTGCCGCCGATGGCCCTGATCATTGCCGTACTGGGCTCGATCTTCTTCGGCATTGCCACTACCACAGAGGCCTCGGCGGTGGGTGCCGGTGGCGCCATGTTGATGGCCTTTGTCAGCAAGCGCCTGGACATGGCCACCCTGAAAGAATCCCTGTACCAGACCAGCCGCACCTCGGCCTTCATCTTCGGCATCTTTATCGGTGCCACGGTGTTTGCGTCGGTGCTGCGTGGCCTGGGTGGTGACGAGGTGATTGAAAGCGCCATTACCGGGCTGCCTTTCGGTACCACCGGGGTCCTGCTGACGGTGCTGTTCATCACCTTCCTGCTCGGTTTCTTCCTGGACTGGGTTGAAATCACTTTGATCATCCTGCCGCTGGTGGCGCCGGTGCTGTTCAAGATGGGCGTGGAGCCGGTGTGGTTTGCCATCATGTTCGCCATCTGCCTGCAGACCTCGTTCCTGACGCCACCGGTGGGTTTCTCACTGTTCTACATCAAGGGCGTGTGCCCGCCGGGCATCACCACACGGCATATCTATCTGGGCGTGCTTCCGTTTATTGCCCTGCAGTTGCTGGCGCTGGCCCTGGTGTTCTGGTTTGAGCCGCTGGCTACCTGGCTGCCCAACGAGGTATACGGAGGGGGCTGACCGGCCCTCTCTCCGGATTCCAATAACAATTCCAATCCTGAAAGGAGACTGTGACCATGCGTCTTCACAATCAAGTTGCCCTGATTACCGGCGCCGGCCGGGGCATTGGCCGCGCCATTGCTGAACATTACGCCCGCGAAGGGGCCCGGGTGGCAGTGGCGGACCTGACCCTTGAACGCGCCGCCGACACCGTAGCGGCCATTGAACAGGCCGGCGGCACGGCCCTGGCCCTGGCCATGGATGTCACCGACGAACAGGCGGTTGACCAGGGTGTGGCCACCATCGTTGAACACTGGGGCAGGCTCGATGTCGCCCTGGCCAATGCCGGTATCCAGCACATCGACCCGGTGCACAAGCTGGCCTACGCCGACTGGAGCAAGGTGATGAACGTGCACCTGGACGGTGCCTTCCTGGTGACCCGGGCGGCCCTGCGCCAGATGTACGCCCAAGGTGGGGGTACTATGCTCTATATGGGATCGGTACACTCGGTGGAAGCGTCGCCCCTGAAAGCGCCCTACGTCGCCGCCAAGCACGGCATGCTGGGCCTGTGCCGGGCGGTGGCGAAAGAAGGTGCCGAGCACGGGGTACGCAGCAACATTATCTGCCCCGGCTTTGTACGGACACCGCTGGTGGACAAGCAGATACCGGAGCAGGCCAAAGAGCTGGGCATTTCCGAAGAAGAAGTGATCAGCAAGGTCATGCTCAAGAACACCGTGGACGGGAAGTTCACCACCCTGGAAGACGTATCGGAACTGGCGGTGCATCTGGCAGCCTTCCCCTCCGCTGCCCTGACCGGTCAGTCGATCGTGGTCAGCCACGGCTGGCATATGCAGTAATTTTCTGGAGAGACGGATGAGCAACACAGAACAATCACCGGTTGTCTGGACCCCGGACCAGGACACCCTCACCCGTTCCCGCATGGGCCAGTTCAAGGCCTGGCTGGAGCAACAGGGCTTTGGCCCCTTTGACGATTATCACGCCCTGCACCAGTGGTCGATTACCGAACTGGACACCTTCTGGCAGAAGGTTTGGGACTACTGCGGCCTGGTCTGCGAGACACCGGCCAAACAGGTACTTGGCAACCGGGAAATGCCCGGGGCGGAATGGTTCCCGGGCATGAAGCTGAATTTTGCCGCCAACCTGCTGCGGCTGGCGGACGGCGACCATGCTGATAAAGAAGCCTTGGTGGCCTACTGCGAAACCCGCCCGGTACTGCGCAAGACCTACGCCGAACTGAAAGCCGACGCCGGTGCCCTGGAAGCCTTTCTGCGCAGCAAGGGCATTGCCAAGGGTGACCGCGTGGCGGGTGTGGTCACCAATGGCTACGAAGCCCTGGTGGGTATGCTGGCGGCTACCAGCCTGGGCGCGATCTGGAGCTCCGCATCACCGGACTTCGGCATCGGCGCCATCAACGACCGCTTTGGCCAGATCGAGCCCTCAGCCCTGATTGTGGTCAACGGCTACGGTTATGGCGGCAAAGTGTTCGCGCGCCAGGACGACTTCGCCGAGCTGATCGCTGGCCTGCCCTCCCTGAAGGTGGTGGTCAGCATTGCCCAACTGCCCGATGAGGCACCGATCCCCGGCGAACTGGTTACCACCTGGGAGGATGCCCTGGAGGCCGGCGAAGGCCAGGCGCCTTCCTTCACCCCGGTCGATCCGGATCACCCGGTGTACATCCTCTATTCCTCCGGCACCACCGGCAAACCCAAGTGCATCGTGCACGGCACTGCCGGCTTGTTGGTCAACCACGCCAAGGAGTTGATGCTCCATGGCGACGTGGGTCCGGAAGACCGCTTCCTCTACTTCACCACCTGCGGCTGGATGATGTGGAACTGGCAGGCCTCTGCCCTGATGACCGGCGCCGCCGTGATCACCGTCGACGGCTCCCCGGGTTACCCGAACCTGAACTTCCTGTGGGAAACCGTAGCGAAAGAACGGGTCACCCACTACGGCACCAGCGCCCGCTTCATCGCCGGCTGTCGCAAAGCCGAACTGCAACCAGCGAAAACCCTGGACCAGAGCCACCTGCGCGTGGTCTTCTCCACCGGCTCCCCGCTGTTGCCGGAAGACTACGACTGGATCTACACCGACGGTGCCCCCAACGTGTTGCTGGGCTCCATCGCCGGCGGCACCGACATCTGCGGCTGCTTTGTGGGATCAACACCCCTGCTGCCAGTGCGAAGAGGTGAAATCCAGTGCCGCTTCCTGGGCGTGGACGCCGTGGCCTACGGCGACGACGGCCAACCGGTCAGCGAAGGCCGCGGCGAACTGGTCTGCCGCCAGCCGCTGCCCTCGATGCCCGTCAGCTTCTGGCAGGACCCGGACGGTGAACGCTACCGCGATGCCTACTTCAACAGCTTCCCCGGAGTCTGGGCCCACGGCGACTTCATTGAATTCACCGAACACGGCGGCGCCATTATCTACGGCCGCTCCGACGCCACCCTCAACCCTGGCGGCGTGCGCATCGGCACCGCCGAAATCTACCGTCAGGTGGAAACCGTTGACGCGGTTAAAGACAGCCTCGTGGTCGGACGCCAGATCGACGGCGACGTGGAAGTGGTGCTGTTTGTGGTTCCGGCGGAAGGCCAGAATGTCACCGACGACCTGGTCAAAACCCTGAAAACCCGAATCCGAGAAGGTGCCAGCCCCCGACATGTGCCCAAACACATTGTCGAGGTGCCGGACATTCCCTACACCCGTAGCGGCAAAAAAGTGGAACTCGCGGTGGCCCGGCTGATCAACGGCTCCAGGAAAGCCGACAACCGGGATGCACTGGGCAACCCGGAAGCGCTGGACCGGATTCGGGAACGTTTGGCGCAAGCAGGGTTGTTGCCCGACTGATTCTGGATAAAGGGGAATGTGAAGTGTGCCGATATGGGCTGTTTTGTCGACAAAACAGCCCATATTTGCGAACTCTGCGACGATGAAATTGGACTACCCGTACATCGTTTGGGCGTGGCAGGGGGAGAGCTTTCCAAAACCTTGCGGAGCCATGGATGGCGGAGCAGAGCGTACAGGGAGGTATTCACAGCGTGTTTTGGAAAGCTCTCCCCCCCTCACGCTTACCCCTTACCTGATAAATGTTAGAAAGTTTCGTAAATTCCTGCCATTTCATCGTCCTGTCACGGAAGATCAGGCATTTTAAGTCCGTTCTTATACTAAGATCGTAACCAAAATTTTGTAAAAAATGCTATCTTAGTAGGTCTATCAAAAGTTCCGAATCAGTCACTGGCCCGACCGGACGTTCACAAGACGCCCGACCGCGCCATGACCGTCCTGAACCCACCCAATAGCCTGAGGACGAAAATGACATCATCCAAAGCCAAGATTGTCTACACGTTGACCGACGAGGCTCCCGCCCTCGCCACCCGGTCACTGCTTCCCATCCTGGAAACCTTCGCCAAGCCGGCCGGTATCGAGTTCGAAACCAGCGATATCTCCCTGGCGGCACGTATTCTGGCGGCGTTTCCGGACTACCTGGAGGAAGACCAGCGGGTTCCGGATGCCCTGGCTGAATTGGGTGAGTACACCAAGGATCCGGACGCCAACATCATCAAGCTGCCGAACATCTCCGCCTCCATTCCCCAGCTGCAGGCCGCCATTCGCGAGCTGAACGAGCAAGGCTTCAAGGTGCCCGAGTTCAAGGAGCACCCGAAGACCGACGAGGAGAAGGAGATCCACGCCCGTTACGCCAAGGTGCTGGGCAGCGCCGTCAACCCGGTGCTGCGGGAAGGCAACTCCGACCGTCGCGCGCCGGCGGCGGTCAAGGCCTATGCCCGCAAGCACCCCCACAGCATGGGTGAGTGGAGCCCGGCTTCCCGGACCCACGTGGCGCACATGCGCGGCGGTGACTTCTACTCCAGCGAGCAGTCCGTCACCCTGGACAAGGCCACCAATGCTCGCATCGTGTTCGAGAACAAGAAGGGCGAGCAGACTGTCCTGAAGTCCGAACTGCCGCTGCAGGAAGGCGAAGTGCTGGACGCCATGTTCATGAGCAAGAAAAAGCTCGTGAAATTCTTCGAGGACTGCATTGAGGACTGCGAAAAAACCGGCGTCATGTTCTCCCTGCACGTGAAGGCGACCATGATGAAGATTTCTCACCCGATCGTGTTCGGTCACGCGGTGAAGGTCTACTTCCGGGAGCTGTTCGACAAGTACGGCGATCTGTTCGATGAGATCGGCGTCAATCCGAACAACGGCCTGTCCTCGGTCATCGAGAAGATCAAGCAGCTGCCGGAGTCCAAGCAGGAGGAAATCCAGGAAGCCCTGCACGCCTGCTACGAGCATCGTCCGGAAATCGCCATGGTCGATTCGGTCAAGGGCATCACCAACCTGCACGTGCCCAGCGACGTGATCGTCGACGCCTCCATGCCGGCCATGATCCGCAACTCCGGCAAGATGTGGGCCCGCGACGGCAAGCTGAAGGACACCAAGGCGGTCATGCCGGAGTCCACCTACGCCACCATCTATCAGGAAGTGATCAACTTCTGTAAGACCCACGGCGCCTTCGACCCGACCACCATGGGGACCGTGCCCAACGTCGGCCTGATGGCCCAGAAGGCCGAGGAATACGGCTCCCACGACAAGACCTTCGAGATCAAGGAAGACGGTGTCGTTCGTATCGTAGCCGAAGACGGCACGGTCCTGACCGAGCATCAGGTGGAACAGGGCGACATCTGGCGGGCCTGCCAGACCAAGGACCTGCCGATCCGCGACTGGGTCAAGCTGGCGGTGACCCGGGCCCGCTCCAGCGGCATGCCGGCGATCTTCTGGCTGGATCACGAGCGTCCCCACGACGCCCAGCTGATCAAGAAGGTCGAGATGTACCTGAAGGAGCACGACACCGACGGTCTGGACATCAAGATCATGCCGCCGGTGAAGGCGATCCGTTGCACCATGGAGCGCCTGATCCGTGGCCAGGACACCATCTCCGTGACCGGCAACGTGCTGCGTGATTACCTCACCGACCTGTTCCCGATCCTGGAGCTGGGCACCAGTGCCAAGATGCTGTCCATCGTGCCGCTGCTGAACGGCGGCGGTCTGTATGAGACCGGTGCCGGCGGTTCCGCACCCAAGCACGTACAGCAGCTGATTCAGGAAAACCACCTGCGCTGGGATTCCCTGGGTGAGTTCCTGGCCACCGCGGTGTCGCTGGACGAGCTGGGCGAGAAGCAGAACAACGAGCGTGCCCGCCTGCTGGGCCAGACCATGGACAAGGCCACCGAGCGACTGCTGGAAAACAACCAGTCTCCGTCGCGGGTAACCGGCGAGCTGGACAACCGTGGTTCCCACTTCCACCTGGCCCGCTACTGGGCGGAAGAGCTCTCCAAACAGGATGAAGACAAGGAACTGAAAGAATTCTTCACCAAGCTGTCTGCCCAGTTGGAGGAGAACAAGGACAAGATCCTGGAAGAAATGACCGTGGTGCAGGGCCATCCGGCCGATATCGGTGGTTACTACCACCCGCCCATGGAGAAGGTGTGCGAGGTCATGCAGCCGAGCGCCACGTTCAACAAGATCCTGGCCGAGGCACGGGATTCCGTGAAGTAAGGCCAGTGTTTCAGCCGGGCCATGGGCCCGGCATGAATCCCCGAAACCCGGTGCGCTTGAGGCTCACCGGGTTTTTTATTCGTCTGGCTCTTCCTGGTAGCCCTGTCCGGTTTCACCGGCCTTACGTAGCTGAAGCAGCGTCATCGGCGGGCCGATCAACTCGAATACCACCGTAGCGCCAATCACCAGCGGCAGAATGTAGCCAAGCTCCGGCAGCCGTTCGGTGGCCACCAGGGCGAGGCCCAGGGCAACGCCGGCCTGGGGCATCAGGCAGGCGCCGATACGCTGCCGGGTTTCCGGAGCAGAGCCGGCGAGCAGGCCACCCAGATATCCCCCGGCCAGACGGCCGCCAATGCGGGCCAGTACATAGGCCAGGCCAAGCGCACCGAGGGTGGGTAGCGCCAGCCAGTCGAGCTGGTAGCCGGCCATGAAGAAAAACAGTGCCAGGAAGGGCTCGGAAATGCCTTCGATGGAACGGAACGGCCGAACGTGATGTCGGGCTCGGTTCGCCACCACAATGCCCAGGGTCATGCAGGTCAGCAGGTACGACAGGCCAAACCAGTTGGCCAGACCCGCCGCGACAAAGACAAACCCGGCGGATTCCAGCAGCATGGGTTCACCCGGCCGTAGCCGCCCGGTCAGCCAGGCCATGGGAAACCCCAGTACCATACCCAGCAGCACCGAGCCTGCCACTTCCCAGAGCCCGTGCAACATGGCCGTGGGGCCGCTCAGGTCGCCGTTGCCCAGCAACAGACCGGCCGCCACCAACAGAACACTGAACAGAATGGCGCCCCAGGCATCGTCGATGGCGACCACCTGAAACACCAGCCGGGTGAGCGGGCCGTTGGCGCCCGCTTCGCGCAGGACATCCAGGGTCGCTGCCGGTGCCGTGGCGGTGGCGATGCCGCCCAGCAGCAGAGCTGCCGGCAGGTTGCCGGTGACGGCCCAGACCGCCAGGATGACGGCCATGGCGGTCAGCAACGTGACGGCCAGGCTGACAATCAGCGCTTCTTTTCCCTGCCTGAGATCCCGTGCCGACATCCGTTCACCCAGCAGAAAACCCACCATCGCCAGGGTTAACTGGGTAATCAGGCTGAAGCTCTGGTCTGCGTTATCCGGCAGCAGGTCAAGCAGATCCGGTCCAGCCAGGGCGCCCAGCAACAGCAGCAGGGTCACCCGGGGCACGTGTACCTTCTGGCCCACGGCGTGCGCAGCGAGTGCCAGCAGCAGGGTGCTACCGATAAGGATCAGGTCGCTGGCGTGATTCACCCCCTTACTCCTGTTGCAGCGGAGCGAACCGGGCCTGGGTAAGTCGGGCCAGATCGGCGGGTGCCAGTTCGATTTCCAGGCCCCGTTTGCCGGCACTGACAAAGATCGTTTCGAAGCCCTCGGCAGACTGGTCGATGAAGGTTTTCAGAGGTTTTTTCTGGCCCAGGGGACTGACCCCACCCAGGACATAGCCGGTGGTGCGCTGCACCAGCTGTTTGTCGGCCATGACGGCCTTCTTGGCGCCGGCGGCCTTGGCAATCTGTTTCAATCCGAGCATGGCGGTGACTGGTACGATGCCCACCGCCAGATTCTTACCATCGAGGCTGACCACCAGGGTCTTGAACACCTGGGCCGGGTTTGCACCGGTTTTTTCCGCCGCTTCCTCGCCATAGCTTTCCGCAGCCGGATCGTGCTCATACTCGTGGATGATGAAATTCACCCGGGCCTGTTTGGCGGCGTTGATTGCGGGGGTCATGACGGTTCCTGTTGGTTGGATCGAACGTAGCACCGATTAAAGCATGTGCCGCCAACGAGTTCATCCTTCCCGGAACACCGGCCAGCGGTCGGTGATGGCTCCCCTGGCCGGATCGAAGACGGCCAGATCGCCAAACTGCAGGAAGACCGATTCGCTCTGGTGTGGCCGCAGGAACACCCGGTCGCCCTCTGCCAGATCGAGCCCATCGGCGAAATTCAGCATTTCCTGATTACTGGATCGGCCGTAGACCGGATTATCGGTTAATCCTGCCGGTGACACCGGCGTTGCCGGCCAGTTGCCGCCGTAGATGAAAGCCGTGCGGGCCCGGTTCGGGTTCCACAGCGCCTGCAGACGGCCCAGCCCGGGTGCACCGGGAATTCGGGTGGTTTCCAGCAGCTTCAGGACCGGCGTGGCAATGAACGCCGCGGGCCGGTGGTCAGCCAGTGTTGGCAGGTCGAAATCCGTGGGCATTACCAGGCCGGAACCGGCGGAGAGCTCATTCACGGGCAGCTCGCCGGACAGCCTGCGATAGAGCTGATAGGTGGTGGACCCCCCGGTGTTAAGTGTCAGGTCTGTCAGTGAGCGTCCCAGGTGTTGCTCGGCGGTGGACACGTAATCCTGATACCGCGCCATGGCCCGGTCCCGCAGCCAGGCCGCTGGCCCCGGTGCTTTCATGATATGAGGTTCGTAGCCCATGAACCCGCTGAAACTGAGCCAGGGCGAGCGTTCAATCATGGTCAGGACCCGAGCCAGGTCACCGGTGTCGGTAAACCCGCCACGATGCAGGCCAATATCGATCTCGAGATTGATACGCAGCCGGCGTTGCTGTGACCGGGCAAAACCTTCATAGGCCTCAAGCCGCTGCCGGGAATCCACCAGCCATTGCAGTTGCTGTTCTGGCCGGAAACCGCTGGTGCTGGATGTCAGCTGCCGGTAGAAACGGTCAACGGCGGCCACCGGAAGCGGCTTGCCCATCAGCACATCCGCCTGAGGCAGGGCCTCGGCCACGGTGTTGAGAAAGGGTTGGTGGAAAACCATCAGCCGGTTACTGCCGGTGGCCGCCATGATCCGTTGCAGAAGTGGTAGTGACGGCAGTGATTTGACCACAATGCGGTAATGGTATTCGCCGTTCAGATGGCTGTTCAGGGCCGACAGGTTGTAATCCAGCCCGCCCTGATCCAGCACCAGCGTGGGGGTTGCCAGGCCGGCTTCGGAAAGGGCCGCGTCCAGGGCCCGGAAATAGGGGTTATGTCCGTCCCGGCGGGCTTCTGGTCGCAACCAGGCCAGGGCGCCGGCGGCACCCAGGGCGGTGGCGCCGAGCAGAAGCCGGCGGCGTTGTCGAACAAAGGCATCGCTGTGGGCCATGGTTACGCTCTCCCTCCGGCCGTCTCGAACAGGCCGGCCAGGTAAGGATTGAGAAACCGCCCGCCCGGGTCCAGGCTGCGCCGCACGTCCAGAAAATCCTGCCACCTGGGATACAGGGCCCGGAAATCGCCGGACTTGAGGGTGTTGAGCTTGCCCCAGTGGGGCCGGCCGCCGTGCCGCAGCAAAATCGGCTCCAGCGCCGCGAACATGGGTTGATAGTCTTCCTCGAAGAACCGGTGTACCGCAATGGAGACGGAATCGCGCTGGTAAAACGGGCTGAGCCAGGCATCGTCGGCCTTCACAAAGCGAACCTCGAAGGGAAAGAACACCTCGGGAAACTGTGCTTCCACCACAGACACGATCTCCCGGAAGGCCGCCTGCCAGTTTTCCCGCGGCAAGTGGTATTCCATTTCATTGAAACGGACATTGCGGTCGCTGGTGTAGTTCTGCCAGGACGCGGCCACTTTCACTTCTTTATCCAGGGTGCGGATATAGCCGCCCAGGATCAGCCGGCGCAATCGGGGTGACCAGGCCAGGTAGTCTCGCGCCCGCTGCAGATCCCGGGCACCGTCATTCTGGTCCAGCTGGGCGGTGGCCGATACCGGTTCGTCGGTCAGATCATGCTGGCTGGTAAACCCCATGCCGGAGAATGGAATGTAATAGAACTCGTAGTTGCGATGCTGGTCGGCGCGGGCATCGGCAGCATCCAGAATGTCGTCCAGTGGCAGCCACTCGGTGGTCTTGCGCAACCGGTAAGGTCGGGTGTTCTGCAGGGTCACGTCGGTCACAATGCCCAGGCAGCCGAGGCCAACCCGGGCGGCGTGGAAAATCTCCGGGTGCTGGCGCCGGCTGCATTCCAGCAGCTCGCCCCCGGCGGTCATCAGGGTGAGAGCCTCGACATAGCCGGACAGGCTCATCAACCCGGCGCCGGTGCCGTGGGTTGCAGTGGCCAACAGTCCGCCCAGGGCCTGTTGATCAATGTCCGGCATGTTGAACAATGCCTGGTTGATGGCCTCCAGCGGCCGGCCCACCTGCCCCAGCAGGGTTCCGGCAGCGATGCGGGCCTGGCACTGCTGATCATCGTGGCTCAGAACACCGGTCATGCGCGCCAATGAGACCAGAATGCCGTCGGTGGGTACCAGGGCCGAGAATGAGTGCCCGGACCCCACGGGCCTTATGGTAGTCCCCGCATGTTCAGAGTTCTGCAGCAGATGCCGGAGCTCGTCAATGTTGGCCGGAGCAACCCGGTTTTTGGGCAGGCAGGTCTGGGAGCCGGACCAGTTTCGCCACGGCAAAGGACTTTGTGATAGCTCGCCCGCAGCCGGTAAGGCGCTCTCCCTGGCGTTGGCACCGGTCAGATGGCTGGCGATGGCAGTGCTGACCAGTAACTGCAGAAAATGGCGCCGTTCCATTGTCACTGGCCCTCCGCTTCGGCAGGCGTGGCCATAAAGCGGATCAGCTGGCGGAACTGCTCGGCGTTGCAGTCCATACAGAGCCCGTAGGGTGGCATCCCGCCCATGCCAGAGACCACGTTATCCACGAGAACATTCATGCCTTTGTCCAGCCTTGGCTGCCAGGCCTCGCCATGGCCGGTCAAGGGGGCATCCGAGGTGCCTCGGGCGTGGCAGGCCTGGCAGGACCGCTGGTAGACCGCGGCCAGTTCCGGACTCGCCGGGATGCTGTTGGCGGCATGGGCCTGAATGGCAGCGGATGGGCTGTGACCGCCATTACAGGCAGCCAGGCCGATGGTAATAGTGGCCACAACGGCCTGAGTCAGATGCTGGTGCAATCTCATCCTTGTCATCCATAACGCGATTATGTGTCACGTTTAGTGTCATCGATCCCGACTGAAACTGCAAATCCTTCTCGACTCATGAGTCGTAACTGTCTATTTTTTGTATAGGAAGCTTGAGGCGACAAGGAAATTGGCATGCAGCCAGAACGGCCGGATTATTCGGGGCTGACCCGACTGAAGGAAAGCCACAGTCCGCGAAGACGTGCGCTTTGGACAACACTGGTGTATCTGGTGGCCGGGTTTATCTGGATTACTTTCTCGGATCGTATCGTCGAGCTCTGGTTTCCAGATGCCCGCATGTTGTCGTTGGTACAGACCTGGAAAGGGGTCCTGTTTGTGGTGGTGACCGGCCTGGTGCTGTTCACGGTGATTCTGCGCCAGCTCAACAAGGACCGCGTGCTGCTGTCCTTGCAATCTGATCAGCGCCGGGCGCTCCGTCGGCGTGAACGACAGCTGACAGTGCTGATGGATAACCTGCCGGGTATGGCCTACCGCTGTCTGCCCGACGAAGACTGGACCATGTTGTTCGTATCGGCCGGGTGTGCCGATCTCACGGGGTATCAACCTGAGGAGTTGATTCGTAATCGAATCACCAGCTACGCGGCCCTGATGGATGAGGAAGACGCCGGACAGGTCGCGCAGGAAGTGGAAGCGGCGGTCCGTAAAGATGAGTCTTTTTCCGTCGAGTACGCCATTACCCGCAAGGACGGACGGAAGATATGGGTCTGGAAGCGGGGCTGCGGAGTGCTGGATGATGACGGCACCATGGTGCTTGAGGGCATTATTCTGGATATTTCCGACCGCAAGCAGCTGGAAAATGAGCTCGAAGCACTGGCGACGCGGGACTCACTGACCGGCGTGCTCAACCGCCGGGAGTGCTCACGGGTGCTGATCGAAGAGCTGGAGCGGGCGCGCCGGTACAACCGTCCCCTCGCGTTATTGTGGATCGACTTTGACCACTTCAAGGAAATCAACGATACCTGGGGCCACGCTGCAGGGGATTCCGTGCTCTGTTCCATCAGCAGTCTGCTCGAGGACAGCGTTCGCAGCGTTGATACCCTGGGCCGTTTCGGGGGCGAGGAATTTGTCCTTATTCTGCCAGAAATGGACGTTGCCGAAGCTGAGGAAACGGCTGAGCGGTTGCGCCAGCGTGTCTGTAATCAGCCGGTGGCCCTGGAATCCGACCACAACATTCGATTGACCATCAGTATTGGCGTGGCGGTCTTTCCCGACCATGGCGATACCCTGGATGCACTTTGCGCTGCCGCCGACAAGGCGATGTATCGGGCCAAAAAACAGGGTCGGAACTGTATCGCCATGGCACAGGCGGTTCAGCCAGTCCATAATGGTTTCAGATAGTCACGTTTTCCGGCCCCGTTCGAAAAACCTCTGGCGCACCAACCAATAACAAGACTGATAAGGCGTTTATCATGCATTCACTCGCCCGCCGTGCCCTGCATACCTGTAATGTGCCTCGGGACCTGAACCCGGTGACATTTTGCGACACCGCCGGTGAACATCCGGATCGGGTCGGGCTCGACAGCAATGCCGCCGAAGCCGTCTGGCGCAGTGTTGAGGCCCTTTACAGAACGGGTGTGCATCCCGGTATTCAGTTGTCACTGCGTTATCGGGGGGAGCAGGTATTGCACCGGTCGATCGGGCACGCCCGGGGTAATGGTCCTCACGATCCGGCCTCGTTGCCGCGCATTCCCATGACCACCGACACCCCGATCTGTTTCTTTTCCGCCTCCAAAGCAGTCACCGCGTTACTGATGCATATGTTGTCCGAGCAGGGGCTGGTCAACCTGATGGACCCGGTGTCCTACTATTGCCCGGAATTCGCGCGTAACGGCAAGCGCACGATTACCGTGCACCAGATTCTCTCCCACCGGGGCGGTATCCCCGCGATACCCCGGGAAACCCCGATCGACGTGCTTTGGGACCGCGACGAAATCTGGCGGCTCCTGTGCGCCGCCAAGCCAGTCGAAGTGGACGGGGCCAAGGTGGCCTACCATGCCATTACCGGTGGCTTTGTGTTGCAGCGTGTTCTGGAAAAGGTAACCGGCGACACTATCGAAAGCTACCTGGATCGCTACCTGCGCCGACCCATGGGGATGAAATGGTTTACCTATGGCATTGCTCCAGAACACCTGCACGAGCTCGCCAGCAATTATGCGACCGGGCCGACACCCCGGTTTCCGGTGTCCTGGGTGGTGAACCGCGCCTTGGGCGGTGATATCCGGACGGTGGAGAAAGTCACCAACGACCCCCGCTTCCAGGAGGCTGTGATCCCCGCCGGAAATCTGTGCGGCACGGCCGAAGAAATGGGGCGCTTCTTCCAGATGATGCTCAATGGTGGCAGTTGGGATGGCAAGCGCATCTGCAGCGAACTCACGGTTCGCCGTGCCATCCAGCAATTTGGCTCACTGCAGATGGACAGGACCATGCTGGTGCCCATGCGATTCAGTGCCGGCATGATGCTGGGCAGCAATCCTGTTGGCCTTTGGGGCCAGCAAAGCCGTTATGCGTTTGGCCATGTCGGGCTGATCAATAAACTGTGCTGGGCGGACCCGGCCCGGGACATTTCCGTCAGCTTGTTGAACACCGGTTTTCCGATTGTGGGCCATCACTTACCGGCCCTGGCCCGTTTCGTCTACACTGTCTGCAAACAGTTCCCGGTGTTGCCGGAAAACCAGCGGAGACTGGTGGCAGCCTGAGTGATTCATTAAGGCTTCAGGCCTTGGCGCTCAAGGCCTGAAGCCAGAATCTGTCAAAAAAAGTGAAAGCTTGTTCATTGTAATTGCACTTTGTCTGACAGTTCGGCACACTTGGCAACAGTCAATAAGGATGTTTTCCACACTCATTGGACGAGGTTAACTATGGAAAAGCCGCAATTTCCCCCGCCTGAGCAGCGTAGCGTCAAGCTTGATCAGCACGACAGTGTTCGTTCCCACGTGCAGCAGCAGATCTGCGATGAGGTGCAGCGCCTGGAACGTCGTATTGAAACCCTGCGCCTGACCAAAGCCCCCCACGCAGCCATCATGATTTCCACATACGAACGGATGATCTGCCGAAAAAAGGGCTTTCTGCAGAACTGGGACCTGTAACCGGCCCGGTTCTGCAGAGACGATTGCTACTGTCGGTCAGGTGTTGATTCTGCATTCCAGGACATCAGGAATTCCGTTTCCGGCTGATTGGCACAGTTTGCCGGATTGCTGACGGTTGGAATGTCATCGGCGTTCTCGTAATCGGCTGGATCTTCCTCCGGATCCGGAATTCTTGCCGGTTCGTCGTTGGAGACGAACAGATGGACCGTGCTCATGCCGTAATCCAGTTCAATGCGGAGACAGTCCGGGCTGTCGTCCTCCATATTGAAGCCGTGTCGACTGAAATCGATGACCGCCTGCTCCGGGCTTTTAATATACAAGGTATCTTTCTGGGTAGTTCCGATGAATTCCTGGCGCAGTTCGATGCCGCCGTAATCCCGTGACACGTAGTCTGCTGTTGCGTATTCCGGCTGGTTGTAGCCAATGGCGCTGAATGACGCTGCACTGAACCTCGAGCCTGCGAGAACGCTCAGCAGTTGTGGTTGTTTATCCCGGTCTTCGGCGTCAACGCTGCGGGCAACGTGCTGGATAGTTCGATAAACATGCCCGGTTTCGCTGCCAGCCTGGTAACGCCAGTCCAGGGTCTGATAACGCCATTCCCGGGCATTCAGAGGTCGGTTTTCAAGGGTTGCAGCCTGATCGGTAAATCGGATGGAGGCCTGGTTGGCCCTGGAGTTATAGGTCCCAGATTCATCGGCTTCAATGCGCCTGCGGATATAGCCCCGCCCTTCATCAAAATTATCAACGCGCCCTACGCTGATCACCTGATTCATCAGATCGAGAGGGTTACGGACCTTGCGGTAGCTTTTTCCGTCGCTGGTAGGCTCGGCACCGATAAACCGGTCGATATGGCGACGGATGTCGGCAGCCGTTGCCTGGTACTCCACGGTCTGGTCCGCGCCGTTCGGCTCGATACCGGGATAGAAGTCAGCAAAGCGGGTTTTGCTCAGAGTATTCGGGGCACGGTCTGTATCTGCCAGGTCGAAGGTGCTGAAGGTGAGATCGACATTACTGGCCGGATTTAACGTCGACGAGGAATCGCCGCCACTGTCGACCCGACACCCGCTGAGTGTCAGTAACGTGAGTGAAACAGCAGCAAAAAGGCAGGAATGTCTCATTTCAGGTGACCCCGGGGTGCGAAAAAGCGTGTGAACGGCTAAAGTGACGAGTGCTGACAATAAACGATAAAGCACGCAGCTACCCGCGCGGAGATCACATTTTGCAGCAACGGTTTGCCCATATCCCGGTGCGGACGGTGGTTCTTCTCCTGTTTCTGGCCGTTCTGGTTTTGCCATCTGTGGCGAAGGCCCAGAATGCCTGCCGGGATGGGCAGATCATGCTGGATCACAACACCGGTAGCATTCCGGATCTGGGCGAGTGCCTCTGGTACCTGGAAGATCCTGAGCAGTCACTGACGATTGACGAGGTTCGCGCCGCAGGCGAGGACAGGTTGACCCGTCATCAGGGTGGCGTACTCAACTTCGGTTATACCGGCTCCGCCTACTGGACTCGCTTTGACCTGAGCACCCGCCGTTTAACCTCCCGCTCGGACTGGATACTGGAGCTGGCGCTGCCACTGGTGGACGACGTTCGGCTGTATCTGGTTCGGGATGGGCAACTGGTGGAACAACGCCAGACCGGGTATCTGGACAGCTGGGACGACCGGGATCTGGCCGTGCCAAACCCGACCTTTCGGCTCAGATTGTCGCCAGACACCGTCACCACGGTTTTCCTGCGCATTACCAACACCAACACCTTCCGCCTGCCGATTACCCTCTGGCACCCGGACAATTACATAGAAAAGGTTTCCATCGACGAAGCCGTGCGCGGGCTGCTGCTGGGTGCCATCCTGGCTATCCTGGCTTACAACCTGTTTGTGGCGGTGTCGGTGCGGGAGCGCAGCAACATCTACTACGTGCTCTACCTGGTATGTGCGGCGGTATTCATCGGTACCGAACAGGTGCACGGGGTTCAGTTGCTGGATAGCCGGCCAGCCTTGCTCAACAAGGAATACCTCCATTTCCAGATTATTCTGACCTGGTTCTTTGGCCTGTTAATGGCCCGTTCGCTGCTGGAAACCCGGCAACGCTCGCCCGATCTGGATCATGTACTCCGGTTATGTCTGACCTCTGTCGTCACCACCTTTGGTTTGTCGTTTTTCATGCCCTATTCGGTGGCCATGGAATGGATTGTGGTCGGCTCGATTCTGCTCAGTATCATTCTGATTGTGGTCAGTTATCTGTCCTGGCGCTATTACAACCCGGCAGCACGCTCTTATTTCTTTGCCTGGACCCTGGCCCTGATCGGGTTTGGTATCTATGCGCTGACGGTGATGGGTTACCTGCCGCTGAATACCTTTACCAGCTATTCGCCACAGTTCGGCCTGACGGCCCAGATCATCCTGTTTTCCTTTGCCCTGGCTGACCGAATCAAGCAGGTTCAGGGCGAGGCCCTGGCCTGGAACCAGCGCGCTCTGGCGAACCTGAGGCGTTACCAGTCACTGTTTGATAACGCCATTGAGGGCGTGTTCCAGATGTCACCGGAACGGCGGTTTGTAACCGCCAACCCGGCCATGGCCGAGTTGCTGGGCTACAGCAGCAGCCGTGAGCTGCTGGTGCGAAACCCGGATGTGCTGGAAACCTGCATTGCCGACGAGCGGTTGCGGCGCCTGGTGGTCGAGCAACTGGAAGCCCGGGGCACGGTCAAGGGGATTGAGGCCCGTTACCTGACCCGTCAGGGCGAGGAGCGCTGGGCCACCATTTCCCTGCACACGGTGTATGATGCCGAGGGCCTGCCCATGCATCTCGAAGGCACCTGTATTGACGCCACCGAGAGCCATCAGCGCCTGCAGATCGAGCGGGAGCGGGAGCAGGAGCGGCTTGAAAAAGAGCTGGCCCGGAATTCCGCTCAGGCCAAGAGCCAGTTCCTGGCCAATATGAGTCATGAAATCCGGACCCCGCTGGCGGCAATCATCGGCTATGGCGAAACCCTGCTGGACCCGGATCTGAACGAAACCGAGAAACGCAGCAGTGCTGAAACGGTGGTTCGCAGCGGGCGTCACCTGCTGGAGCTGGTGAACGATATCCTCGACCACTCAAAGATCGACGCCAACAAGCTGGATGTTGATGTGGTGCCGGTCAATCTGCCGGAGTTACTGGATGAAATCCGCGCCTTCTTCGCCCCCCGGGCCCGGGAAAAGGGCCTGGATTTCAGTATCATCTGCGATTATCCCCTGCCCGAGAAGATCCGGACCGATCCAACCCGTTACCGACAAATTATCATTAATTTGTGCGGAAATGCCCTGAAGTTCACGGAAAATGGGTCTATCTCCCTGATTATTCGCTGTGACCGGGGCGCCGAGAAGCTTTACGCCCGGGTGGTGGATACCGGGATTGGCATGAAGCCTGAACAGCTGGACCGTCTGTTTGACCCCTTTGCCCAGGGCAGCACCGCAATTTCCCGCCAGTATGGCGGCACGGGG
Source organism: Marinobacter sp. EN3 (assembly GCF_000475315.1). NCBI lineage: Bacteria > Pseudomonadati > Pseudomonadota > Gammaproteobacteria > Pseudomonadales > Marinobacteraceae > Marinobacter > Marinobacter sp. EN3. The sequence continues at coordinate 193,021 of NZ_AXCC01000063.1, forward strand.
CTCGGCCTCAGTATATCCCGGAGGCTGGCGGAACTGCTGGGCGGCGATATCCGGGTGTCCAGCACCTATGGTGAAGGCAGTGAATTTGAAGTGTGCATCAGCACCGGTGAACTCGCGCAGGTTCATTTCCTGCGGGATGCCTCGGAATTCAGCCAGCGGCGCCGGGCCATTGCCATGGTCATGGCGCCCCGGTTGTCGGGCCGCATCCTCTGTGCCGAGGATAACGATGTAAACCGCCGGCTGGTGTCGTTGCTGGTGGGGCGCACCGGTGCCGAGCTGGTGCATGTCAGTAATGGCGCGGAAGCCCTGGAGCGCGCCACCCGCGAGCACTTCGATCTGATTCTGATGGACATCCAGATGCCGGTGATGAATGGCCGGGATGCCACCCTGGCGTTGCGGGAAGCAGGTGTTAACACCCCGGTGGTTGCGCTTACGGCCAATGTCATGGCCGAGGATATCGCTGAATATCGTCTGGCGGGATGCAATGATCACCTGGCCAAACCCATCGACAAGCAGCGCTTTTACGAGGTATTGGCCCGTTACCTGGCGTTGTCGGCGGAAACGGCGGTGGGTTCGGGTCACCGGTACAGCGGTAAGGTGCTGGTGGCCGAAGACAACGATGATAACCGTGGGCTGGTGGAGCGGATGCTCCGCCGCACCGGCGCAGAGCCCTTGCTGGTGACCAATGGGGAAGAGGCGGTTCGCCGGGCCCTGTCGGAAACCGTGAAACTGGTGCTTATGGATCGCCACATGCCCGGCATGGACGGCGTTGCGGCCACCCTGCTTTTGCGCCAGGCGGGCTTCCGGCGGCCGATCATTGCTTTTACCGCTGGTGATCAGGCAGAGAATGAAGCCTTGCTGGAGGCCGGTTGCGACGGGGTGCTGAACAAACCCATTGACCATGCCCACCTGCAGGCCCTGCTGGATCGCTATCTGCCGGTGGAACAATGGGTCGGCGAGGCGGTTGACGATGACATTAGTCCGCTGGTGAACCGTTTCCTGGATGGCCTGGCTGAGCGAAAGCGTCGCATGGAAGCCGCACTGGCCCAGGGACAGTTGCAGCAATTGCAGTCCGAGAGCCATCAGATCAAGGGCACCGCCGGTGCCATGGGCTATCCGTTGATGACAGAACAGGCAGGGATACTTGAGCGATGTGTACGCTCAAGCCCCGGAGAGAGGGGGATGATTCGACAGGAACTGACCACCCTGAACGCCATGATTGACCGGGCCCTTGAGGGCCACCAGAGGTCGTCGAAAACCACAAAGGAACAGGCCAATGAGCGATAACCAAAAACAGGAACATTATTCCCTGAGCATGATGTATGGCACATACGCCGACATACTGTTCGTACTGTTTCCGTTTCTTGTCATTGCCATGCAGCGGCTCTGGGATGGCAACCTGTACCAGTCCCTGATGCGGCCCGACCTGAGTATTGCTGCGGCGATTCTGGCCGGCCTGGCTATCGGCAAGTTTGTGCTGGGGTTGGTGACCAATCGCGATCTGGGGCGCTACAAAGAGCGGATTGTGTTTTTTATTGCCCTGACGCTGTTCGTGGTCCTTGGGCCGGCCATCATCCTGATCCTGAGTATGACCGGGAACTCGGAGATTCCGGGCTTTGTGGCCTTTGTGCAGCCGGTACTGCTGATTGTCTCCATTTCCCTCTATACAACGGCAGTCAGCATTGCCAATATTCTCACCCGGGTGACCGCGCCACCGTCCGTCGGTGACCATGGCGGGCCCGCCGGTGATGAACCGGTTGATGTCCGCCCCGGGCCCGCACCTCTGGACTTGCCGCGCCGAACCGGCAACGATACCTACTGAGCCAGGGCACAGAACAGGAGAGTGTAATGAGTGATCTCAGAGTACTGGTGGTCGAAGATGAGCCGGTGATGCGGGAGCGTCTGGTCGACATGCTTTACAAAGCCGGTGCTACCAGCGTGTCTGAATGTGCGGATGCTGCCTCTGCCAGGGCGGCGTTCGAGGCCAGTGAGTTCCAGATCATTCTGCTGGATCTGGGACTGCCGGATGGTAACGGTCACGAACTGATGACCCGTTTCAAACAGGTTCGGGAGAACCAGCATATTGTGCTGGTCACCGCAGACGATTCCATTGAGAGTATTCAACGTGCCATCAGTGCCGGCGCGAATGGCTATGTGGTGAAGCCCTACTCCCAGGAAAAGATTTACGATGTGGTGAACAACTACGCCATGGTCCATGGCGGTGATCTGTCGATGATGGATGGGCTGAACCGGCATCATTGACCGGTTCAGCCTGCGGCTTTGGCGGCACGTCTGATCAGGCTACCTGGCGGGCAATCCAGGAATTGTAGCGGGTCGCAAGAGCCCGGACATATCGGGCTTCGGCGCCGTCCAGATTGCTGAGTACGCCTTTGAAAATCCAGCCCCGCTCATACAGACCCAGCACCCGCTGCTCGTCATCCAGATTGACTCGCTGATTGAGTTTCTTGCAGATTGCATCCAGCAGCGGCAGCTTCTCCGGGCGCTTGATCGGAGCCTGACGATTGGCCATGGGCTGGTTCGCTGCACGTGATGTCGGATGTCTTCTCATGATGTTCTCCTTGTCGTTTTGCGGCTGCAAAAACAGAAAACCCCGGAGCCTCACAGGCAACCGGGGTCTGGCGGAGAAGCTGCCCCGGTTACCGCAACGGCTCCCGGGACTGACCGAAAGCCGTTAGCTGTCTTTCACCATGGCACGCACGGCCTGCCCAATCTGGCAACCGGCGGCTGAGTATACGGTGTGCTTTGAAATCATCCTGGTCATATCGGCTCTGTGGATTCGGTTCAGTCATCAGTGTATCGGCAATTGGACGGTTTGCAATAGCCCTGTTCATTCGGCAAACCCGTACAGACGCACCGGCGGGAAATCCTCATACTTTGCCTTGTCACGTGTTTTTACGTTGTGCAATCCGCGGTACCTGCCTGGCAGGTATCGGATGGATCTCTCCTTTCTACGCAGCCCGTTGGGCTGCGTTTTTTTTGCCATCTCGGAAAGTTCGTAGCCACTACTTCGTACAGCCATCTATGGCGGCTTTGGCGATAATTCAATCACTCAATACATCCAGTTATCCAATTGATATCCAGAGGTTGAAACCGAAGAAAATGCCCGAAGAACCCGGACCTGCCCGTAACAAGTTCCGTTCTGATTTTATTGTCGAGATTGCCCTGATTGTCGCGGTTGCCGTTTATCTGGTGATGGCGCAGGGGCAAGTGGTGGGTGAGAACCTGTCCTTTACGGTTACTGGTGCCGCGCTGATGGCACTGGCCACCTACTGGACACTTCATACCATCCGAGATGGCCTGGAAGTTATTGCACTGCGGCTTCGCCCCGGCAAATAACCCGTTCCCAGGTTTTGTGCAGGATGAGTGCATCGTTGGCTGCCCGGTGCACGGGCAGCCCGAGTTCGGCAATCACCTGCTGGCGGATGCCTGACCAGTGGCGTACCTGGTCCGGGTCGAGCAGCATGGAAATGGATTCCAGTTGAAACGCCGGAACCTCACCGGCGGCCCGGAACAGCCTGTGTAGCCAGAAGCTGTCAAAGGTCCAGGCGTCACAGAATACCTGCTCCGGCAACAACTCGTTTAATTGCTGAGCCACCTCGCTAACCGGCATGCCTTCCTGCAACAGCCGTTGCCTTGAAATTCCGTGAATGGTTTCCGCGCTTTCAGACCAGTCCTGCCAGAGCACATGGGGCTGAATCAGCCAGCTGTGCAGTGCCCCGTCGGGCATGCAGATGCCTACCTCAATCGGGTAGCTGGCGATCAGGTCGAGGCTGGACGCCTCAAAGTCAATAAAGGCCGGGCTGAAGTCTGAGCTCATTGAATCGGTGCTGGTGCTTTGTCGTTTTCTTTCGAGTTTACCCCTGATCTTGCCAGGACGCGAACCCAACTCGGTTTGTCACTGTTACAATATGGCCACGCTTTGTAAAAGCCCGATGACACACCCTTCTGAAAAACTGGTGCTGACCCCTCATGACTGACTCCGTTGTCGTTATCTATTCCGGTGGTATGGATTCTTTCACACTGTTGCACCTGGCCCGCGCCAGGGGGCTCAAGGTACATGCCCTGTCCTTCAACTATGGCCAGCGCCACGTGCGGGAACTGGATGTGGCCGCCGACGTTTGCCGGGCTGAAGGTATCCCCCACAAAGTGATTGATATCCGTGCCATGAGTGAGGTGATGTCCGGCTCGTCTCTGACGTCCGACATCGAGGTGCCTGAAGGCCATTATGAAGAAGACACCATGAAAGCCACGGTGGTGCCCAACCGCAACATGATCCTGTTATCGCTGGCGACCGGGTATGCGGTGACCACCGGAGCGGGCGCGGTCTGGTATGGGGCCCATGGCGGGGACCACGCCATTTACCCGGATTGCCGGCCGGAGTTTGTTGAAAAGATGGATGCCGTGTGCCGGGTGGCCAACTACGAGCCCGTAGGCATTGAGGCACCCTTTATGGCCATGGACAAGGGCCAGATCCTGGCAGAAGGGCTCAAGCTGGGCCTCGATTACAGCCAGACCTGGACCTGCTACAACGGCCGCGACAAGGCGTGCGGGCGTTGTGGTTCCTGCGTCGAGCGGCTGGAGGCCTTTGCCGCCAATGGCGTCACCGATCCACTGGCCTACGAGCGTCTTGCCTGATGTACCGCGTCAAGGAAGCCTTTTACACTCTCCAGGGTGAGGGCGCCCAGGCTGGACGCGCGGCGGTGTTCTGCCGGTTCAGCAAATGCAATCTCTGGACGGGGCGTGAGAAAGACCGGGCGAATGCGGTGTGCAATTTCTGCGACACAGATTTTGTCGGTACCGATGGCCAGAATGGCGGCCGCTTCGACACCCCGGAGGCCCTGGCCGCCCATATCCGGTCACTGTGGCCCGATGCTCCTGGCCGGCCCTATGTGGTCTGTACCGGCGGTGAGCCTCTGCTGCAACTGGATGAGCCTTTGATCAGGGCCTTTCACCGGGCCGGGTTTGAGGTTGGGGTGGAAACCAATGGCACATTGCCTGCGCCCGAAGGTATCGACTGGCTGTGTGTCAGCCCGAAAGCCGATGCCGAGGTGGTCATTGCTGAGTGTGATGAGCTGAAGCTGGTCTACCCGCAGCCGCTGGCGCCACCGGAGCGATTTCTGCACATCCGGGCGAGGCATTACTTCCTGTCACCCATGGCCTCACCGTCTGTGCCGGAGGGTGGGCCGGATGCCATCAAGCAAAGCAATACCCGCAAAGCCACGGACTACTGCCTGGCGCATCCGCAATGGCGGTTAACCTTGCAGATGCACAAGATTCTGGGTATCGACTGAGTCAGGCGGTTTCAGCGGTCTGCAGTTCCCGGTTGCGAAAGTGGCTGGGGCTCAGCCCCGTCCAGCGTTTGAACGCCCGGGTAAAATTGGCGGCGTCGGCATAGCCCAGGCTGTCGGCAATCTGGCTCAGATTCATGGTGGTGCTGGCCAGCAGATCCCGTGCGCGCTCCAGGCGGACCTGGTCCACAAGGGCCTGGAAGCTGGCTTCTTCTTCCTGCAGCCGGCGTTTGAGGGTGCGCTCTGAAACATACAGGGTAGAGGCCACCCGGGCCAGTTTTGGCGGAAACGGGTGGCTGGTTTCGATCACCCGTCGAACACGGCAGGCAAACCCGGCATCTTCTTTTAGTTGTTTCAGTGCCGTTTCGCATTGTTCCCGCGAACTGATCGCCAACTGATCGTTACTGAACTGCACAGGCAGATTGAGCTGGCTGGCAGGAATCACCAGGGCATCTTCACTGGCGCCGTAGTCCACCGGCACCCCGATGGAGCGTCGGAACCGGTGAAAGTGATTGGGTTCCGGGCCCCGGCGCAAAACCTGTGTCCCGGGCACCGGGCTGCCAGTGAGTTGTGCCCCCATGGAAACGCAGCCGAACAGCACGGCATCCAGAACGAATCCCTGCAACGGGCCCAGCTCGATATCGCATTTGACCGCGTACCAGACATTGCTGCCTGCGACTCGCTTCTCTACCTTCAGATGCGGTGCCCGCAAGGTGAGATAACGGGTCATCAGCTCCAGAGCCTCGGCCAGCGTGCGGCTGCTCATGACAGCGGTACCCAGTGCACCGTGCAGGGGCAGCTTGAGTTCCCTTGCCAGCAGGATACCAAGTCCAGGTTCACCACTTTCAATGATGGCCCGGGTCACAAACTCGCTGGCCTGGGCCTGGCTGACCCGAAGTTCGGTGGAATTGAGCCGGGTGGGATCCAGCCCGACTCTCAGAATCAGATCCCGCTCATCAACACCAATGGTATGAAGCAGCTCAGCCAGGGTATGCAGGTAGATGGCCGGCATGCCCAGATCCTGAGAATTGGAAACAGAGGCGCGCATGATGTTCCTCGTCAGCGTGTGTTGTTGTTATGTAAGGGAGCTCGTTGGAACCGATTATGGCGCTTTGCACGGTTGAGCCCCATGACTTCGCTGACGGGTCAATGGGCCAGAGAGGCCAATTGCTTTATCTCGCCTGTCGTTGAACAAACTCCTGCAACACCCTGGCGGATTGGCCCGGGCGTTCCAGCATGGGCAGGTGGCCGACACCCGGGAACACGTGAACTTCCGCATTGGGTGTGGCGGTACGAAACCAGTCTACGCAACGGGTTGGTGTGATCACGTCGCGATCACCCCATTGCACTTGCAGTGGTGGAGTGTCCGGGCCAAGAAATCGCGCGGGGGCCAGGGCATCGGCCAGCATATCGTTGAAAATATGCCGTAGCGATGCTTGCCGTTTTAGCAGGTCAGGACCCAGCAGGCCGGTCATGGCCAGCCCGGGTACCGTGGGCTTGCCATTCCCGACGCTGTTGAACATGCGGTAAACGCCGGCCCAGTCGCCAGGAATAAGAATGGCATCGCGATCAGACTTGAAGGGCGCGTTGATATCCACATCCGGGTGTTCCGGAATGCCGGCACTATTGAGCAGTGTGACCGAGCGGGGTGGCTGGTTCAGCTTATGGGCGAGGATCGCGGCAATGGCACCGCCCATGGAACTGCCCGCCAGATGCAGGTTGTCGCCCGGGTATTCAGACAGCCAGTCCCTCAGCCGCTCTGCCTGGCGTTCGTAGCGATAGCTGGCCGCGGGCTGATACTGGCTTTCGCCCAGCCCCGGCAGGTCCGGAATCAGCAGATGCCAGTCCGAAGGCAGCTTCTGCATCCAGAGCGCCCAGTTCTCCTTCATGGAGGCAAAGCCATGGATAAGCACCAGGGTCGGACGCCCCGGGCCGGGCCGGCCGCGTTCCAGAAAAATCATGCGATGACCGTCCACACCGGCTTCCCGGCGTTTGGCTCTGAGCAGCCAGCGTTGTCCGGTTCGGGCCATGGGCCAGAGATCGGGTACAGGGATCGATGCCACGGGCATACCTCATTACTGTGAATGCCTTGTCAGTTTAACGCGGCGCGGGCCGTGCGCTATTGCCCGGCTGCCGGACTCCGGAGGCGGTGCAGCAAGTCAGCGGGTGGGAGTGAGTTTCAGATCGGTCAGCACGGGATTGTGGTCAGACGATCGCCACGGGCCCGACTGATCCGGGGTCTGACGGTAGCTCAGCGCCCGGGGCTCATCAGCGTTGATGTTCCAGATTTGCGCCTGCTCAATCCAAGGCATCAGTGCCGGGCTGGCAAGAGCGTAATCAAGGGTACCTTTCTGGCCCTGGTACCGGTAGGTATAGTGCTCGCACTGCATTGGCAGGCAAGGGTAATACTGGTGTACCAGGCTGGTGAAACCTGCTTCCTGGAACCGTTCGACCGGCGCCTCGCGGGCATAGCTGTTGAGATCGCCAGTAATCAGTACGGGTGTGGTTTCGGGATCTCCGGCCAGCGCCTGGAGCCAGATCACGATAGCGTTGGCGCTGAGGGTCCGCTGCCGGTTGTAGCAGCCCTGCCCGTCGCCCTGATCCTGCTCTCGGGCCGCTGCATGTCGGCAGGATTTTGATTTCAGATGTGGTACCACCACCCAGAACGTCAGCTCGCTTCCCCGGGCACGGAATGCCTGGGCAAGTGGCGGGCGGGACGCGCCTGGAAGTTCGCCTGGTCCGGGCCTGTAAGCCGGGCCAGTGGGGCGGACCCGGGATTCCCGATAGAGCAAAGCAGTGCGGATGGCATCGTTGCCGTCCCGGCCCGGCGTCTGTACGACTGCCCAATCAGCGCCGAGCGTCCGGGCCAGGCCAGCCGCCGCACTGTCTGGGCCGTAGCCGTCATTTTCCAGTTCGGTCACGGCAAGGATGTCTGGGTGCGCGTCCTGGATGGTTCGGGCGAGTTTACGGTTCTGGGTCTGAAACTGCTCGAGCGATGATGCGCCCCGTGGCGTGGGAAAGCCCTTGCCCTGCCCGTCGCCATTGAAGTAGTTCTGCAGGTTCAGGGTCATGATCCGGATACTGTCCGTTGATTTGGTCGGCGCTTGTGGCCTGGGGTTACGGGCCTGGAAACGTGGTACAGCGCCCGGTTGAACCCGCCACTGGCCAAAGCGGTAATCCAGTACGCCCTCCAGTTCTGACACGATATCGCCGGCCCGAACGGTATCGCGTTCTGATAGCCAGGGCACCGGCGTCGGGTTTTGCTTGCCCAGGCCGTCGTCCAGGGTTATCCGTTGCGCCAGGTTTTGCTGTTCCAGTGTGCGGGCAGCCGGACCTGGCGCTAACTGTTCTGTGGCAATCACCTGATCGCTGGCCGCCAATGCCAGCTCGCCGTACCTGGCCAGGTTGTAATTATCGATGACCGTCAGGGGCTCGTCGAAACGCACCCGCATGTTTTCCAGGCTTTCGGGTGGTTGCGACCAGGGTAGCGATACGTTGATCGGCGCTGGCAGGGGTGCCTGGCCGCAGACTGAAAGGCTGTGCACCGGTGCCAGTTCGGTCAGGCCGTGAAACTCCTTGACGGTGCCGGTAACCCGCACCCGCTGACCCACGGTGCCACCGGCTTTGCGGGTATAGACAAACAGTGCTTCTGAGGTGGCTGGATTGTCATCGGTCTGGTGATCGGCCTGCTGCAGATAGAACCCGGAAAAGCCGCCAGGTTTTCGGGCATCCAGTACAAGAATGCCTTCTACGGTCACGGTTTGGCCGATCAGTGGGGATTGGTTGCCGCTGCCCTGTACCTGATGGATGGGCGTAGCGGAAGCTCCACAGCGGTTATCGGCATGCGCCTGGAGTGGCGTCGCCGATACCACGAGCCCCAGGCAAAAAAGGGCAGTAAAGGTCTGGAGCGGTCTGGTCACGGGGCCAGTCTAGCAGAGACCGGCCACCGCCTTGAGTGCCCGTTCGCGTTTGCTGCCAAAACCGAGCTGGTCCGGGTTGGCCAGTTCTAGCTGCTGAACCAATGGGTCTGGGTGGCTGTTTTCGTAGGTGATGCCCAGTCTGGACAGCACATAGGGTGCCAGGGCTGCTCGGGTTTCGATGTGCAGCAGGCCATTGGTCATGCCGTAGTCGCGGGCGATGATCTTCTGCTGGGCTTCGGTCAGGCGCTGGTCCGGGGTGATCTCCAGTGTCACCTGCCGCTGCCAGTCGTCATCCTGCTGGGCGTTGTGCCGGGCTTTTTGACGCAGGGCTTCAATACGGCCGTGGAAGCGACTCAGGGCAAAATCCCGGAATTCCCGGTTGGCGCTGCACCATGCCCGAACGTGCCAGCTGTTGCCGGAACAGACCAGAGCGTGGGGTTCCAGCACACTTTCGGCGGCTTCCGGGCGACTCAGTGATACGTAGCTCGCCTTCAGCTGGCGATGATAACGGGTAGCGGTCACCACGGCCCGCATAACTTCCGGTTCTATATGGCGGGCGGCCTCCGGGATGACGGCGTTGCCGGGCAGGCCCAGTTCAAGATCGGAGAAGGTATCACTCAGATTCTGCTGGCGGGCCAGAAGATCCTGATACTCGGATACGGCGCCCCGGGTGACCACCGGCTTGAAATTGTCAGAGGGGACATAGCCTTTCAGGTGCCGGTCGTAGACCAGATTGCCGGGAGCCAGTTCACGAAGATAAGTATTGATGTCCTTGGAAGCCTGCTGTCGACCGATACCAAAGCTGTGACAGATATGGTTGGTGGTCAGCCGACCCTCCCACAGGGCGATAATCTCGATCAGGCGATAGCGAAGCAGTAAATCCCAACGAATGGGCCAGTCCGTTTTCTTCATAACCAGGCGCTCACGGTCCAGTAGATTGCATGGCAAATATGTTACCTGCTCCCGCCAATCGGGTCTGTTACGACCCATTAATGTAAAACATTGTCAAATGGCCTGCCAGTGCGGGCTCGGGGTCTCGGCAACTCCCTAGTGGCGCGGCTATAAAGAGGTTGGTTAAATGCTCGCCAGCAGACAATCTATAATGTTGCTATCTTTTCTTTTTGTTACCCACTGTAATCGCGACAGGCAGAATTCCGATGACCCGAATGGTTGCGTCTTTATCAGCGCTGATACTCAGTATTGTCCTTCTGGTCAGTGGCAACGCCTTTCTGATGACTCTGTTGGGCATTCGCCTGAGTATTGAAGAGGTTTCGCCAGATGTGATCGGCTGGGTGCTGGTGTGCTACTCCATCGGGTTTGTGCTTGGCACCTTGTATGTGCACAAGATTATTGGCCGGGTGGGTCACATCCGTGCCTTTGCGGTGTTCGCAGCCATGGCGGCGGTCACCGCCCTGATGTATCCGATGGCTATTTCCATGGTGTTCTGGGCCGTGCTGCGGGTGCTGTCCGGCTTCAGCATTGCCGGGGTGCTGGTGGTCATTGAGAGCTGGTTTTCCAGTCGGGCCACCAACGCGAATCGCGGCGCACTCTTCGCGGTCTATCAGATTGTCTTCTATCTTTCGGCCGCCGGCGGCCAGTTGATTGTCAATGTCGGTGACCCGGCCAACTTCCTGCCGTTCTCGCTGGCGGCCATGTTGCTGACGCTGGCATTGATTCCGTTGTCTTTGACCCGGATGGAGGCGCCGGTTATTGAACAGGCCAGCCGCATGTCGGTGTTCAAGCTGGCGCGCGAATCTTTTTCGGGCGTTGCCGGGGCGCTGATCTGTGGGGTGATGATCGGTGGCTTCTATGCCCTTGGGCCGGTTTACGCCACGCTGGTTGGCCTGGATGTGGCGCGCACCTCTACCTTTATGGCCAGCGCGATTGTGGCGGCCATGCTTCTGGCCTGGCCGCTGGGACGGCTGTGCGACCGTTTTGACCGGCGCAGGGTCATGTTCTGGGTGGCGGTGGCCGCGTCGGCTTCCGCGGGCGGTGTGGCGGTGCTTGGCGCCGGCAACCTGGCCTTACTCACGCTTTTGGTAGGGCTGTTCACCGGCCTGTCGGCCACTATCTATCCGATTGCCGTGGCGATCACCAACGACCGTATGGACAGCAACCGGATAGTCTCGGCCAGTGCGACCTTGCTGCTGAGTTACGGTATTGGCAGTGTCATCGGCCCCATTGCCATGGCGGAGCTGATCAGCCTGTTGGGTCCGGCTGGCCTGTTCTATGGCAATGCGGGGTTCCTTCTGGTGTTGGCGGTGATTACCAGCTACCGCATCAGCCACACCGAAGATGTTCCGGTGGAAGAGCAGGAGCATTTCGTTCCGGCCATGCCGGAAACCTCACCGGTGCTGACCGAGATGGATCCCCGGAACACCGAGTTTCACGAATCACCGGAAGTGGAAGAAATGCAGGAGGAGCTGCGTCAGGCCGGTTGACGCAGCTTTCGGTTTTCCCCAATTATATTTTTGTCTTCACATCTGTTTTTATTTCAATGGTTAGCTTACTATTGGTGAATTTCCAATAAGGTAAGTCTTTTGTCGGTTTTCGGGGTGGCGTTTGCTTGTCCCATGCCGGATCACCATCAGGAGTAATGAACCATGAGAGATCAGTTTCCGTTTGCTGTTGCCCGGGTAACCCGCCGCTGGCGCAAAATGCTCGATGAACGCCTGAAAGATCTGGGTGTTACCCAGGCGCGTTGGAGCACCATGGTGTATCTGCAGCAAGGTGGTGAAGGCCTGACCCAGCGCGAACTGGCCAGCCTGATGGCCATTGAAAACCCGACCCTGGTACGTTTGCTGGACAGTCTCGAGCAACAGGGGCTGATTGAGCGCCGCCCATGCCCCAACGATCGTCGCGCCCGTCGCCTTCACCTGACCAAGGCCGGTGTCGAGTTCATGGATGAGTTGTCCGAGCGCGCGGCCACGCTCCGAGAGGAGATGCTTGACGGCATTTCCGACAAAGACATTGAGGCATCGCTCAAGGTTTTCCACAAGATCATGGAAAACGCCGAGAAGCAGAAGTGAGTCTTGGCTGATCAATCCGTAGAGGGCCTGCGGGCCCGATATGGTGACCGCTGGCGCTGGCTGGCGGTGCTTACCGTGGTGCTCGGCACCATGGCCACGGTGCTCAGTGCCACGGTGGTCAACGTTGCCCTGCACGATATCATGGTGGAGTTCGGTATCCGCCAGGGCCAGGTTCACTGGCTGGCGACCGGTTTCATTGCCGCCATGACCACCACCATGCTGGCTTCGGCGTGGCTGCTGGACCGCTTCGGTGTCCGCAAGACCCTCAGTACCGCCATGGCCATGTTCACGCTGATTTCCCTCGCCGGTGGCTTGGCGCCCACGCCAGAATTGTTGATTGCCGCCCGAATTGGGCAAGGGGCCATGGCCGGGTTGATGCAGCCCATGGGCATGTATCTGGTGTTCCGGATTTTTCCGGCGGACCAGCGCGGCCGCGCCATGGGCATCTATGGCATGGGTGTGATTCTCGCGCCGGCTCTGGGCCCGGTCCTCGGTGGTTTTCTGGTGGATCAGTTCCACTGGCGCTGGGTGATGTTTGCCCCGGCTCCGGTCACCCTGCTGGGTGTGTGGATGGCCTTGCGCTTTCTGCCGTCACCACGGTCCCGTCCGGCTCCCTACATGTTCGATCTGTCCGGTATGGTTCTGCTGGGGGCCGCGGTTGCGGTCACCCTGGAAACGCTTAACCGTCTGCAGGACTGGCCCGGAGACTCTGTGCGTATTGCCTGGCAGGGCGCATTGGCTGCGATTCTGATTATTGGATTTATCGTACGTGAACGTCGTGCCGCCCATCCGCTTGTCCGATTGGCGTTACTGCGAGAGCCGGTGTTTCTGTACGCAACCCTGGGCGCCATGGCACTGGGTCTGGCGCTGTTCGGCTCTACCTATCTGATCCCGTTATTTGTGCAGACTTCGCTGGGCTTCTCGGCCACAGAAGCGGGCTTGCTGATGTTACCCGCAGGCGTCGTACTGGGCATGGTGTTCCCCGTCGCCGGCCGGCTTGCCGACAAACGCAGTGCCCGTGGGCTGGTGTTGTTTGGCATTGCCATGTTTGCCTGTTCGGCGGTGTTGTTTGCCGCTACCGGGGCGCTGGTCGGGTTTGTCTGGCTGGCATTGTGGGCAGTTGTGGGCCGAATCGGTATAGGCTTTATGTTGCCGGCGCTGTCGACGGGAGCTCTGAACCCGCTCGCGCCGGAACAGCTGGGTGCAGGTTCCAGTACGATCAATTTCGCCCGTCAGCTGGGTGGTGCGCTCGGGGTGAATATCGTTGCCCTCACCATCGAGTTCGGCGAACACGAAGGCGGGCTGCCAACCGTTTCAGCCTTTGCCTCGGCCTGGTGGCTGGTTGCGGTATGCGTGGCGCTGGCGGCGGTGCCGATCTGGAAAATGCGGGCCTGAGGCCGGGAGTTGCCTTGTTTGCCGCTATTCATTACTATGGCCGCACCTTCGGGGGAGTAGCCTCTGCACCGGTGATCCGGGGCAGACGGTGGTCAACATACTTGCAGCTCAATCTGCATGGCCATCGTGTTCCTGAACAGGAACTGGCAAGACCTGAGGCAGATCACCTCCAATGGGCGGAAGGTGGGCTGTCTCATGTCTGAATTGTCTCCGCCCTGAGGTTCTGCTGAATGGATGCTTTTCTCGCTTCGACGCTTGCCGTTGCCATCGCTGAAATTGGCGATAAAACCCAGCTGTTGTCTCTCTTTCTGGTTGCCAGATACGCCAAACGTACCCCTATCATCCTCGGGATTCTGATTGCTACCGTTCTTAACCATGCCCTGTCCGCCTGGCTGGGCGCCTGGGTTGCGCAATGGATTCCGGAGGCCTGGCTGCCCTGGATCCTGGCCGTCAGCTTTGTTGCCATTGCCCTGTGGCTGTTAATTCCAGACAAGGATGATTCGGAGGACTCGAAATTCCTGGGTATGGGTGCCTTTATGGCCACGACCATCATGTTCTTCCTGGCGGAAATTGGTGATAAAACCCAGATTGCCACGGTGGTCCTGGCCGCACGGTATACCGACACGTTCTGGGTTATCATGGGTACAACGGTGGGTATGCTGTTGGCCAATGTGCCGGTTATCATGGCGGGTCGCTGGCTGATGGAACGCCTGCCTCTGGCCATGGCGCGAATCAGTGCGAGTATTCTGTTTGTGGCCCTGGCCGTGGTGACGGTCTGGGCCACGGTAATGAACTCCTGAGCCGGACGCCGGTCATTGAGTGTGAGAAATGTTGTTACGGGAACCCAATCTTATGCGGTGGAAAAGCTGGTTGCTTGTTGTTTTTGGTGTCAGTCTGCTGTGGCCGTTTTCCTCAGTACAGGCCGCCCGGGACACAAACGGGCCGGAGGCATCAGAACAGGCGCCGGACCGCTCCCCGCGGGTTCCTACCTTTCAGCCCGACGGTGACCTGGCGGGAGAACTGCAGGTGTTCAATACCGTCTATGAGGACACCTTTGCCGGCATTGGTAACAAGTTGGCCCTGGGGTACCTGGAGTTGGTGAAGGCCAATCCCGGTATTGATCCCTGGCTGCCGGGCGAAGGCACCATGATTACTCTGCCCCGCATGTATGTGTTGCCGGATGTTGAGCGCGAGGGCATCGTGATTAATCTGGCTGAATACCGGCTGTATTACTTTACACCTGATGGCGGGGTGCAGGTGTACCCGGTTGGTGTGGGCACTGAGGAAAACCCGTCGCCGCTGACCAATGCCAAAGTAACCATGCCACTGGAGTCCCCGGCCTGGTACCCGCCAGCGAGCATTCGTGCGGAATATGAGGCGTCGGGAGACTATCTGCCGAAAATGATCCCGCCCGGCCCGGGCAATCCCCTGGGTACTCATGCCCTGATGCTGAGTGAGAAAGGCTACCTCATTCACGGCACCAACAAACAGTTCGGTGTTGGTATGCCGGTCAGTCACGGCTGTTTCCGCATGTACAACGAAGATATTTCACGGTTTGTCTATCAGGTGGAGAAAGGCACGCCGGTACAGGTGATTCGTGAGCCGGTCAAGATCGGCATGTCCGGTGGTGAGGTGTGGCTGGAAGTGCATCGGCCCCATGAGGACTATTCGGCCCGCGACCGGGAGCGCCTGTGGGCTCAGGTGTTTGAAAAAGTAGAGAGCTTCCGCCAGCAGCATCCGGATGTGGATCTTCGCCGCCGTTCCATTGAGCTGGCGGTGGATCAGGCCGATGGTCTGCCCACCATGGTCGGCGAGAAGCTGACCCGGATGGCATCCGAGGACTCGGTTGAACCCGCAGAATCCGAGAAACAGGGCAAGCCGGAACAGACCCTGTATTTCTAGTCCCCCTGGTAAAGGAACACCGCAATGAGCAGGAGCATTCTGATCACCGGCGCCAGTTCTGGCCTTGGCGAGGGCATGGCCCGAGAATTTGCCGCCCGCGGAGATAACCTGGCGCTCTGCGCCCGAAGAACTGAGCGGCTCGAGGTGCTGAAAGCGGAGCTTGAAAAACAGTATCCGGGTATCCGGATTCAGGTGATGGCACTCGACGTGAATGATCATGCTCAGGTGCAGGAGGTGTTCCGGGCGTTTCAGGCTCATTTTGGAGCACTGGACCGGATTATTGTGAATGCCGGTATCGGTAAGGGCCAGCCACTCGGAACCGGGCGCTTTGACGCTAACCGGCAGACCGCAGAAACCAACTTTGTCGCCGCCCTCGCCCAGATTGAAGCGGCGATGGAAATATTCAGGGAACAGAACCGGGGCCACCTGGTGGCCGTATCATCGGTAACGGCAGTGCGTGGAATGCCGGGCAACGTTACCACCTATGCCGCCACCAAGGCCGGGTTGGCAGCACTCTGTGAAGGACTGCGCATCGAGTTGAAAAAACGCCGGTCCCCGATCCGTGTGACTACCCTGTATCCGGGCTATATTCGCACTGAAATCAATGAGAAGGTTAAAAACACACCGTTCATCGTCGACGCACAAACCGGCTGTCGTGCTATGGTGAAAGCCATAGAAGCCGGAAAAGCCGAGCATTTTGTGCCCGCCTGGCCCTGGGCCCCGATCGGTTTTGTGCTCAGGCGGTTACCAGAGTCGGTTCTGGCAAAGCTGTTCTGATCACTCCCGTGGGAGGTTGAGATGCGTGCAAGCCAATTCAGGACATCGACACTCACCCCCAGAGTAAAGCTCTGGGCGCTGGTGTTTGTAGCCGGAGCCTTGCTGGCCCTGTTCAGTCTTTCCCTGAAAGTCTTTGCGCAACAGGAATCGCCCCGTCAGGCCCTGGTGCTTTCGGTTGACGGTGCGATTGGCCCGGCCACCATGGATTATGTGACCCGCGGTATTCGCCGGGCGGAGCGGGAAAGCGCCGGCCTGGTGGTGATTGAAATGGACACCCCGGGCGGTTTGATGGATTCCATGCGGGAAATCATCAAGACCATTCTCGCTTCCGATGTGCCGGTGGCGACCTACGTTTCACCCCAGGGTGCCCGGGCGGCCAGTGCCGGTACCTATATCCTCTACGGCAGCCACATTGCCGCCATGGCTCCGGCCACCAACCTTGGCTCAGCCACACCCGTGCAAATGGGCGGCCTGCCCGGCTCCACAGAACCTGAGTCCCCTTCTGAATCTGCCCCTGAAGAATCTTCGGAGGACACCGACCAGAGCGAATCGGCCGACAAACGTCGTGGCAACACTGCTATGGAGCGCAAGGTACTGGAAGATGCCGTGAGCTACATCCGCGGCCTGGCAGAGCGCCACGGTCGTAATGCCGACTGGGCGGAAGAGGCGGTTCGGGAGGCGGTCAATCTCGGGGCTACCGAAGCCCTGGAGCGTAACGTGGTGGACGTGGTGGTGCCAAACCTCCGGGCGTTGTTAAGCGAGATTGATGGTCGCACAGTGCGCTTGGCCGCCGGTGATCGGGTGCTGGAAACCGCGCAACTGGAATTGGTGCGGGCCGAGCCGGACTGGCGCACCAAATTGCTGTCGGTGATTACTGACCCGAATGTGGCCTATTTCCTGATGATCATCGGCTTTTACGGCATTCTTTTCGAACTGGCCAATCCCGGCGCCGTAGTGCCTGGGGTGATTGGCGCAATCAGTCTGATTCTGGCCCTGTTCGCCTTCCAGGTATTGTCGGTAAATTACGCGGGCCTGGCGCTGATCCTGTTGGGGCTGGCCTTCATTGTCGGCGAGGCGTTCGTGCCCAGTTTCGGCATCCTCGGCATCGGTGGCATTGTGGCGTTTGTCACCGGCTCGGTGATCCTGATGGACGGCAGCCATCAGGATATCTCGCTGCCCACGATTGGTGGTACGGCGGTGGTTGCCGGGGGTTTTATTCTCTGGACGGTTACCCGGTTCATCGGTCTTCGGCGGCGCCACCCGGTCTCGGGTAGTGAGCAGCTGGTCCACGAACACGGTGTGGCACTGGATGATTTTGTCCCCACGTATGATGCCTACGCGGGCCATGTACGGGTCAGCGGCGAACGCTGGAACGCCCGGAGTCAGGAGGCCATTGCAGCCCGATCGCAAGTGCGGGTAAATGGTATGGACGGCCTGACCCTGCTAGTGGAGCCCGGCACCGACGAACCGGCAGAGCGCACAGATTAAACATCAACGGCAAATCAAGGAGGCCGTATGAATCTCGGTGACATTATTCCCTATATTGCACCGACGGTGGTGCTGCTGCTGATCCTGGGGTCAGCAATCAAGATCCTGCCGGAATACGAGCGTGGCGTGGTCTTTTTTCTGGGTCGGTTCCAGGGCGTGAAAGGCCCGGGACTGATCATCGTCATTCCCGGTATCCAGCAGATTGTGCGAGTTGACCTTCGGGTGATCACCCTGGATGTCCCCAGCCAGGACGTGATATCCAAAGACAACGTTACCGTGCGGGTAAATGCGGTGCTGTACTTCCGGGTGGTGGATCCGGAAAAAGCCATCATCCGGGTTGAAGATTATGGTGCCGCTACCAGCCAGTTGGCCCAGACAACACTGCGATCTGTACTGGGCAAGCACGACCTGGACGAGATGTTATCCGAACGGGACAAGCTGAACGCCGACATTCAGGAGATCATCGATGCCCAGACCGAAGAGTGGGGTATCAAGGTGGCGAATGTGGAAATCAAGCATGTGGATCTGAACGAATCCATGATCCGCGCCATCGCCCGTCAGGCGGAAGCCGAGCGGGAGCGCCGGGCCAAGGTCATTCACGCTGAAGGCGAGCTTCAGGCGTCGAAGAAACTGGTGGAAGCGGCTGAGGTGATGTCTGTCAACTCCGGTGCCATGCAATTGCGTTATCTGCAAACGCTGGCGGACATGAGCAACAACAACTCCTCGACCATTGTGTTCCCGTTGCCGATGGATCTGGTCAAGACCTTCATTCAGAACCAGAGGCCGGACAAGGCTGGGCAGGAAGAGCCGAAACCCTAATACCAAAGGGTTCTGCAGACATAAAAAAAGGCCGGATTAACCGGCCTTTTTTGCTAGCTGACAGCCTTACTTCTGGCTGGCACGCTCGAGCATACGCTTGGCGCGCTCGTTTGCTTCGTCAGCAGCTTTCTGGGCAGCACGGGCTGCAGCCAGAGCTTCTTCAGCAGTCTGCTGGGCAGTGCGTGCACTGCTGGCGGCGCTGTTAGCAGTGTTCAGGGCGTTGTTGGCAGTCTGCTCAGCGGAGCTGGCAGTTGCATTTGCTTCGTCGATAGCAGCTTGTTCAGTAGTGGCACAACCTGCAGTCAGAGCAGTAGCCAGTGCAAACCCGGCGATCGTCAGTTTACGCATTGTAAATCCCCTTATTGGTCGTTTTATTTCCTGTGATCCGGAAGCCGGTCAGACAGCTCCCTTCTGCTAGGCCCGATAGGCAGTGACTACCGGAGTCGTTAAACAGTGTAAAACACTCAGAGACAAAATGTTAACTAAGGATACGTAAATTTTCTTAGCTTATGACAACAACTTAATCCTGCTTTCATGGCGTTGTCACCAAGCAGAAAGAATCACGGAACGATGCGGATGGGGGTTCCGTTCTGGACCAGTTGCCAGATTTCATCCATGGCTTCGTTGCTCACTGCAATGCAGCCATTGGTCCAGTCCAGCCCGGTGTAGGCAAAGGCCATGTCGCCGGCATTGTTGGGTAGGCCATGAATCATGATGCTGCCGCCGGGATCAAGACCCCAGGCTTCTGCCAGTTCCCGGTCGCGGGGGCTGGGGTAGGAAATGTGGATGGATTTGTAGAAGTCGCTGCTGGCATTGCGCCAGTCCAGTACATAGTCACCCTCGGGTGTGCGTTCATCCCCCTCATACAGCTTGTGGCCGACGGGATTGTCACCGAGGGAGATGCGGTACTGGCGTACGGGTTCATCACCGCTGAGCAGGTACAGGCGACGTTCTCCTTTGTTGACCAGTACCTGGGTAATCTCCAGCAGGCCTTCCATTAACGCCGGTTCCGGTGCGCTCGGCATCATGCGGGTGTCGGCCCGGGCCAGAAGCTCAGAGGCTGACGCCAGCAGAGGAGAGGCAATCAGGGCGATGGTCAGTAGAACTCGAACAATCATGAAACTCGCACAAATTGGTAAATGGTTAAACTTTGTTCATGCTGTTTATACCATAGCCTGGTAACGGGGTGATAAGGGGTTCTGTTACAGAGTTTGGCTTTTCTTGACCAGGATCCCATTCAGGAATCCATTTTCATGCCTACTTTGGTCACCCGGTCAGCGTCGGTGGCCCTGGCGACCAGGGTAACGGGCCCGAGCACAACCTTGTCACCAACCACCGGGTGGCCCTTGGTGCGCCTGGCAAAACACTCAGCCAGGGAGAGTTCGGGCGGCAGCTCGTCAAATTCGATGCCGTACACCTGTTCAACATCCCCCAGCAGGGCATCGCCATTGAGCACAAAATCCCCGAAGAATGCCCGTTCTGCCAGATGCTTC
Organism: Marinobacter sp. EN3; assembly: GCF_000475315.1. Taxonomy (NCBI): domain Bacteria; kingdom Pseudomonadati; phylum Pseudomonadota; class Gammaproteobacteria; order Pseudomonadales; family Marinobacteraceae; genus Marinobacter; species Marinobacter sp. EN3. Next base: position 213,153 of record NZ_AXCC01000063.1, read on the forward strand.
GGCGCCTGTCGGCCGCTGAGGGCCTTGCCAAGATCCGGCAGCAAGGCCGGCGTGGCAAACATGGCCACCACATCGCCTGAGGCAACTTCCAGTTCCCGGGTCGGTTGAAGGCATTTGCGATCCCGGAAGATACCGGCAACGGCGGTATTGTCGGGTAGCCTGAGCTGGCCGAGGGCCCGGGGGCTTTCCCAATTCTTGCCGCGCAGCGGGAAAAGCATCAGTTCGTGATCACCTGCGGCAGGCACATCCAGAGGTAGCCTGCGGTACGGATCTTCCCCTGCAGGCACCTCCAGTTTCAGTTTGCGCGCCAATGGTGCCATGGTGGTGCCCTGTACCAGCAGCGATACCAGCACAATAAAGAAGGCGGCATGGAACACCAGTTGGGCATCCGGAAGGTCTGCAATAATCGGAAACAGGGCGAGCACGATCGGCACTGCGCCACGCAGGCCCACCCAGCTGATGAATCCCAGCTCCCGCCGATTGAACGCGAAAGGCCAAAGCGTGAGTAGCACGGTGGCCGGCCGGATCACGAAAATCAGCGCCAGTGCCAGAATCAGACCGCCACCGGCCAGCGGCACCAGATCCGATGGATTAACCAGCAGGCCCAGCATCAGGAACAGGCAAAGCTGTGCCAGCCAGGCCAGGCCATCATGCACCTGAAGAATCATCGGCATCATCCGAACATGCCGGTTACCAATCACCACCCCGGTGAGGTAAATCGCCAGAAAGCCGCTGCCGCCGATGGCGTTGGTTGCGGAGAACACGGCGATGCCGGCAGCGGCTACCAGCAGCGGGTAAAGCGACGGGGTCAGTCGTATCCGGTTGACCAGCTGGACCACGGCAAAGCCACCAAGGAGGCCGGCCACCGTGCCGATGCCGAACTGCTGTACCAGCATCATCAGGCCTTTGGCCAATGCCCCCTCTTCGTAACTGCCAATCAGGGTAACCAGCAGCAGAGTCAGGAAAATGGCCATGGGGTCGTTACTGCCGGATTCGATTTCCAGCGTGGCGCTGACCCGCTCGTTCAGATGCAGGCCCCGGCCCTGGAGCAGCGAGAAGACGGCGGCGGCATCGGTGGAGGAAATAATGGCGCCGACCAGCAACGCCATCAGCCAGTGCAGGTCGAACACCCACCAGGCAACCAGTGCGGCGCCACCGGCGGTCAGGCCAACGCCAAGGGTGGCCAGTACCAGTGCCGGCCGCAGCCCCACCCGGAACGTTTCCACCCGGGTACGCATGCCGCCATCCAGCAGAATCACACCCAGCGCCAGATTGGCGATCAGGAAGGCCAGCTCGAAGTTGTCGAATTCGATACCACCCGGGCCGTCTTCCCCCATCATCATGCCCACGACCAGGAAGATCAGCAGCACGGGCATGCCAACGCGGCTGGAAAGCGGGCTGAGAACGATGCTGATCACCAGCATCAAGGCGCCAATCAGGGTAAGTGTGGGATCCATCAGACTCCAGACCAAAGGGGCTTGCCCGAACGCAGGGCCCGGGCTTATATTGCTGTGGCAATCATTATGCAGGCGGGCGTAGCTCAATGGTAGAGCAGAGGCTTCCCAAGCCTACGACGTGGGTTCGATTCCCATCGCCCGCTCCAGACCAATACCCGCACACAGGCGAGTGTCCCTTAAAACTCTATGGTTACGCGCAAGCCGCTACCGGGCCCCGTCGAAAAACTAATGTTGCCCTCATAGCGAGCGACGATCTCCCGGACAATCGCGAGGCCCAGACCGTGGCCAGGGGTCTGCTCGTCAAGTCGCAGCCCTCGTTGCCCCAGACTGGACAAGTCGTCGCCATTGACTCCAGGACCATCATCAGAAACAACGATTTGTCTGCTGTTGTTGTCTTGTTTCAGCGAGAGTTCTACGCACCGCGACGACCATTTGCCGGCATTATCGAGCAGGTTGCCTAGCACTTCATTCAAGTCATGCTCCTCTATCGGCCAGCGGGTGTCTTCCGGCAGTGAGCTTGATAGTTCGAAGGATTTTTCCGGATACAGCCGCCCCAGCATCCACAAAAGATCCCGCGCCTGTTTGACGGGATAAGCGCTTTTCCCGACCTGGGGCCCGGCAAAGCGGCTGCGGCGCATTTCCGCTTCCAATTGTCTGTCGATGTCACTGAGACGGGCGGCCATTTGGATTCTTAGATCACTAGGCAATGGGCGATCCATATCCTCCAGTATCTGCCGGACGGCTGCGATGGGCGTTTTGACACTGTGTGACAGATTTGCGAGCGCATCCCGGGAACGCACCAGTCGCTTGTCGAGGGAGTCAAGCAACTGGTTTAACTGCATCACGAGCGGTTGAAATTCTTCGGGTGATGGTGCATTGATCCGGGAAATCTCTCCATCCTGCAATCGTTTTAACGCCGCTTTCAGTGTCACCACCGGCCGCAGCGATAGCGTGATGCCAAACCAGATGACGGCAACCAGAAGTGCGATCAACAGCACCGACACCACGGCTGTCCAGGCGTGCAGCTCGGCCTGACTGCGTTTCAGGGCCTCCAGATCCTCGGATACAACCACGACGATCGGTGACCCGTTCACCTGAAAAGAGTGACGGTATGCCAGGATATCGGACGGACTGTCCGGCGCCTGACGGCCTTCAAGACGAAGCGTGCCATTCTGCTCATGGTTGATCAGTGGTGCCAGCAAGGGTTCCCAGGCCTTTGGCGATATGATGGTTCGATCGGGCGTGCGTATGGCGAAGGCATGATGGAAGACGTCCTGGAAGTAATCACCGGTCTGCAGGGTTTCGACTTGACCTCTGACCTCGCGAATCTGGTGCTCCAGAAAGGCAGCTTCGTCTTTAAGGCGGCTTTCAAGGAATTCCCGGGACATTCGATCCAGCAGCAGGCCGTGGACAAACCAGGCTACGCCCATCAGAGCGATGCCGGCGGGCAGCAATAACACCAGCAGCATGCCTTTGACGGATGCTGGCCTTTTAACGTTGGGCATTGAACATGTATCCCTGGCCACGGCGTGTGGTGATCGTTTCGTTGCCGACCAGCTTTCTCAAGCGCCGAATATACGCCTCAATCACGTTTTCGCTGGGGCTCTCATCCAGGTTGTATAGCTGCTCCATTAGCTGTTCCTTGGAAAAGATGTGGCCCGGACGGCTCATCAGGCATCGTAGCAGGCGGAACTCAGTACCCGTCAGGGCGTGTTCTGCTCCTTCTTCTGTCCGCAGGCTCTGGCGATTTTCGTCCAGTTCGAAGCCACCGGCTTTAACCTGGGAGTGCACTCGCCCTTCGCTGCGGCGTATGAGTGCATTGATGCGGGCGATCAGTTCTTCTGTCTGGAACGGTTTGGCCAGATAGTCATCCGCCCCTGCTTTCAGTCCATTGACCTTGTCCTGCCAGTCGCCTCTGGCGGTGAGGACCAATACCGGGCACTCGACGAGCTTCGATCGCCATCGTTTCAAAACCTCCAGCCCGTTGCCATCCGGCAGGCCGAGATCGAGAACAGCGGCACGATAATCCTCCTGCTCCCCCAGAATCTGGGCCTCACGGGCACTGGACGTGTGGTCGATGCTAAACCCCGCTTTTTCCAGCTGTCTGACCAGCCCCTCGGCCAGCAAACGGTCGTCTTCAACGAGCAATAAACGCATGTATCCGTCCTTAACGGTGCTTGTTTCAGCCGCCAGTGTCGTCGATCAACCTGAATTGTGCCTGAACGCAAGAAAGTGCCCGTTTTTCAGAAAGAATTCAGGTTGGTGAGAGAAAGTGTCGACTGATTCTGGACATTGCTCAAGATTCAGTACGAATCAGCCGTGTTCTCAAAACCATTATTCCACAGGAGACAAACGGATGAATGCATCAAACCTGATTGTGGCCGGCCTGGCTTTTTCGATGTCGGTATCGGCGTTTGCGGCTGGCACCCATGGCGGTGGTCACGGCCATGGTGCTTCCATTGGCGAACCGGGAAAAGCCTCAGAAGCCAGCCGGACCATAACGGTTGAAATGCACGACAACTACTACGAACCCGAAGAAATCCGTGTGAAGCCGGGCGAAACCGTTCGGTTTGTGGTGCAGAACAAGGGCAATCTTGTGCACGAGTTCAACATCGGGACTCCGGGTATGCATGAGGCCCACCAGAAAGAAATGAGAATGATGGTCGAGCATGGCGTGATCCAGGGTAACAAGTTGAATCATGACATGATGAACATGGACATGGGCAACGGCCACTCGATGAAACATGACGATCCCAACAGCGTCCTGCTGGAGCCGGGCCAGAGCCGGGAAGTGGTCTGGACGTTTGCCAATCAGGGCAATATCGAATTCGCATGTAACGTACCAGGGCACTACCAGTCTGGCATGTACGGTGACGTGAATTTCGAATAAGCCGGTAGATGGCTTTAACCATGACGTTATGGGCTGACGCTACACCCTCCTGTCAGCCCCGATAAAGTGCGTTTGGAGCAAAACACATGAACATTCGCTTGGGTGCAGTAGTGCTGTGCCTGCTGATGCCCGCACTGGCGTTGGCTGGCGAGTACGACCTGACGGTTGATCGCGTAGAGATAGATACCGGTGATTTTGTAAAGCAGGGCATCGGCTACAACGGCAAGTCTCCCGGGCCGGTACTGAGATTCAAGGAAGGTGAGACTGTCCGGATCATTGTGACGAATAACCTTGATGAAATGACATCCATCCACTGGCACGGGCTTATCCTGCCCTATCAACAGGATGGCGTGCCAGGTATCAGTTTCCCGGGTATCAAACCGGGTGAGACCTTTACCTACGAGTTTCCCATTCAGCAGGCTGGGACCTACTGGTTTCACAGCCACTCGGGCTTTCAGGAGCCGGATGGGGCCTACGGTGCGATCGTGATCGAACCTGAGGGCCGGGAACCCTTCCGGTACGACCGGGAATACGTGGTCCAACTAACGGACAAGCATCCGCATTCCGGTGACCGCATCATGCGCAACCTGAAAATGATGCCGGACTACTACAACCGTAAACAGCAGACCGTTGGTGAGTTTTTCTCTGATAGCTCCGAACAGGGGTTCTGGAACACCGTCCGGGATCGCCTGGCCTGGGGTGATATGCGCATGATGAAAGCGGATGTAGAGGATCTCCAGGGGTTTACGGGCCTGATTAACGGCAAAGGCCCGGAGCAGAACTGGACGGGGTTGTTTGAGCCGGGTGAACGCATTCGGCTGCGGTTCATCAATTCCTCCGCCATGACCTATTTCGATGTCCGGATTCCGGGCCTGGATATGACGGTGGTGCAGGCGGATGGCAATAACGTGCAACCGGTGACGGTGGACGAATTCCGCATAGGCGTCGCGGAAACCTATGACGTGATCGTGCGCCCGAGAGATGAACAGGCCTACACCATCTTCGCCGAATCCATGGGGCGTTCCGGATACGCCCGGGCAACACTGGCTCCTGAAGAGGGAATGGAAGCGGCCGTGCCGCCACTGCGAGAACCTGCCCGCCTGACCATGGCGGATATGGGGAATATGCATGGTATGGATCATGGAAACATGGATATGGGCAGCTCGGACGATATGGCCGGCATGGACCACTCGTCGATGTCGGGAATGGATCACTCCGGCATGTCTGGCATGAATCACGGCTCCATGATGATGGATAACCAGGCTCAACAAGATCCGTTCTACGCCAGAGGCAGTGGCCTTGTGCCGACCGCGGCCAATGGCGGTAAGTTCCTCTCCTATGCCGATCTGAGGGCGCAGAATCCGTTATACGAGGAGCGTGAACCGACCCGGGAAATCGAGCTCCGCCTGACCGGTAATATGGAACGTTACAGCTGGAGCATTAATGGCGTTAAGTATGAAGAGGCTGATCCGATTCGTCTCCAATACGGGGAGCGCGTCCGGTTCAAGTTCGTCAATGAAACCATGATGACGCACCCCATGCATCTGCACGGCATGTGGTCGATTCTTGACGTGGGCGCCGGTCAGTGGAACCCGATCAAACACACCATTAACGTGAACCCGGGTACCACGGTGTATATGGAAACGGAGGTTGATGAACCGGGCCAGTGGGCATTCCACTGCCATCTGTCCTATCACGCAGCTGCCGGTATGTTCCGAAAAGTCATCGTCGAGGGGGGCCCAGATTCGCAGCAGGCGAAAACAGAGGCGATGGCTGAAGATGGAGGTGAGGCATGAGTGGGGTGCGATTCTCTGGGGCCGTCAGTTTGTTTGCCTTCCTTGTATTGCCGGCTATGGCCGCGGCACAGGCAATGATTGCAGATACCTCTGGCCGCAAGCAACCGCTGACAACCTGGGGTATTCAGTTTGAAGAACTTGAATACCGATACAGTGATGACGATGAGGGACTGGGCGTCTGGAACGCCGATGCCTTCTACGGTACAGATGATTTCAAAGTGCGGCTGCTCTCGACGGGCGAATACGAGATTGAGGAGCAGGCCTATGAAACGCTGGAACATCAGCTGGTAGGTCAGATCCCCGTTTCCAGGTTCTTTGATGCCAAAGCGGGTGTTCGTTTCGATACGCCGGAGGGCCCGGACCGCACCTACGCTGTTTTCGGTGTGACTGGACTGGCGCCGCAGTGGTTCGAGATCGATGCCAGCCTGTATGTAAGCAAAGAGGGTGATACCTCGGCCGCGCTGGATGCAGAGTACGAACTGCTGTTCACCAACCACTGGATTCTGACAGCAACACTGGATGCAACCGTGGCGTTCAGCGAGGACGAGGAAATCGGTATCGGCAAAGGACTGGTTTCTACGGAAACAGGCCTGCGGCTGAGCTATGACTTTATTGACCGCGCCGTCTCACCCTATTTCGGTGTGGTGCATGAACGGAAGTACGGTGATACCGCTGATCTGGCTGAGACCGCTGCTGGAAGCACGGAAGACTGGTTTGCCGTGATCGGCGCCCGGATCGCTTTCTGATGTTGATGGGCCATGGGACAACTCACGGCCTTTTTAGTGCGGTATTTGATGCAACTTAAATCTTGCTAAAGCCCGCTGTTTTTTCAGTAAGAGTTCAGTTTTACGTGTTCTGCTGGGAGGTGAAACGACCTGAAGGGGAGATGTCACTGATGACCAAAGCACACAAAGCAACCAATCAGGAGCAGTTTTTGTTGCGCCGGAAAGTGGCTATCGAGGGGCTTGAAGAAACCCGGTGGGAGGAGCTCATTCACGATCTTAACCACCACCCTTGTGTTGATTTCGCGGAACGTAAGAAAAATGGCCTGTTACAGGTGGCCTACGACGGAAGCCACTGGACCGTCGATGAACTACTGGAAGTCATCCAGGACTACGGTGGCCGATTGAAATCCGGATGGTGGGCCCGGCGCAAGCTGGCCTGGTACCGGTTTACCGACGATAACGTGCGGGCAAATGCCAAGCATGAGCCGTTCTGCTGTTCCAAGATTCCACCCATGAAAAAATAACAGGAGGTTCAATGAGCAGGGAGGAAGACCGGACCACTCGCTATCAGGAAGGCAGTCTCACGTTACCCGGGACGGTCATGCTGGGTACCGGCGTCATGATTGGTGCCGGTATTTTTGCACTGACCGGGCAGATGGCGCAGATGACCGGCGTGCTTTTCCCGCTGGCCTTTCTTGCTGCGGCATTGATTGTGAGCTTCAGCGCCTATTCCTACATCAAGATTTCCAATGCCTACCCCTCCGCCGGCGGTATTGGCATGTACTTGCACAAGGCCTACGGAAATCGGCTGCCGACAGCCTTCAACGCCCTCCTGATGTATTTCTCGATGGTGATTGCCCAGAGCTTCCTGGCTCGCACCTTTGGCTCCTACACCATGCAATTGTTTGGTGGCGATGACAGTGGCCGCATGGTGTCCATTCTTGGCGTTGGCCTCATTCTGGTGGCTTTTCTGATCAACCTGATGGGCAATCGGATGATTCAGGGTGTCGCGTCCTTTATCGGCGTACTGAAAATCGGTGGCATCCTGATCTTCGGTCTGGTCGGGGTCTGGATTGCCGACTCAATCTCGGTGGATTTTTCAGAGCCCGGTGAAGCCGGAACCCCGGGTAACTTTCTCGGCGCAACTGCATTGGGGATCCTGGCATTCAAGGGGTTCACTACAATTACCAACAGCGGCTCGGAAGTGATCGATCCGAAGAGGAATGTGGGGCGTGCCATCGTTATTTCCATTGCTGCCTGCGTGATGATCTATACGCTGGTCGGGTTTGCCGTAGCCAGTAATCTGTCTCTTGCCGAGATTATCGAAACACAGGATTACTCGCTCGCTGCAGCCGCACGCCCGGCCCTGGGCGAGTACGGTGTCTGGTTTACCGTCGCCATTGCCATGATGGCCACGGCGGGCGGGATTCTGGCCAGCGTCTTTGCGGTGTCCCGCATGTTGGCCATGCTGACAGAAATGAAACTGGTCCCTCACCGGCATTTTGGTATGCCCGGCAGCATCCAGAAACACACCTTGGTATATACCGTGGTTCTGGGTCTGGTCCTCACTGCATTCTTTGATCTGTCACGAATAGCTGCGTTGGGTATCGTGTTTTACCTGATCATGGACATTGCCATTCACTGGGGCGTGTTGCGCTATCTGCGGCAGGACATCAAGGCCAACCGCTGGGTGCCGGCCACCGCCATTTTGTTGGATCTTTTGGCTCTGGGCGGTTTTGTCTGGGTGAAGCTGAGTACGGACCCGTTCGTCATTGGTGTGGCAGTGGTCACAATGCTTGTGATTGCAGTGTCCGAACAGGTCTTCCTGAAAAAATCACCGGAATCTGCGCAAGCGAAACAGGAACAGACTCACGCGCATCACCACCATTAACCAGAATCAGGAAGAGAGGCCATTACCATGATGGAAGACAACATGTTTGGGAACACGATGTGGGCGGGCCACTGGCTCTGGATGCTGGTGATCGCCATTGTGGTCGTCATTCCGGCCTGGCGTATTTGTCAGCGCACGGGGTATCCGGGCTGGATGGGTGTGCTGATACTGATCCCTATCGTCAATCTGGTTCTGCTGTATTTCATTGCATTTGCAGACTGGCCCGCCGATAAAGGAGGAGATCGGAATGGCTGAGCATCATCACGCCCATCACCACGATCATCACACTGCTAAAGAAGCTGGCGAGCATACCGCCAAGGACCCGGTCTGCGGTATGGCAGTGGATCCGCATACTGCAGAGCATCGTAGCCGGCTCGGGGGCAACACCTGGTATTTCTGCTCGTCACGTTGCAAGACCAGATTTGAGGAGAATCCGGAGCAGTATCTCGGTGACGAAAAGAAGCAGCAAGATCCGGTAGCGCCGGGCACCATGTACACCTGCCCCATGCATCCGGAGATTCGCCAGCAAGGGCCGGGGGACTGTCCCATCTGTGGAATGGCCCTGGAGCCCGAGCAGGTAAGCCTGGATGACGGGCCTTCGGAAGAACTCAGGGACATGACTCGCCGCTTCTGGATTGGCCTGGTACTGACGTTACCGGTCTTTCTCCTGGAAATGGGCGGGCACCTGACCGGGCTTGATCATATTGTTGCACCTCAGATGTCCAACTGGATTCAGTTAGTACTGGCGACGCCAGTGGTGCTCTGGTGCGGTTGGCCCTTCTTCGTCCGGGGCTGGAAATCCGTCGTTAGCCATAACCTGAACATGTTTACTCTTATCGCCATTGGCACCGGCGTGGCGCTGATCTACAGCCTGGTGGCCACGTTAGCGCCACAGATATTCCCAGGTGCCTTTCGGCAGGAAGACGGCTCGGTGGCGGTGTATTTTGAGGCGGCGGCCGTCATCGTTGTGCTGGTATTGCTTGGTCAGGTGCTGGAACTGCGGGCCCGGGAGAAAACCTCCGGCGCCATCAAGGCTTTGTTGGATCTGGCGCCTGCCACAGCCAGGAAGTTGGATGACGATGGCAGCGAATCCGATGTGTCGCTGGATCAGGTCAAGGTTGGTGACCGTCTGCGGGTGCGCCCCGGCGACAAGGTGCCGTTGGACGGCGAAGTGCTCGAAGGCAGTTCCAACGTGGATGAGTCCATGGTGACCGGGGAGCCTCTGGCCGTCAGCAAGAAATCCGGCGACCAGGTGATCGGCGGCAGTATTAACCAGCAGGGCAGTTTCATCATGCGCGCCGACAAGGTTGGCCGCGATACCATGCTGTCCCAGATCGTTCAGATGGTGGCCAGTGCGCAACGCAGCCGGGCGCCGATTCAGGGGCTTGCAGACAAGGTTGCCGCTTACTTCGTGCCGGCAGTCATCTTGATTGCGATCATCGCCTTCATCGCATGGTCTGTTTTTGGTCCCACGCCGCCCATGGCCTTCGGCCTGATTGCTGCCGTTAGCGTTCTGATCATTGCCTGCCCATGCGCACTCGGGCTGGCAACACCCATGTCTATCATGGTTGGGGTTGGACGCGGTGCCCAGAGTGGTGTGCTGATCCGGGATGCCGAAGCGCTGGAGCGCATGGAAAAGGTAGACACCGTGGTGGTGGATAAAACCGGTACGCTGACAGAGGGCAAGCCGCAGGTTACCCGACTTGTCGCGGCAAACGGATTCAGTGACAACGATCTGATGCGCTATGCCGGAGGTCTGGAAAAGGGCAGCGAGCATCCATTGGCCCACGCCATCCTCGATAAAGCCAAGGGTATGGATCTGGAGCTCCCGGATGCAGAGGACTTTGATTCGCCTAACGGAAAAGGGGTCACCGGTCGAATCGATGGCAAGCGGGTACTCCTCGGCAATCGACTCCTGATGGAGTCCGAGAATGTCGACACCGGAAAATATGACGGCGAGGCCGACCAGCTCCGGAAAGACGGCGCTACGGTGATTTTTGCGGCCGTCGACGGCAACGTCGCAGGCTTGCTCGCGATAGCCGATCCGGTCAAGGAAACCACCGAAGCCGCCATCACCGCCCTGCAGAAGGACGGCATACGGGTAGTCATGCTGACCGGCGATAACCGCACGTCAGCCGAGGCTGTTGCCCGCAAGCTGCATATCGACGAAGTGGAAGCGGAAGTGCTGCCGGAAGACAAGGGCAAGATTGTTCAACGCCTGAAGGACGAAGGCCGTGTTGTCGTGATGGCGGGTGACGGCGTGAACGACGCGCCTGCACTGGCGACGGCGGATGTGGGTGTCGCCATGGGCACTGGCACCGATGTCGCCATTGAAAGTGCTGGCATTACCCTGCTTCGCGGCGACTTGATGGGTATTGTGGAAGCTCGCCGTTTGTCGCTGGCGACCATGCGCAACATCCGGCAGAACCTGTTCTTCGCCTTCGTCTACAACTCTGCAGGCGTGCCAATTGCAGCAGGTGTTCTGTATCCATTTTTCGGCATACTGCTGTCGCCGATCTTTGCAGCGGCGGCCATGTCCCTGTCCTCGGTCAGCGTGATTGTGAATGCGCTGCGGCTGCGGGTGATCAAGCTCGGGCCTCAACAGTAAATAGGTGATCGGCCTCAGAGTGCTATCTCTGAGGCCGTTGATAATACCGCTTACTGATCCCGGCTGTGGTGATCGGAGTGGCGCGCGTTAGCCCGTTCCCTGATCATCTGTATGTGAGCCTCATGCATCATATTCAACTCACGCTCGGACATAGACGACATCATCGTCATCATCTTTTTCATATCCGGACTGATCATGCCTTTCATCTTTTCTCCTATCATATCCGGATTATTGCCACCAGATGATGCGTCATGGGTAAGTCTGCTTCCAGTTATATCAGGGTAACTGCGAGTTTCATTTATCCTGTCTGCCAAGCCAGTATTAGCCGTCGCTATAGTGGAAAAGAATAAGGTGATTGAAACTGCCAAGACTGATTTATTCATAATAATATCCTGTAGTTTAAAGTTATCTGATGATTCAGTTACGTTTCAGTTTTCTATGATGTACTTGCTCTTGAGCTCGGTGTTGGCTGGCTCAGGAAATCGAGCCAGAGAGAGTTTGCGTCTCCACTAGTAAGTTTTGCCGCAGGGTCACCCTGCGGTATTTTTTCGCTTTTCTTCCAGCGCCTCGTGGTAGGCACGCCCTTCTTTGCTCATCATTTTTTTGCGAGCTTCAAAACCCGACTCTGACATGGAGTAGCGTGTCATTTCTCTGTGCAGACGTTGCATGTCTTGATTCTTAAGTATGTCTTCAAGCGATGAATTATTTATGGTTTTACCATGCACGCTCTTCATGTCTTTTTCGTTTGACATGTTGCCTGCAAAGACGGATGTGGAAATAGTGAATGCTGCGATTAAAGCGATCATGCGTTTCATAAATACACCTCCCGGTTAGTTGGTGAGTTTATGAAAACATTGAATCCTGAATTTATCCTGAAATAATAATTCTGTTTAAATAAACATTTTTTAATTGATTTGCCCGTTATTGATTAAAGTCAAGTACTGAGTTTTTTTTCAGTTATTCAGTTTGGTTTCAGATAAATAAAATAAGATCGCGGGAGGAAAACAATTAATGGAGATGTCCCGTTGTCCTTTCTTTCCCACCTCGTAAAGCCCGTTGTTCTAGGTGCTTTGATTCTTACCGGTCTGCCCGGTTTCGCCGAGCCCAGGCTTGAGTTATCTGACGCCATTGATGTTGCTACTGAGGAGGATCCCTGGCTTCGTCAGAGTGTCCAGATTCAGGATGCCCTTCTGGAGGAGTCGATTGCCGATGGCGCCCTCCCGGATCCGAGAATGACCATCGGGGCCGCCAATCTGCCCACGGATACCTTCGACACCGGGCAGGAGGCAATGACCCAGGCCACCATCGGTGTTACCCAGCGAATTCCGCGCGGGAACAGTCGCCAGCTGGCAAGCGCGAAGAAGGCGGAAATGGCCGCAGTTCAGCCGTTCCGGCGCGCGAATCGTCGGGCACAGGTTGAACAGACGGTAACGCAGCTCTGGCTGGAGGTCTGGCGCTCCGAGCAGAGTATCCGGTTGATTGAAAGCAACAGAGGCTTGTTTGAGCAATTGGAAGATGTTGCTGAGGCGGGCTACACCTCTGCCTCCATGGGGTCCAGGCAGCAGGATGTTATCCGGGCTTCGCTGGAGCTGACGAGGCTTGAGGATCGGCTGACAGCACTGCAGGTGCAACAGGCATCGAATCGGGAAGCGTTGGCCGAGTGGATTGGCCTGAATCAGGCACAGCTGGCCGTCACCGACCATGTCCCCCGCGAACTGCTGGCAGAACTCCCTTCTGCCTGGGCTGAAATCGCGACTGATTCACTGCCCCGACATCCTGCCGTGCGCGCCACCGATCAGTTGATTGAAGCCCAGAATGTTGACGTTGATCTGGCCCGCCAGTCCTACAAACCGGAATGGTCGATATCGGCCCAATACGGATATCGGGACCGGGCTCCGAACGGCGAGGACCGGGCCGACCTGTTTTCGGTGGGAATTGGCTTTGATCTGCCCCTTTTCACCGGCAACCGTCAGGACCGAAAACTCAACGCGTCTGTGGCTCGACTGGAGGCGGCGAAAACCGAGCGTATCCTGCAGCTCCGTGGGCTTCGCGCCAAAGCCAGGGCTGCCGTTGTCAGAATTCAGCGCCTGGATGAGCGCATAGCGCTGTATGAAAAGACCCTTCTGCCACAAATGGAAGCGCAGGCAAGTGCGGCACTGACGGCCTACAACAACGACGACGGCGACTTCGCCGAGGCAGTGCGCGCGCGAATTGCCGAGCTCAATGCCCAGGTGGAACTGATTCAGATGAAAGCCGAGCGGGCCGGGAATATGGCGAACTTCCGCTACCTGACGGCTGAATCTTCCGAGATCCCTACCTTTTCAATGACCCGTTATCAGGACTGATCATCATGGCTAACTTGGTTCGCCCTCTGGGCTTTGTGTTGCTCGGCGGTCTCGCCGGTGCGGTGGCCACCTACTGGTTTGCAACGGACACCCACGCGCTATCTTCTGCAGAACAGACCAGCTCCGATTCAAAAAAGCCGCTGTACTGGGTCGCTCCCATGGACCCCAATTTCAAAAGTGACAAACCCGGAAAATCACCCATGGGTATGGATCTGATTCCGGTGTATGAGGGCGGAGGACAGGCAGACGATGCTGCGGGCGCGGTTCGTATCTCACCGACGGTTGTCAATAATCTGGGGGTTCGCACGGAGCCGGTGATTCAGGGGCGACTGCCCAACAGCATCACCACTGTGGGCTATGTGGCCTACGATGAAGACCAGATGGTTCACGTTCATCCCCGGGTTGATGGCTGGATTGAAACGCTGTTTGTCAAAGCCGAGGGCGAGCCTGTTGAACAGGGAAAGCCGCTGTACACGTTGTATTCACCCACCCTGGTAAATGCCCAAGAAGAGCTGCTGTTGGCGATGAACCGGGGCAACCAGAAACTGGTGGAGGCTGCTACAGAGCGGCTGGCGGCGCTGAATGTGCCGGCCAGTCTGATCAAGCGGTTGCGTCAGAGCCGTGACATTCAGAGAACCATGACCGTCTACGCGCCCGGCTCGGGTGTGATCGAAAACCTGAATGTGCGCGAGGGTATGTTCATCAAGCCCGGAGACCGGGTTTTGTCGATCGCCGCGCTCGATGAAGTCTGGGTGATTGGTGAAGTGTTCGAAAGCCAGCTTTCGGCTGTGGAGCCAGGCAACCGGGTGCAGATGACCCTGGATTATATGCCCGGCCGTGAGTGGCGTGGCCGTGTGGATTACCTTTATCCGGAAGTGAACCCCAAAACCCGGACGGCCCGGGTCCGGATGCGGTTCGATAACGAGGATGGTGCACTGATGCCGGGCATGTTTGCCCGGCTGGAGGTTCAGGGCGAACGTGGTAAACGGCAGTTTCTGGTGCCCCGGGAGTCGGTTATCCGCACCGGCCAGAGTGATCGCCTTGTTCTGGCCCTGGAGGAGGGAGCTTTCAAGTCGGTAAACGTCAGCGTTGGGCGCGTGGGGGAAAAGTATGCGGAAATACTCGATGGCCTGATGCCTGGTGATACTGTCGTCACATCGGCCCAGTTCCTGATCGATTCAGAATCCAGCAAAAGCTCTGATTTCCGGCGTATGTCGGCACCTCAGACCCGAGATAACGGCGGCATGAATCACGAAGGCATGGATCACGGTGCTATGAATCATGGCGCGATGAACCACAGCTCGATGAATCAGGATGGCGTGGAGCAAGACACCATGGATCACAGCACCATGAATCATGGCGGAGGCGAGTGATGATTGCAGCCATTATTCGCTGGTCGGTTGGTAACCGCTTCCTGGTGTTGCTGGCCACGTTGCTGATTACGGGGCTCGGCCTGTATTCCCTGAAACAAACGCCGGTGGATGCCTTACCGGATCTGTCGGATGTCCAGGTTATTATCAAAACCGGCTTTCCGGGGCAGGCCCCGCAGGTGGTGGAAGATCAGGTGACCTACCCGATGACCACTGCCATGCTCTCGGTACCAGGTGCGAAAACGGTCAGGGGATACTCGTTCTTCGGGGATTCCTACGTCTACGTGATCTTCGATGAAGACACCGACATGTACTGGGCGCGCTCGCGGGTGCTGGAGTATCTCTCCCAGGTGGCGCCCAGCCTGCCGGACTCGGCTCGTCCCCAGCTTGGGCCCGATGCCACTGGCGTGGGCTGGGTGTATCTCTATGCCCTGGTGGATCGCACCGGAAATCACGACCTGAGCGAACTACGCAGTCTGCAGGACTGGTTCCTCAAATACGAGCTGCAAACGGTGCCCGGTGTGTCTGAGGTGGCCGCCCTGGGCGGCATGGTGAAACAGTATCAGGTCAAGGTCAGCCCGGAAAAACTCCGCGCCCTGGGGGTCCCGCTGGCCCATATCCAGAACGCCATAAAACGGGGTAATCAGGAAGTGGGTGCGTCCGTGATCGAGATGGCTGAAGCGGAATACATGGTGCGCACCTCAGGCTACATCCAGTCCCGTGATGATCTGCTCTCGATCCCTCTGGGGCTGGACGACAATGGCACGCCCCTTTTGCTGAAAGACGTGGCGACTGTTGAGGTTGGCCCCCAGATGCGCCGCGGCGTTGCTGAGCTGAACGGTGAGGGCGAGACCGTTGGCGGAGTGGTGGTCATGCGCTTCGGTGAGAACGCCCAGGCGACCATCAATGGCGTCAAGGACAAACTAAAGGAGCTCAAATCCAGCCTGCCCGAGGGGGTTGAGGTGGTAACGGTCTATGATCGCTCCGGTCTGATCGAACGGGCCGTCAATAACCTGGGTTTCAAGCTGCTGGAAGAGTTCCTGGTGGTGGGTCTGGTGTGCATTGTCTTCCTGTTCCACGTGCGGTCTTCGCTGGTCGCGATTCTCAGCCTGCCGGTGGGCATCCTGGCGGCCTTTATTGTCATGCACTGGCAGGGCATCAATGCCAACATCATGTCACTGGGCGGTATTGCCATTGCGATCGGGGCGATGATCGATGGTGCCATTGTTATGATCGAGAACATGCACAAACACATGGAGCGGACGCCGTTAACGCCGGAAAACCGGTGGGAAGTGGTAACCCGATCCGCTTCCGAGGTCGGGCCTGCCCTGTTTTTCTCCCTGCTGATCATTACCGTCAGTTTTGTGCCCGTTTTCGCACTGGAAGCACAGGAAGGCCGGATGTTTGCGCCCCTGGCCTTTACCAAGACCTATGCCATGGCAGCCAGTGCCGCTCTGGCGGTGACCCTGGTGCCGGTGCTCATGGGATATTTCATCCGGGGCAAAGTGCTGCCGGAGCACAAGAATCCGGTGAACCGTTTGCTGGTCAGTGCCTATATGCCGGTTCTGAAGCTGGTACTTCGCTTCCCGAAAACAACTGTGCTGGCGGCAGTTCTGGCTCTGGTTGTTGGTGTCTGGCCTGCCACCAGAATCGGCAGTGAATTCATTCCGCCGCTGGACGAAGGCGATCTGATGTACATGCCCACCACCTATCCGGGCATCTCGATCGGTAAGGCGCGGGAGCTGCTGCAGCAGACGGACAAGCTGATTGCCACGGTACCCGAGGTTGAAACTGTCTTCGGTAAAGTGGGCCGGGCCGATACCGCAACCGATCCGGCGCCGTTGACGATGATCGAGACCTTTATCCAGCTCAAGCCAAGGGATGAATGGCGGGAAGGCATGACCACGGAAAAACTGAAGCAGGAACTTAACAACCTGATTCGGTTCCCCGGCCTGACCAATGCCTGGGTGATGCCGATCATCACCCGCATCGACATGCTGGCAACGGGAATCAAGACGCCGGTCGGCATCAAGGTGGCGGGGCCGGACCTGGCTACCATTCAGGGTATTGGCAAACGCCTTGAGGAAATCATGGTGGACATACCTGGCACAGCGTCGGTTTACTCCGAGCGGGTCGCCGGGGGCCGCTACATCAAGGTCGATATCGATCGCGAGCGCGCCGCGCGCTACGGACTGAACATTGCCGACGTACAGCAGGTGGTGGCATCGGCAATTGGCGGTATCAATGTTTCCCGGACTATCGAAGGGTTGGAGCGTTACCCCGTGAATCTTCGTTACCCCGAGGATTACCGGGATTCCCCGGAAAAGCTGGAGCAATTACCGATTGTGACCGCCTCTGGCCAGCGGATTGCGCTGGCGGATGTGGCTGATATCCGTGTGGAGGACGGTCCGCCAGCGATCAAGAGTGAGAACGCCCGGCTGAACGGCTGGACCTTTGTGGATATCGAGGGGGTTGATGTCGGCAGCTATGTGGAACAGGCCATGACCACCGTGAACGAATCGCTTGACCTGCCCGCGGGCTACTCGGTGACCTGGTCCGGGCAGTACGAGTACATGCTGCGAGCCAAGGAAAAACTCACCTATGTGGTGCCCCTAACCCTGGCGATCATTGTGATATTGCTGTTCCTGAACTTCCGGCGTTTCGCGGAGGTCGGGATCATCATGGGCACGCTGCCCTTTGCCATGATCGGTGCCATCTGGCTGATGTATCTGCTGGGTTACAACTTCTCGGTGGCTGTAGGGGTCGGGTTCATTGCACTGGCGGGTGTCGCCGTGGAAATCGGCGTGATCATGCTGGTGTACCTGAACCAGTCCTATGCCGCCATGCTGGAAACCTGCGAGGAGAAGGGCCTGACTCCGAGGCGCGAAACCCTTCGCCATTCGGTGCTCCACGGTGCCGGTTTGCGGGTACGGCCGATCATGATGACAGCGGCAGCCATTATCGGGGGGCTGGTGCCCATCATGGTGGGTACCGGCACTGGCTCGGAAGTGATGGGGCGCATTGCGGCACCGATGGTTGGCGGAATGATATCTGCCGTTATTCTGGCGTTGCTGGTGATTCCTGTGCTCTTTTATCTATGGAAGCAGAGAGCTTTGAAGGATTGATGTTGACCGTATGCCTGAGCACGACTAATCAAACCTGTCCCAGTAGGGCGGATCACCAAAATAACCGTCGATAAAGTCGATGAAGCTGCGGACCTTGCTTGCCAGTAACTGGCGGTGAGCGTAGACGGCGTAAAGCCCCAGCGGCTCCGGTTCATGTTCCGGCAGGACGATCGTTAACTTGCCTTCCCGGATGGCGGGTCCCGCGATAAAGGTCGGTTGCAGGGCAATCCCGGCACCGGCAATGGCTGCCTCGACAAGCACGTCGCCGTTGTTGCTGACCATTCCCTGCAGGTTGTCACTGCGGTTGTCCTGCAGCCACTTCTGCGGGGAATGGCTGGAATCCGGGTCCATGTAGCTGTAGCGCAGGTACTGATGGTCCCGGAGGTCTTCCGGTTTGCCGGGGGTGCCGTATCGTGCCAGATAAGCTGGAGAGGCACACAGCACCAGCCGCACCGGCGCCACCCGCTTGGCGATCAGGGAAGAGCTTTGCAGGCGGCCGATGCGCAGTGCGATGTCGAAGCCTTCCTCGACTATGTCGACTTTCCGGTCATTGAGTTGCAGATCAATACCCACGGCGGGGTGCATTCGCTGGAACTCGGTCAGCAGGGCCGGCATGTGGCGAATGGCGAAAGAAACCGGGGCACTGATGCGCAGCAGGCCCTGGGCCTCGGTTTGCAGGTCGCCGAGCTGATTTTCCAGATCATCAATATCGCTGAGCACCTGCTGGGCCCGCGGGTAATATTGCCTGCCTGCTTCGGTCAGGTGGAGCCTGCGCGTGGTGCGGTTCAGCAACCGAACGCCCAGGTGTGTCTCCAGTTGAGACACGTATTTGCTGACCAGTTGCGGCGAGGTGTCCAGGCGGTCAGCGGCTCGGGTGAAGCTGCCTTCGTTAACCACCATCACGAAGGTGCGCATGGCTTCAATACGGTCCATGGCGGTGTCCTGATCGGAGTTATGCGGATGATTATCAATAAAATGACGATAATATGGCAACAAGAGTCATCTTAGTCTTTGAGATTGGTGATAGTAAAGTGAGCCCATGGCCTGAAGCCGGGGCTTCGGGATAAACCAATCAGAGAAAGACTTAAGGTGATGATTATGAACGCTCAATTCACAAAGGCATTACTCCAATCCAATGGTGGCTTTGCCGCACTGGCACTGAGGGTTCCGGTGGGTCTGATCCTGGCCGCGCATGGTGCCCAGAAACTGTTCGGCTGGTTTGGCGGATACGGGCTGGAAGGTACCGGACAATGGCTGGCCAGTATTGGCCTGGAGCCAGGCTACCTGATGGCCTTGTTGGCAGGTAGTGCCGAATTCTTTGGCGGTCTGGCACTGGTGCTCGGGCTACTGACACGTCCGGCGGCGGTGGTTGCGGCTTTCACCATGTTGGTGGCCATTTTCGCGGTGCATATCGGTAATGGCTTGTTTATGGCCAATAATGGTTACGAGTATGCACTCACGCTGTTTGCCGCCACCGTCGCTCTGGCGATTCAGGGCGCAGGCCGGTTCGCTGTCGATAACCTGTTGCAGAAAGAAAGCTGAACCGGGGAGAACGCCATGAGCAAAGCGACCGATGTACTGTTTGTTTCCCACGGTGGCGGCCCCATGCCGCTGCTGGGAGATCCCGGGCACCAGCACATGGTGGATCGGTTAACAGAGCTAGCGGCTGGCCTGCGCAAACCCTCTGCGATACTGGTGATCAGCGCCCACTGGGAGGAGGCGATCCCGACCATTACCTCCAGTACTACGCCGTCGCTGATTTACGATTATTACGGTTTTCCTTCGGAAGCCTACAAGATCGAATACCCCTGCCCGGGGGAGCCGGTGCTGGCGCAGCAGGTCGCCCAGGCGCTGGATCAGGCTGGCATCCAGGCCCGCCTGGATGACCAGCGGGGCCTGGATCACGGCGCGTTTGTGCCGCTTAAACTGATGTATCCGGAGGCAAATATTCCCTGCATTCAGCTCTCACTGGTCAACACTCTGGACGCCAGTACGCACCTTGCGATTGGCCGGGCATTGCAGGCACTGGATTACGATCACCTGCTGGTGCTTGGCTCCGGCTTCTCGTTCCACAACATGCGGGCCTTCTTTGCTGCACAGACACCGGAAATCCAGGCCCGTAATCTGGCCTTTGAGGACTGGCTGGAACAGACCTGCGGCGACAGCTCCCTGTCGGAGCCGGAGCGGGCGAAGCGCCTGGCAGATTGGGAGCAAGCGCCCCATGCCCGGTTCTGTCACCCCCGGGAAGAGCACCTCCTGCCCTTGCACGTGTGCTATGGCCTCGCCAACAAAGCCTGCGACCGGCACATTGCCGCAACCATCCTCGGGAAACAGTCGGGGATGTTTTACTGGGGCTGAATCAGTGCAGCTTCAACCGTGGCTGCATGGCCCGACTGATCTTGTCCATCAGCCAGATCACGCCGGTTCGCAGGAAACCGTGCAAGGCTACCTGGTGCATTCGGTACAGCGACACATAGAACAGCCTGGCCACTTTCCCTTCGATATACATACTGCGGCCGGACAGGTTACCCATCAGGTTGCCGACGGTGGTGTATTTGCTGAAGTTGATCAGTGAGCCATGGTCGTTGTACACGAAGGGAACGGCTTCTTTGCCTTCCAGCCGGTTGCAGAGGGTTTTGAACAGGGCATCGGCTTGCTGGTGTGCGGCCTGGGCACGTGGTGGCACCGGCCGGTCGGATTCCGGCTGCGGGCAGGCGGCGCAGTCACCAAACGCGAAGATATCCGCATCTTTGGTGGTTTTCAGGGTCTGTTCCACCAGCAGCTGATTGCCGCGATTGGTCTCCAGGCCGTCCAGTTCCGCCAGGAACGGCGGTGCTTTGATGCCAGCGGCCCAGATGGTCATTTCCGAGGGCAGTTCAGTGCCGTCCTTCATGATCAGACTGTTCTCGCGCACCTCGCTTACAGGTTGTCCGGTCAATACCTTGACCTTCTGGCGTTCCAGTTCCCGGGTGGCTGCGGCGGAAAGGCGCCCGGGCAGCGCAGGCAATATGCGGTCGGCCGCCTCGATCACGCTGATGGAAACATCGGAAGATTTGAGGTGGTTCATGCCGTAGATGGGCAATTCGCGGGATGCCAGTCTCAGTTCGGCGGCCAGTTCCACGCCCGTGGCTCCGGCACCAATGATGCTGATGTTCAGGGCATGGGGCTGGCCCTGAAGGGCTTCGTGGTTTTTGCGCAGGAAGGCATTGAGCATCAGGTTATGAAAGCGGCGAGCCTGCTTCAGACTGTCCAGGAACAGGCAGTGGTCCTGTGCGCCGGGGGTGCCGAAGTCGTTCGCGGTGCTGCCAACGGCAATCACCAGGGTGTCGTAATGAAGGCGCCGTTCCGGTACTACTTCTTGGCCTTCTTCATCCCGGAACGGGGCAATCACGATCGCTTTATTGGCCCGGTCCAGACCGCTCATGCGGCCGAGCTGAAACTCGTAATGGTGCTTGCGGGCGTGGGCGCGGTAATTGATTTCGTTGGCGCTGGCATCCAGCGAGCCGGAGGCCACTTCATGCAGCAGGGGTTTCCACACATGGGTAAGACCGGCGTCGACCAGGGAAATACGGGCTTTGCCTTTTCTGCCAAGCTTGTTGCCCAGACTGGTGACCAGTTCCAGGCCGCCGGCTCCGCCGCCGACCACGACTATGTGATGAAGGTTTTCCATAACGTTTCAGACCTTTAAGTGATGAGAGCCAAACGCTCTCGGATGAAAGCGCTTGGCTGTCGTCACTGGCCTGAATGTCTATGATTAGGGAGCTAATACAGGGGCGTATACTACCGCCGATGTTGGAGCGAGACAATTGAGCCCAAGTACCTCTTGGCTCCATCGTCAGTATTGTCGGGCTGGACACAGAGCCGTTGGCGCTGCTACAAACTTCTCATCCACTTGAAGAACAGACAGGAGAAAGCGACGTGAAACTGCAGGTTCGAGGTGTTGAGGAAGGCCAGCCGGTACCGGAAAAGTTTGCCTTCGGTGTGTTCAGTGAACAGGACCACATGAGTTTTGGT
The DNA here is from genome assembly GCF_000475315.1 of Marinobacter sp. EN3. Lineage (NCBI taxonomy): Bacteria > Pseudomonadati > Pseudomonadota > Gammaproteobacteria > Pseudomonadales > Marinobacteraceae > Marinobacter > Marinobacter sp. EN3. Next base: position 235,374 of record NZ_AXCC01000063.1, read on the forward strand.
CCCAACCGGAATCCGGAGCTGGTCTGGGACGGTGCACCGGAGGGCACCAAAAGCTTCGTGGTGATGATGTTTGACCCGGATGTGCCCAGCGTCGCCGACGACGTCAATCAGGAAGGCAAGACCGTACCGGCCGACCTGCCACGTGTCGATTTCTTCCATTGGCTGCTGGTGGATATTCCCGCTGGCACAAAGCGGATCCCGGAGGGTGAAGACAGCGATGGTGTCAGTCCCAAGGGCAAGGATTATGGACCAGGCCCGATTGGTGTCCGTGGTGTGAACAATTACACCCAGTTTCTGGCCGGCAATCCGGACATGGCCGGTACCTATGCCGGTTATGACGGCCCCTGCCCGCCCTGGAATGATGAAATCATCCATCACTACCACTTTGAAGTGCATGCTCTGGATGTAGACACCCTGGGCCTGGAGGGTGAATTTGACGGCAACGACGTGCGTCAGGCCATGGCCGGACATGTGCTGGCCAGTGCCCGGGTAACCGGCACCTACACCCTTAATCCCGCCCTTCGCCCGTAGTTGCAGCCAGCGGAGCCGGCCACATCGGCTCCGCTTTCATCAAATTGTCTTGGTGCTGTCACCCCGGTGTCACTGGGTGTTGCCAAGGTGATGTCAGGATCCTGAAAGCAGGCCTGTTCTCACCGGAGGCACCATGCGACAGTATCGAAGCGTATTCATATCCGACGTCCATCTGGGTACCGCCGATTGCCAGGCGGACTATCTGCTGGATTTCCTGAACAACATTCAGTGCCAGACCCTTTACCTGGTGGGTGACATCGTCGACCTGATTGCCATGCAGCGACGGGCTCATTTCCCCGACAGCCACCGGCAGGTTATCCACAAGCTGCTGGAGCTGGCCGCAACGGGAACCCGGGTGGTGTACATCCCGGGCAATCACGATGAATTTTTCCGGCGTTTCTGTGGCCAGACGTTTTCCGGCATCGAATTGCAGTACAAGGCCGTGCATACCACCGCCGACGACCGTCAGTTTCTGGTCTGCCATGGCGACCAGTTTGACCAGGTGGTTCGCTGCAGCCCTTTGATGCTGCTGGTCGGAGACCGCGCCCATGGCTTGTTGCTGCGTCTGAACCGCTGGTTCAACGCCCTGCGGCGATTACAGGGCAAGCCCTACTGGTCGTTGGCGGCCTGGATCAAAAGCCGGATTGGCAAGGCGAGAACCTTTATCCGCCGTTTCGAGTTGGCGGCGCTGACCGCGGCGGAAAAAGGCCACTATCACGGTTTTATCTGCGGCCATATCCACTCGGCGGGCTTCCTGCGCAGCGAAGAGGGGCTCTATTGTAATGATGGCGACTGGGTGGAACACTGCACCGCGCTGGTGGAGCGGGAAAACGGTCGGCTGGAACTGTTGCACTGGTCCGAATCGCCTGTGACCCTGAGTCAGGAACCGGAGACGCCGAACCCGGAGCTGGCCGGCGACGCCCGGCCCGTGATTGATGCGTTACCGGCGGCGTTTCTGGAGCAAATCAACGGTCCCGCCCGGTGATTCAGTTCCGGACCCGATAGGGCTCCAGGATAGCCGCCATATCCTGACCCAACTGTTCGAGGTCGGTCCGAGATAGCTCCCGTTCGGCGATGGAACGAAGCCCCATGATCTGACTCTGATACAGTCTGGCCAGGCGTCGGCAATCTGTGTCGGGCGCCAGCTCGCCCTGCTTTCTGGCGGCTTCCAGTAACTCGGTAAAGGCATTTTCAATGGCGGTCAGTAAGGCCTTTGCCTCTTGATGGAGCGCGGTGTTGGTGTTGCTGGATTCAAGCAGCGTTTTCACAATCAGACAGGCCCGCGCCGGGGTGCTGCAGTCTGGCTCTGAACAGCTCCTGGCGATCTTGACCAGAAAAGCCTGCAGGCCATCCAGCACATTGTGGTAGCCGGCCATGTGGCAGGCAAGATCTTCGCCTGCCTGGTGCGCATACCTTGCCAGCGCTTCCGAAAACAGCCCGTCTTTACTGCCGAATGTTGCGTAGATGCTGCCCGGGCGCATGTCCAGAGCCTGCTCAATCTGCTTCATGGAGCTGCCATGGTAGCCCTTGTGCCAGAACAGGCCGACCGCGCTGGCAAGGGCAGTTTCCCGATCATAGCTTGGAGGTCTGGGCATTGGGTTCACCGCCTGATTGTTTGTTGAGTATACGCTCAATTATATCTTCAATGATCGCGCTGAAATATGTCGAGGTCGTTTGCTGATACTGAACTGCCAGGGTAAGTCAGGTTTACTGGTTAGATTCGGCCCTCATACCAACCAACAACTCAACATCCCTGTAAATGGCCGCTGCGCCCTTAACCCGGGCCAGCCAGCTCAGAGGGATGCCGTATTCTCCGCCAACGCCATGAATTGCAGCCATGGCCGGGCCAATGATCCAGGCGCGGCCGCAGGAGTCTCCACCGCACTGGATGTTGGCACGAACAGCTTCGGCGTAACTCGTGGCATGGTTGAGGATATGAAAAATGACCGGCATGGCCTCCTTCAAGTAACAGGTGCGCCCGAACGACTCAGCGGCACCGACAGGATCAAGCTGTTCATCAGCTCGCGCTTTGTTGAGGCTGCAGGGTTCCGGCGCTTCGGCCGTGGCAGCGTCCAAAGACTCTGACATAGATTTGCCCAGATAAAGACTCTCCAGGAGTCTTGCTGCGCACTTCGCCCAGGCTACGGCTTCGTCGTTGTGGTTGGTTACCCGTACTGCCGCTTCGGTTGTTGTCAGAAGGTCATCACTACCGAGATAACAGGCCACGAGCGGAGGCAGTTTGGACACAGCCGGTAGTTGCATGTCATTAGCGCCGCTTTCCGGTAGCAGGTGCTGGTCGATCGTTTGCGCGAGGTGGACGCCGGCCTCCTGAATGTCTGTCTCGTGATAGGTCAGATTAATGGCTTTGCGCACCGGGCCAGCCAGTTGATCGCCACTCAGACGGCTCGTGTAGGGCAACACTTTCTGCACGAGTAGGCGCTTCTGCTGATCCGTGAGACTGGCAGCCGTTGAGGCCTGGGCCCGTTCAATCGCGCTCTGCTCGATCGAGTTGAGGTTATGCAGCGTTACCCGTGTGGGGTTGTCGATATAGCCCTGCCATGTCCCGCCGGGGCCAAAAAAGGCCCGGAAACGTCGCTGGTAGTCACGAATGTTCAGGTGACCCTGGTTAGCCAAAAGGCTGTCGGTAAGAACCCCGGTCGCGGCGCCATAATGGCTGATGTCACCGACCTTTTTTCCGCCATGAGCAAAGTATCCGAAACCGCCTTCGAAATAATCCGCTTTGGGCGGGAGGAATTCCGGGTATTCTCCGCCAACGTCGTGGATGCGATCACTGTCGTAAAGCCAGTGCAGGCCAAGACTGGCGGCATCAGCAACCCAGCCGCCGGCGAGGGCGGCTACCATGTCAGAGTTCATGGCGCGTATTGCATCATTGGCCATCGGATTCCCTCGTTTTCTGTGCGCTGAAGAAGTCGTCTGTGCTCAGTTGGCCTTGCTCCAGGCCAGCGGACGCTTGGAAATCTCATCAAACAATGTGGAAAGTGTATCTGATTGAAAGAAAGGTGCTTGTTTGGTGGCGCATATTGTTGCGGAATTAGTCAAATCTCGACTATTTTTTAGCGAGTGCTCAAAAATAATTATTTATAAGCGGTGTAACATCCAGCGTGTGATCGTGTCTTTGCTATAACAGCGTATGGTCTATACACCACAGACAGGCATGGATATGAATCGCAGCAAGTTATTACTTCTTCTTATCATCGCCGCTCTCGTAGGGATCTTCCTGGGTTTCGACGGGCACAAACTGCTTACCCTGGAAAATCTCCAGTCCCACCAGGGTGCAATCGAACAGTGGATTGATCAGAACCTGGTGCTAGCCGTAACGGGCTATGCATTGATCTATGTGGCGGTAACAGCCCTGTCCCTGCCCGGGGCTACGATCATGACCCTGGCGGGCGGCGCTTTCTTCGGAAATCTTTATGGCCTGGCTGCCGTCTCCATTGCTTCAACCATCGGTGCCTCCCTGGCCTTCCTGGTGGCCCGGTTCTTGATGCGGGACACGCTACGCAAGCGCTACGGGGAAACCGTGGTGAAAATGGACCGAGGAATTGAAAAAGACGGGGCGTTTTACCTGGCCACCCTGCGCCTGGTGCCGGTGTTCCCCTTCTTCCTGATCAACCTGGCCATGGGCCTGACCGCCATGAAGCTGCGCACCTATGCCGTGGTGAGCTGGGTTGCCATGTTGCCTGGCACTTTTGTGTACGTAAACGCAGGCACTCAATTGGGTCAGATCGAGTCCACCGGTGACATTGTCTCGGTTGACCTGCTGCTTTCCTTTGCATTGTTGGGTCTCTTTCCCTTGATTGCCAAGTTTGTGGTGGGCTTTATCCGCCGCCGCAAAGTGTATGCCGGCTGGCAGAAACCCGCGCATTTCGACTACAACCTGCTGGTCATCGGCGGTGGATCTGCAGGTCTGGTCTCGGCCTATATTGCTGCGGCGGTGAAAGCCAAGGTGGCCCTGATTGAAAAACACAAGATGGGTGGCGACTGCCTGAATACCGGCTGCGTGCCCTCCAAGGCCCTGATACGCAGCGCCAAGGCTGCCGATACCCTGCGCCACGCCAATCGTTACGGTCTGGAGTCCGTGCCCGTAAAAGGCTCGTTCAAAAACATAATGAACCGGGTGAAGGACGTTATCGCAAAAGTGGAGCCCCACGACTCTCCAGAGCGCTATCGCAAGCTGGGTGTGGACTGCATCTCTGGTGAGGCGAGTTTTGTGTCGCCCTGGGAACTGGAGGTCAAACATAATGATGGTAGTACCGAGCGCCTGACAGCTCGCAGCATCATCGTGGCCACCGGTGGCAAACCGGCGGTACCGCCGATCCCCGGACTGAAAGACATGCAGCCACTGACCTCCGATAACCTGTGGGAATTGCAGGAGCAGCCGCAACGCCTGCTGGTGTTGGGTGGTGGTCCCATTGGCTCAGAGCTGGCGCACGCGTTTGCCCGCCTTGGCACTCAGGTCACTCAGGTGGAGCGGGGGGAGCGCCTACTGGCCAAAGAAGATGCTGATGTCTCTGAACTGGTGCTCAAACAGTTTGAAGCCGACGGAATTGATGTCCGGCTGAAACATTCAGCGGCTGAGTTCCGTATAGAGGAAGGAGAGAAGGTTGCGTACTGCGATTACGAGGGTCAGAGGGTTCGCATTCCCTTTGATCAGGTTCTGGTGGCTGTGGGTCGTGCGGCGAATACCTCCGGTCTGAACCTGGAAAGGATTGGCGTCGACACTTTGCCCAATGGCACCGTACCGGTGGAAGAGGACATGAGTCTGAGTTATCCGAACGTGTTCGCCTGCGGCGATGTGGCCGGCCCGTACCAGTTTACTCACGCTGCGGCCCACCAGGCCTGGTACGCGGCCGTCAACGGTCTGTTCGGGCAGTTCAAGCGCTTCAAGGTGGATTACCGGGTAATGCCCTGGGTTACGTTCACCTCGCCGGAAGTGGCCAGAGTTGGGTTGAGTGAGGCTGAGGCAAAGGCAAAGGGCGTGGCCTACGAGGTTACTCGTTACGGCCTGGATGACCTGGACCGGGCGATTGCCGAAAGCGAGGACCATGGCTTTATCAAGGTGCTGACTCCGCCGGGCAAAGACAAGATTCTTGGCGCTATGGTGGTGGGCACGCACGCCGGGGAAATCCTGGCCGAGTTCACCCTGGCCATGAAACACGGTCTGGGCCTGAACAAGATCCTGGGCACCATTCACCCCTACCCGACCTGGAACGAGTCGGCCAAGTACGCGGCCGGTGAATGGAAGCGCTCTCATGCCCCTGAAGGCATTCTGAAGCTGCTGGAGAAGCTCCATGGCTGGCGCCGTGGGAAAAAGACGAATACACCAAGGAGCCACTATGCCCCTGACCAAAACCCGACCGGCCCGCGCTAAACGCATTCCGGCCGTGGAAGTTCTGGAACCCCGGGCCCGTGATAGCTGGACCCACACCCGCAACGGTGATCCCCGGGGATACATCGATGCCGACAGGCTAAAAGAGCTGTGGATACACACCGGTACCGCCTGCAACCTGGCCTGCCCGTTTTGCCTGGAGGGTTCCCATCCCGGTGATGGCCGCATCCCGGGCATGAAGCTCATTGACGTGAAACCGTTTATCCACGAAGCCATTGACATGGGCGTGGAGCAGTTTTCCTTCACCGGTGGTGAGCCCTTCGTGATCCGGGATTTCGTCAATATCCTGGACTACGCGAGCCAGTACCGCCCCTGCTTTGTGCTCACCAACGCCACTGAGCCGCTGCACAAGCGCCAGCACCAGGTGCTGCCCTTATTGGATAATCCCTATCCGATCCACTTCCGGGTGAGCCTGGATTTTCCCGACCGCGCCCGGCATGACAAGGACCGCGGCGAGGGCAGCTTTGATGAGGCCTTGCAGGGCATCCGTTGGTTGATCGAACAGGGTTTCAAGGTATCCATTGCCCGCCAGACCGATCCGAAGGAAATTCCGGCTGATGTCGAAGCCGCGTTCCGTGGGATCTTCCGGGAATGGGGCATTCCGGAGAACCTCGCGTTCACCGCGTTTCCGGACCTGGGCACGCCTGGTTCGGAAGATGGCAGTCCGGAGATCACCGAGACCTGCATGGAGAAGTATCCGACGAAGGAATCCCGGTCGCACTTTATGTGCACCTATACGCGGATGCTGGTGAAGAGGGGCGAACAGGTGCGGGTGTATGCCTGCACGCTGGTGGACGATGATCCGCAGTATGACCTCGGCGGTACGCTGGCGGAGAGTATGGACGAGCGGATCATGTTGCGGCATCACCGGTGTTTCTCGTGCTACCGCTTTGGGGCGAGTTGTTCGGCGCCTGTGTAGATTCGTTAAACCGTAAACCAGGAACACGACAATGAATTTTACCGAAGCATCCCTGTTCTGGGGATTCCTGCTGGTCTACGGCGTGGTTATGTATGCGCTGTCGCCCAAGAGCAAGAACGCAAACTCTTTTTATAAGGGCGCCGATGATCAGGGCAACCCGGTGGGTCAGTGGTCGCTGACGGCGAGTATTTTTATCAGCTGGATCTTTGCCAAGTCGGTGACTAATGCGGCGAATCTGGGGGCGGCTTATGGTGTGGTGGGCGGTCTGGCTTATGCCAGTTACTGGCTGTCCATCCCGGTGGCAGGCTATGTGATTTACCTGATCCGGACCCAGACCGGGGCCCGGAGTCTGCAGGATTTTCTGACCTCGCGTTTCGGGCGGCTGGCCAGTCTGGCGTTTGCCGCGGCGGTTCTTATCCGGCTCTATAACGAGGTCTGGAGTAACACCGCAGTGGTGGGCGGTTACTTCGGATTGCCCGGCGAGTGGGAGTATTACGCGGCGGCGATGCTGTTTACGGTGTTTACCCTGGCTTACAGTCTGAAGGGCGGTCTCCGGTCCTCGATCTTCACCGATGTGATTCAGGCCTTCGTGTTTGTGTTCTTTGTGGGGGCGGTATTGTTCCTGATCATCCCTGCCAACGACACCAGCGCCCTGTTGACTAATGGTGAGTTCCGGCTCAATGCTGGTTTCGACTTGCTGTTGGTGGCTCTGTTGCAACTTTTCAGTTATCCATTCCACGATCCGGTGCTGACTGACCGGGGCTTTGTGAACAAGGAAAAGACCATGCTCAAGAGCTTTGTGGTCGCCGGATTGTTGGGCTTTGTGGCGGTGTTTATTTTCAGTCTGGTGGGCGTTCACGCCCGGCTTAACGGCATTGAGGCCATGGGGAACGCGCCCGCAGCAGTGGGCCAGTCCCTGGGGCTGGCGGCGTTGTTCTTCATGAGCGTGGTGATGATGACCTCGGCCGGTTCCACTCTCGATTCCACCTTTACCTCACTGGCCAAGTCCCTTGCGGTGGATCTGCCTCGCCTGGCGCGGCGTGCGTCGGACAAGCTGCCGAGCATGAGAGTGGGGGCCGTGGTGATGGTGATTTTTGCCTTCCTGGGTAACCTGCCCATGTTCGCCGGTACTGACATCCTCAAGGCGACGACCATCTCGGGCACTATGGTCATGGGGCTGGCGCCGGTTTTCCTGTTCTATGGTTTTACCCAGTGGTCGCCCTGGAGCTTCCATCTCAGCTTCTGGACCGGGCTTGGTCTTGGTGTTCTGTTGGCGGTGGGCCTCATCCCATCAAGCTGGGCGATTGGTGACGGTGCCTATGCGATGTTGCTGGGCGTGAATGCTTACGGTTTCCTGATCTGTACGGTGTGTTTCTTCCTGCCCTTGCTGTTAAAGCGTCTGGCTGGAAAGTCGGTGGCCGCCGAAGGTGCCTGACCAGAACGGAGGGGCCAGATCATGGCTGATACAGAAGGGCGCAGCTGCCCGCTGGCATACCGCTACACGCCAGAGTCTCTTTGCAGAGAGCCGGCGCAGGTTTCTGAGGATGTGCTGTACATCGTCGGTGGTCTTTACGGCAATGCCTTCGCCCTTGATGAAATCGAGGCCATGGTGCGCGCAGAGGAGCGCCACGGCCACCGGGTGAAGCTGGTCTTCAATGGCGATTTCAACTGGTTTAACGCTGACGACACTTTGTTCCGGGAGATCAACAGCCGGATCCTGGACCACACAGCGATTCTCGGCAACGTGGATTATGAGCTCTCGATTCCCAACGCCGGCGCCGGCTGTGGCTGCGCGTACCCGGAGTATGTGGATCAGGGAGTGGTGGAGCGGTCCAATCAGATGATGGGGCGGCTGCAGGTGGTGGCGGACCGACACCCCGATATTCAAAAGAAACTCTCATTATTGCCACGATACCGTTGCATGATATTTGGAGGCCTAAAGGTTTTGGTCGTGCATGGTGATCCGGAGTCTCTGGCCGGGTGGGGGCTGGCTCACGAATCTATTGCCTCGGGCGGCGAGGAAAAGCTGGCGTACTGGTTTCGTGCCACCGGTGCCGACCTGATCGCTTGCGCCCATACCTGTCTGCCGGTGATCTGGTCCGGTAAAGTGGATGAAAAACAACGGATCGTGGCCAATAACGGTGCGGCCGGCATGGGTAATCTGCGTGCCGACTCCCGGGGGCTCGTTACCCGCATTGGCTTTACAAGCCCTTTTATGGAGCCGTTGGCGGCAATTGCGCGGCCCGGTCTGCATGTTTCCCTGATGCCGGTCGCTTACGATATCGATGCCTGGCTGGCTCAGTTTGACAGGCTTTGGCCCGAAGGGTCTCCTGCCGCTGTGTCCTATCGAAGACGCCTGACTGACGGCACCCATCTTGTGCCGGAGGGCATTATTTTTCCCTCTTTCCGGTAACCAATTTGTCACTGGCAAATGCTTCAATCCGGTCTATTCTGAAACTATCAGGCTCGGGCCGTGTTGAGTGGCTGGCCGGGGTCGACTTGAAATATATTTTGTGGTCTATATAATTCAACACTAACTTTTGGCAGCGAATTGATCACGTTATGACATCAGAAGGATCGAATACCACCGCCATCACCTTGCGCAAACCTACCAAGGATGATGGCTTCAGGCTCCACCAGCTGGTTGCGGAATGTCCGCCGCTGGACCCCAACTCGATTTACTGCAACCTGTTGCAGTGCAGCCACTTTGCCGAGACCGGCGTGGCGGCGGAGAAGGACGGCGATCTGGTCGGCTTTATCTCCGGATACATCCCTCCCCAACAGCCCGAGACCGTGTTTGTCTGGCAGGTGGCGGTACACGAGAAAGGTCGTGGCCAGGGCCTCGCCAAGCGGATGCTTAAGGAAATCGTAGGCCGGGACGCGTGCAAGAACGTCACGCACCTGGAAACCACGATTACCGAAGACAACGAGGCTTCCTGGGCGCTGTTCCGCTCATTTGCCCGTGATCTGGGAGCCGAGCTCACCTATCACGAGCACTTCGAGAAAGAGACCCACTTTGGCGGCAAGCACGATTCTGAGTTCCTGCTGCGTATCGGGCCTTTCACGAAGCCTGTCTGAGAGCCCTGATTCACGGTATGTGAATCGCTGACTGCGAATCTGAACAGCCGGCAGGCCACCCGAGGTGGGCCTGCCAGATGGCTGACATCAACGCACGGCGGGCCTGTTGCGACCGACACGTTTTACCAGCAGGCCACCGCGCATTTACCTCGAACCTGACATGCTAAGAGGCAAGACAATGGAAATTTTCAAGTCTACTGAATCCGAAGTTCGTGTTTATTCCCGCGCCTTTCCGGTGATTTTCAACCGTGCCAAGAACGCGCACCTGTACACCGAAGACGGCAAACAGTACCTGGACTTCCTGGCCGGCGCCGGTTCCCTGAACTACGGCCACAACAACGATGTCCTGAAGAAAGCACTGCTCGAGTACATCGAGGCAGACGGCGTGAGCCAGGGCCTGGACCTGTTCACCACCGCAAAGCACGACTTCATGGAATCGTATAAGAAGTACATCCTTGATCCCCGTGGCCTGAACTACAAGATGCAGTTCACCGGCCCCACCGGTACCAACTGTGTGGAAGCGGCCATGAAGCTGGCCCGGAAGGTGAAAGGCCGTACCAACATCATTTCTTTCACTAACGGTTTCCACGGCGTAACGGCCGGTGCCGTTGCCGCCACCGGTAACGAACATCACCGTGGTGGTGTAGGCGTGCCCCTGGGCCACGTGGACTTCATGTTCTACGACGGCTACCTGGGTGAAGACGTAGACACCCTGGACATCATGGACAAGGTGCTGTCTGACAGCTCCTCCGGTGTTGAAAAGCCGGCGGCGGCTATCGTTGAGGCCGTTCAGGGTGAAGGCGGTCTGAATGCGGCCCGCGCTGAATGGCTGAAAGGCTTGTCCGAGCTGTGCAAGAAGCACGACATCCTGCTGATTGTGGATGACATCCAGGCGGGTAACGGCCGGACCGGCGAGTTCTTCAGCTTTGAATTCGCTGGCATCAAGCCGGACATCGTGACGGTATCCAAGTCCCTGAGTGGCTATGGCCTGCCGATGGCGCTGGTGCTGTTCAAGCCGGAGCTGGACGTATGGGAATCCGGTGAGCACAACGGTACTTTCCGTGGTAACAACATGGCGTTCGTAACGGCCCGCGCTGCGGTAGAAACCTACTGGAAAGACGATGCCTTCGCCAACGAAGTGAAGGCCAAGACCAAGGTGCTGGGCGATGCCCTGCAGGCGATCTGCGACAAGTACCCGGGTGAGTTCTCGATGAAAGGCCGTGGCCTGATGCGTGGTATCGAAGCCAAGCATGCAGACGTGACCGGTCCGATCACCAAGCGCTGCTTCGAGAAGGGCCTGATCATCGAGACCAGTGGCCCGAACGATGAAGTGATCAAGTGCCTGATGCCGCTGACCACCAGCGAAGATGACCTGCGTCTGGGCGCGAAACTGCTGGCCGAGTCTGTTGACGAGATCATGCAGGAAGGTGTGAACGAGGCGTCGTAAGACGCCCGTTTCCCCCACCTTTCCAAAACGCAGATTACGAAGGCAAGGATATGACTACGGCACAGCACACCGTCGAGAAAATTGGCGGTACATCAATGAGTAATTACGAGGCCGTGCGCGACAATATCATTATTGGCAAGCGCAAGAAGAGCGACCTCTACCAGCGGATTTTCGTGGTTTCAGCCTATGGCGGCGTAACCAACGAACTGCTGGAACACAAGAAAACCGGCGAGCCGGGCGTTTACGCCCTGTTTGCCGATGCCGAATCGGACTGGGCCTGGGGTGACGACCTCACCAAACTGATTCAACTGCTGACGGACATCAACGGTGAGCTGTTTGCCGATCCGATGCTCAAGCAGCAGGCGGACCAGTTTATTACTGATCGCATCGAGGGTGTCCGGGGCTGCCTGATCGACCTGCAACGGCTGTGCTCCTACGGCCAGTTCCAGCTGGAAGAACACCTGCTCACCGTGCGGGAGATGCTGGCAGGGATCGGTGAAGCCCACAGTGCATTCAATACTGCCCTGAAGCTGCAGCAGGAAGGCATCAACGCCCGCTTTGTCGACCTGACCGGTTGGCGCGACAGTGAATTGCTGCCGCTGGATGAAAAGCTCAAGCAGGCCTTCGACGCCATCGACCTGAGCCGGGAACTGCCAATCGTGACCGGTTATGCCCAGTGCAAGGAAGGCCTGATGCGTACCTTCGACCGGGGCTACAGCGAGATGACGTTCAGTCGCACGGCGGTGATCACCAATGCCCGGGAAGCGATCATCCATAAGGAATACCATCTGAGTTCTGCCGATCCGAACATCGTGGGTGAAGACAAGGTGGTTCCGTTGGGGCGTACCAACTACGACGTAGCCGACCAACTGGCTAACCTGGGGATGGAAGCGATTCACCCACGGGCCGGTAAAGGTCTGCGTCAGAACGAGATTCCGCTGCGGGTGATGAATACCTTCGAGCCGGAGCATACCGGTACGCTGATCACCGGCGACTACGTCAGTGAAAAACCCCAGGTGGAGATTGTGGCGGGTGCCAAAGGCGTATTTGCCATTGAGGTGTTCGATCAGGACATGCAGGGCGAACCGGGCTCCGACCGCCGGATCCTGGATGTACTGAGCCGTTTCAAAGTGCGGTTCATGTCCAAGGACACCAATGCCAATACCATTACCCACTACGTGGATACCACGCTCAAGCACGTGAAGCGGGTGGTCAAGGCACTGGAGGAAGAGTTCCCCAATGCCGAAATCAGTACCCGCAAAGTGGCCCTGGTGTCTGCCATTGGCAGTGACATGAAGGTGCCGGGCATTCTTGCCCGTTCGGTAAAATCACTGGCTGACAAGGACATCAGCGTGCTGGCGATCCACCAGTGCATGCGCCAGGTGGATATCCAGTTTGTGATTGATGAAGACAAATACGACCAGGCGATTGTGGCCCTGCATGGGGCGCTGATTGAGCCCCATAACCACGAATACGCCATCGTGGCGGCATCAACCACCGCCAGCTAGGAATTACCCACAGGCGGAACCGGTCGCTTCGCCTGAGGGTAATGGAGGAGTCTTGCCTCCAGATCGGGCGCCCGGTCGGCCGTCTCACAACCTGTGAGGTTTCATGGCCGGGCGTGACCGATCCCTCCCCCACTCATCCTCCTTTCTGTATTCCTGTATTTCGGTTTTCCCCTCGCTGCCGGGGAATCCATGCCTGCCTGATCTGCGTATTCTCAACAAATATCAAATGGGTACCGAGCCATGCAGATACAGAGCCGGCCGGGACCGCTTCCGACGCTGCCCAACGATGGTGAAAGGGATTCCCTGGTCGGGTTGTATTTCAGGGATGCGTCCCGGCATGACCTCCTCAGCGAAGCCGATGAACGGCGTCTGGCCAGAAAGCTGATCCGGTCGCTACGGGTGATTCACACCGAACTGGCATTACCCGAGGACACCCCACAAACCTTGCGGGATGTGATGGGCAGCCTCGGTGATGCCTGTGCTTTTTCGGCCCGCTGTCGCCGGGCTTACCACCTTGCCCTGGCCTGCCGTCACCGCCTGATTCAGAGCAATCTGAGGCTGGCGGTACATATCGCCCGCCGCTACGGCCATCATGGCATTGCCATGTCGGACCTGATCCAGGACGCCAACGTCGGGCTGATCAAGGCCGTAGAGCGCTACGACCCCGGCAAGGGCTTCCGGTTTTCCACCTACGCTTACTGGTGGATCAGCGAGGAAGTGCGCCGCTGCCTGCAGCGGGGTGTGCGTGTGGTGCATACGCCGGAGAATGTGGTGGAGGAGATCCGCCAGTTGCAGAAGGTGTCCATGCGCTTGCATCAGTCCCTTGGCCGGGAGCCTACCCAGTCCGAGCTGGCTCGGGAAATGGAGGCCACACCCTCCAGGATTGGCGAACTGAGAGCCCTGGCGTCCAGGGAAGTGTCGACCGATGTTCCGCTGGTTGAAGACGGATCGGTGACCCTGGCCGACAGTCTCGATGCGGGTGCCGATACCCGCCCGGATCAGCCGTTTCGGGCGCGGGACCGGATGATTCGGCTGGAGCGCATGATGGGGGAACTGTCGGACCGGGAGCGGGATATCCTGACCCGGCGTTACGGGCTTGGCTTGATTGAACCGGAGACCCTGCAAACGATTTCGGAACAGCTGGGTCTCAGCCGGGAGCGTGTGCGACAGATCGAGAAAGGCGCTCTGAGAAAACTGCAGACCCTGTTTGGAACCGATCCTGACGGTGCCTGAATCAGGCACCGTGCAGCAGGAAGAACCAGCCGGCCACCGTTAGCTGGCAAGCCAGTACCACGGTGGTCAGCACCAATCGCATCTTCAGATACCAGGCCGGCCAGTAGCTTCGCATCCAGCGGGCGTCTACCAGATACAGCAACAGGAACGCGACGATGTAGAGCGGGATTTTCTGCGGCGTCTGCAGCAACAGTCCGATACCGGCGGCAACGAAGAACAACTGGCTCAGCAGCATGGTCACCAGGGGCGATTGCGGGTAGGAGCGGTTTTCCAGCTGCATGGCAATGGTCCAGTAGATTCCGCCCATAAAAGCGAGAATACCGGCACTGTAGATATAGAACCACGCCAGAATAGCAACGCTGTTGGCTGGCATCAGAAACAGGCCAGCGGTGCCTAGAATGAATGGAATCAGGCCGGCAATGCCGACGAGAACCGCGAGGCGAGCAACTGAAATCACGACTTCTGCCTCTGTACCTGTATCCGCATGGGTTCAATGTCTGCCGGCGCCATCCCGACCATTTCATGGTACGCCGAGGGATGCACCACCTGGGTTTCGCGAATGGTGTAGCTGGAGAGGGTGTCCTGAATCTGCCAGGCGCTGCGGAACAGCCGGGTCTGCCCTTTATGGTCCGACAGTACCTTCATGCCTCCAGGGCCATGCAGACGAGCCATGTACTGTTGGCCCTCCAGAGAGAGGATCTCCAGAAGGTCGATCACCGGTTGTTCCAGGTTTTTGAGTTCGTCGAGGGTAATGCGCACCGTGAAGCTCCCGAAATGATGTGTCAGGGGAACTTACGATCAACCGGCCCGGTAAGATCATTGTGCCAGTTGCCGGCACTCCGTGTGGGCATGGCAGGACACCAGATGATCATTGACCATGCCGGTGGCCTGCATGAAGGCGTAGACGATGGTGGGGCCCACAAAATTAAAGCCTGCTTTCTTCAGGGCCTTGGACATGGCTTCAGATTCCGGCGTGGTGACGGGGACCTCGGCCAGTGTCTGCCACCGGTTCTGGATGGGCCGGCCGTTGACGAATTGCCAGAGAAACTCCGAGAACGAGATGCCCTGATCCCGCAGAGCCAGGAACCCCCGGGCATTGCGGATGATGGAATGGACCTTCAGGCGATTCCGGATAATGCCCGGGTCTGCCAGCAGGCGGGCGATATCGTCCTCATCAAAGCGGACAATCTGCTCCGGGTCAAAGCCGGCGTAGGCCTGCCGGTAGCTTTCCTGCTTGCGAAGGATGGTAATCCAGCTCAAACCGGCTTGCTGTCCGTCCAGGCAGAGCTTTTCGAACAGCGCCTGATCGTCATATTCCGGGCGCCCCCAGACGGTGTCGTGGTAGTGCTCGTACAGTGGGTCGGTGCCGCACCAGGGGCAGCGGCCGGTCGTCTGGGGCATGGTGGCCTCGCTAGGGTCGGGCTCTGATCAGCCGGTGAAACAGAGGCTCCCAGGAAACGTCGAGGCTGGAAGCCGGCCCCAGATTGTAGTCATCCGGCGGTGGTTCCAGCAAGGTAATCTCCGGCCAGGTGCTGGTCTTATCCGGGCTGCCATCGCAGGGGTAAACCAGGGTAACCAGAAAGCCCTCGGCATACAGGCAACTGGCTTGCCAGTGTCGGTCGGGCTGGTCCCCGTACAGCTCGAAATTCTTCCGTACTTCCAGGGTTTGCAGATTGCCGGCAATGCCCCGCCCGGTCGCTTTAAGCCAGGCTTCTTTCAGGGTCCAGACCTTAAGGAAGCTGAACGCATTGTTCGCCCTCAGCAGCCATTCCTGCTCAACGGGCGTGAACCAGCGTGTCGTCACTCTGGCCCAGTCTGGCCGGCGCTGGCTCGGTTCAAGATCAATCCCCAGAGCCACCCGACCCGTGGCGCACGCTGCCAGCCCCTGGCTGTGGCTCAGCGACAGGTGCCAGCCTTGCGGGCTGGCCGAGGCAACGGGGCGTCCCGGTACCGGGTGACAGCATGTTGGAGCCTCCCCACTGGCGCGGGCCAGGGCCTGACGAATCAGCCATCGACTGGTCAGATATTCCTGGCGTCTGGGCCCTTCCAGACGCGCGAGGGCTTTGCTTTCATCGGTGGTCATCCAGGCCGGGGCCTGGGACAGGTTCCGGTTAATCTGGTGGCAGAGCCAGATCGCCGGCCGGTCAGGGTTGCAGTCGTTGGATTGTCCAGCCATCGCCTTCTCTCACGTACTCAAACCGATCGTGAAGCCGACTCGGCCTTCCCTGCCAGAATTCGATTCGCTCCGGAACCACCCGGTACCCACCCCAGAAACTGGGGAGCGGAATTTCTCCGGAACTGAATTTGCGCTTCATCTCCGCGACTTTTTGCTCCAGCAGGCCTCGGGACGTAATGACCTGACTCTGCTCCGAAACCCAGGCGCCAATCTGGCTGCCCCGGGGCCGGGACGAAAAGTAGCGCAGGGATTCCGCCTTGCTGACCTTTTCGACCGCACCCTGAATACGCACCTGCCGGTTCAGGCCGATCCACGGGAACAGCAGTGCCGCCCGGGGATTCTCCTGCAGCTCCTGAGCCTTGCGGCTGCCGTAGTTGGTGTAGAACACAAAACCCTGGCCGTCGAAATACTTCAGTAGCACGGTTCTGAGATCGGGCATGCCGTCGGCACCGGTGGTGGCCAGTGACATGGCATTGGGCTCCAGAATGCCCGCCGTTCTGGCATCCTCGAACCAGGTCTGGAACTGCTGTACCGGATCCTCGTTCAGGTGTTCCCGATCCAATCCTTCGCTTTCGAAATCCCGACGCATATCGCCGATATCCATACTGCTCGTCTCCGTTGATCAACACAGGGAGTCATACGTCAGCGGAGCATATCGGGTTCGGTGGTCGCTGTCAGGTTTCGTGTCTGGTCGGGTGAATTCGCTGACAAACACCGCACACGGGCGCTATGCTTGCACCATGGCCGGCCGCGGCGCCGTGGGTAGATAAAGGGAGAGTCTTGTGGCAGAGAAAGAGGCAGAGAACAGCCAGGTAGCAAGCCAGCGGGTAGTGAGTCGCCGGAAGAGCCATCTGGTCAGGAACCTGCTGATCGCATTGGGCGTGTTGTTGGGTCTGTATGCCCTGGCCGGCTTCCTGGTTCTGCCCTGGTGGCTGGAGCGGTCGTTGCCGGAACAGATGGACCAGCGCATGGGCTGGCAGGCTGAGGTGGAGAACGTGCGGTTCAATCCGTTTGCCTTCAGCCTGGAAGCAGACGCCTTTTCTGCAAAGGATGCGACTGGGGAGCCGGTGACGTCGTTTGATCACCTGCGGGTGAATCTCAGTTTCCTCAGTTTGCTCCGCGGTATCATCGGGTTTGAGGAAATCCGTCTGGTGGAGCCGGACGTTCGCCTGGATTTGCTGCAGGACCATGACATCAATTTTGCCCGGGACTGGCGCAGTGCCAATCCCGAGAAAGAGGACACGACCCGGCCTGAAACCGCTCAGTCGAGTAATCCGCCCAGGTTGTATTTCCAGCAGGTGACCATCGATGGTGGTGAGCTGCTGTTCCGTGACTTCTCCCAGGGTGGCGACCCTGCCGAGTTTCGGGTTGCGCCGCTGGATCTTACCCTGAACGATCTGGCCACCTGGCCCCGGGATGGCAGCGACAGTCAGTATTCCGTGATGGCTGCTCTGGGTGAGCAGGTGATTGAATGGGAGGGGGATCTGAGCGTTACCCCGCTGTACTCCGCAGGCCGGCTCCGGCTTTCAGGGCTTCGTCACGATACCCTCGCCCACTTCCTGGCGCCCTATCTGCCGTGGCAGCTGCGCGATGGTACCGTGACCCTGGAATCCCGTTATGAACTGGCCGGTGGCGATCGCTTTGAACTGATCACCTCCGATGGCAACCTCACTATCAAGCAACTGGCACTGGCGCTCTCGCCCTCCGATGAGCAGCCAGCCCTGGCTACGGAAGCCGTTGCCATTCAGGGCATTGGCTTCGACCTGACGGCCCGGGAGGCAACCGTTGGCATGGTGTCGATCCAGCAACCGTCGCTGGCCGCCACCCGCAATGCCAAGGGGGAGGTGGATTGGCAGTCGTCTCTGGCAACTGCCGGAACCGATCAATCCGAAACCTCGGAGCCGGCGTCTGATTCGGGCGAGCCATTCCGCTGGTCGGTCCAGGGTGTCGAGTTGTCCGGCGGTCAGGTTCGCTGGCGGGATCAGGTGCCGGAAACAGACGCCGAGATTGCCGTCAATAATCTGGCCATTACCATGGGTGGTCTCTCCCATCGCCTGGATGAACCGGTTTCCTACGATATTTCCGCAGAACTCGGCTCCGGTGGCCGGGTGACCGCCATGGGCCAGCTGACTCCAGCGCCGTTTACCTTTGAGGGCGCCTTGTCCGGCAGCGACATCCTGTTGCCCGTTATCCAGCCCTATGTTGCTGATGCCGCAAACCTGGAGCTGGTGGATGGCCGCCTGGGTTTCGATGGCAATCTGGACCTGGATGGCCAGGATGAACCCCTGACCGGCACCTTCAGTGGCACGGCTGAAATTGCCGGGTTGGCCACGCGGCTACCGGGCAATGGCGGGGAGCTGGTGTCCTGGGAGTTGCTGCGCCTGGCCCCGGTGGAGTTCAACCTTAATCCCGCCCGGCTGGAAATCGGCACCGTGACCCTGAACAGCCCGGCGGTTAACGTCATCCGGGCCGCCGACGGACTGCACAATCTGCAGCAGATTATTCAGGATGGCGGGGCCTCCGAGGCAGAAACCAGCCCAACGGAGCCGTCGGAAGTCTCGGAGCCAGGCTTTATTTTCCGCATTGGCGAACTGGTCGTGGAGCAAGGTTCCATGGCCTACACCGACCGCACGCTGGAGCCGCCCTTCAGTACCGGGTTCCAGGAACTTACGGGATCGGTGACCGGCATCAGCAATGTCCCTCCGCAACAGGGGCGGGTGGCGATCAGCGGCCAGCTGGCCGGGGTGGCACCGGTTCGTTTTGACGGAACCCTGGGCGCTCTGGGCACCGAAGAGCCCAGCAACCTGAAACTCACCATGAAAGACATGGCGTTGCCGGTACTGTCGCCCTATTTCGGTCGCTATCTGGGGTATTCGGTGGACAGCGGCAAACTGGAACTGGCGCTGGATTACCAGATAACCGGTACCCGGCTTGAGGCGTCCAACGAAGTGATCCTGGACCGGATGCAACTGGGCTCTGCGGTGGCCAGCGAACAGGCCATTAACGCCCCGGTCAAGCTGGGTCTGGCTCTGCTCACAGATCGTGACGGTGTTATCGAGGTGAATTTGCCCATTCAGGGCGACATGTCAGACCCCGAATTCAGCGTTGGCCAGATTGTCATGCGGGCGTTCGTGAACCTGTTGGTGAAAGCGGCCGCCTCACCGTTCAGTATGCTGGGCTCGCTGGCGGAAATGGCAGGCTTCAGCAGCGAAGAGCTGGGCCAGGTCAGCTTTGTTCCCGGTAGTGTACAACTGGCGGATAACGAGGCCGAGAAACTGTCCGCGCTGGCCCAGGCGCTAAGGGAGCGCCCGGAGCTTCTGCTCAACATCCGTGGTGCTGTTGCCCCTGAGGCCGATGCCCTGGCATTGCTGAAGGCGCAGATGCAGGCCCGCGGTGAGGCCGTTACCGGCGAAGCCTGGGAGCAGGCGCAGCAGGCCTGGCGCGATGGTGAGCGCAGCCTGCCGCCGGAAGCGCTTGGAAGTCTGGCCTCGGAGCGAGGGGTAACGGTTCGTCAGGTGCTGACGGCGACGCATGAGGTGTCGGACAGCCAGTTGTTCCTGCTGGATCCGGCTCGCGATGCGCCGGTAGATGAACAGGGCAACGTGATGGTCCGGTTTACCCTGGACGTTCGTTGAATCGGAATACACGGAGTTCCGCAGCCATGACCGACAGCCCGGGCCGAAAGGCCAGCCATTTCTTTGCCTATGTGTCGCGCCTGCGCTGGATCAAACGCTGGGGCCTGATGCGCAATGCTATTGATGAAAACGTGGCCACCCATTCCTGGGAGGTGGCTACCGTTGCCCACGCCCTGGCGCTTATTCGCAACCGGCATTTTGCCGGAACGGTGAATGCAGACCGTGTCGCTGCAGCGGCTCTCTATCATGATGCCACCGAAGTGATCACCGGGGATATGCCCACCCCGGTGAAATACCATTCCCGGGTGATGCGGGAGGCGTTCGGCGACATCGAACACAAGGCCGAAGCTGAATTGCTGGCGCTGTTGCCGGAAGACCTGCGGGAGGATTTTTCGCCCTATGTGCGGGAATCCCGACTGGGGCCGGAAGAAAAGGAACTGATCAAGGCGGCGGACCGTCTCTCGGCCTGGCTGAAATGTCGTGCCGAACTGCGTGCCGGCAATCCGGAGTTCGGCCCCGCGGAGCAGCAGATCCGGGCACGCCTGGAAGCGGACGGCCTGCCGGAAGTGCAGTACTTCCTGGAGGTGTTTGCACCCGGGTATGACCAGCCCCTGGATAACCTGCTGGGTTGATTGGAGGACTGGCTCTGGTGCCGGGCTCGCCAGGGGTCCAGTGCCATAGGTTTGCCTCTGGTGGCTCTCTAAAGTGGCGAATAACGAAAGCGCTGCTTTACTGAAAGACCACAACAAGAGGTTCCCGCCATGAAAGATCTGAACAACAAGGTGGCTGTCGTCACCGGTGCTGGCTCTGGTATCGGCCGATCCCTGGCCAAATCCCTCGCGGCCCGGGGCTGTCGGCTGGCTCTTTCCGATGTTAACGAGGCGGGGCTGGCGGAAACCGCAGCCAGCCTGGGCGGCGCCGAGGTAAAAACCTACCGCCTGGATGTCTCCGACCGGGACGCTATCTACGCCCACGCCGCGCAGGTCCGCAAGGAATTTGGTCAGGTTAACCTGATTATCAACAACGCCGGTGTGGCCCTCTCTGCCACGGTGCGGGAAATGACCGACGCCGATTTCAAGTGGGTGATGGACATTGATTTCTGGGGCGTTGCCCACGGTACCCGGGCGTTTCTGCCGTACCTGATTGAATCCGGCGATGGCCATGTGGTGAACATTTCCAGCGTGTTTGGTCTGATCGGCGTGCCCAAGCAAAGCGCTTACAATGCTGCCAAGTTTGCGGTGCGCGGGTTTACCGAGTCCCTGCGCCAGGAAATGAAACTGGAGAATCAGCCGGTTCAGGTCAGCTGTGTGCATCCCGGTGGCATTCGCACCAACATTGCCAATGCCGCGCGCATGGGCAAATCCGAAAACGCCGAGGCCCAGCGCAAGGGCTTCGACAAGCTGGCCATGACCACTCCGGACAAGGCGGCTGAAATTATTGTTAAAGGCATCCTCAAAAACGAATCCCGTATTTTGGTCGGGCCGGATGCCTGGGGTATTGACGCCATCAATCGGTTGCTGGGCTCGGCCTATCAACCGTTGGTGGAGCGGTTCTCCCGCAAGAACCTGTATATCTGAGGGCTCGCGGTAACCTGATCTCCGTTGGCTGGTTGTTTTACAGCCAGCGGAGACCGACTATACTCTCTGGTTGATCCAGGGAAGAGTCAGCATGAATACGTCAAAGCATCCGGATCTGGGGACGGCATTGGAACAAAGCCGCTCAGGACTCCGGGATAACCACCGTCGCTCGCTTACCAGGCTGTTGTTTCTGGTGACTGGCTCTGCGCTGGTCGTTTTTTCCTGTCTGCAATTTTTCAACGGTTATCCATGGGTGGCGCTGGTCGAGCTGTTGGCCAGTGGGCTGCTGTTCTACGGCGTTTTTTGTCTGAAAACCACGGCTCACCTGCAACAGTGGATCTACGCCTATCTGGTGTCGCTGTTTTCGTTTTTCATCGTCATCTTGCTGTTGCCAGAGGCCTCCATTGCGGCTTTTGTCTGGGTTCTGATGATGCCGGTTCTGGCCTACCTTCTGCTCGGCAAGCACGAGGGCATGATCCTGAGTGTGCCCTTTATGCTGGTGGGCGGGGTGGTTTACTACTTCTTCCTCGGTGATGTGGGTTCTGCCCACCGGATGATCGATCTGCTCAACATGGTTCTGTGCGGTGCCCTGATGCAGGTGTTCATGCACATGTACGAGGTGCGTCGGGAAGAGGCTGAGCAACGGTTGTTCGACATGGCACAGACCGATGCCCTGACCGGCCTGGCCAATCGCTCCAATTTCCAGTCAACACTGGCCCGCACTATTGCCGAGTGTGAGCGCAGCGGAACCGATTTTGCTCTGGTGATTATGGACATCGACCACTTCAAACTGGTCAACGATACCCTCGGCCACGATGCCGGTGACTACGTATTGAGGAGCATCGGGCAGTGCCTGACCGAGCGTCTGCGCACGACCGACTTTGTTGGCCGGCTGGGCGGCGAGGAATTTGGCCTGATTCTGAGGGATGCAAAGCCTGGGGATGCCTTTGAACTGATGGACGAGTTGCGGGAGCGCATTGCCCGGCGGGAGCTGAAATACGGCGAAGCGGGTATCCGCGTGACCGCCTCCTTTGGTATTGCCCAGTGGCCGGAGCATGGCAGGGAGGCGGAAACGCTGTTCTGTGTGGCAGATCGCTGTCTCTACAGCGGCAAGCGGGCAGGCCGGAACCGTGTGGCGCCCGCCGGTGCCGGACAGCCTCCGAAATCCGTCGGTTCGATGGCTGGAGGTCTCGGTTGATTCGGGTATCCTAGCGAATACACCCGGAAGCAAGGCCGAGGATACCGCCAACCATGTGTGAACTGCTGGCCATGAGCGCCAACACCCCGACCGATCTCTGTTTCAGCTTTACCGGTCTGACCCGTCGTGGCGGTGACACTGGCCCACACAAGGATGGCTGGGGCGTCGCTTTCTACGAAGGTAAAGGGGTACGCTGTTTTCACGATGCCGACGCCAGTGCCTCCTCGCGCATTGCCGAAGTGGTGCAAACCCACCCCATCAAGAGTGAAGTGGCCATCTGCCACATTCGTCAGGCCAATGTGGGTGATATCTGCCTGGCCAACACCCACCCGTTTATCCGCGAGCTCTGGGGCCGCTACTGGGTCTTCGCCCATAATGGTCAGCTTTCGGAGTTTTCCGCGGCGCCCGGCTTCTACGAGGCCGTTGGCAGCACCGACAGCGAAGCCCTGTTCTGCGATATCCTGAACCACCTGCGCAGTCATTGCGATCGAGACACTGCCACCGAGCAGGTGGTGGAACGGCTGGTTCAGCTGTCCCGGAACTACGCCCGCCAGGGGGTATTCAACCTGCTGCTAAGCAACGGCGACTGGCTGTTTACATTTTGCACCACCAAGATGGCCAGTATTACCCGGCGGGCGCCGTTCGGCCCCGCCCGCCTCAAGGATGCCGACGTTACCGTGGATTTTGAATCGGAAACCACACCCAACGACATTGTCAGCGTCATCGTGACCGAACCCCTCACCAGCGACGAAACCTGGGATATTTACAAGCCGGGTGAATGGCGTTTGTGGCGCCGGGGCGTTGTGGTGATGCAGGGCTCGGAATTGTGACCCAGTTCCGGTGGGGCGCCAGGCACTCAACCCTTTGACCGATGGCCGGCCGAGGCACGGCCTTTAGCATTTTGTTCTGAACACAGGAAAGCGGTATCAGAACAACAAAGGGAATGACCCATGCCTGCCTCTCATCTGTCTGCGGCGGTGGCCCCGGCTGCCGATGACCGGAATATCAACTCGAGTGTGCCGGATCCCGGGCGTTGCCATGAACGCACCGCCGAGCACCTGATCCGTCTGCACGGGAGCCAGTCCAGCAGCTATTTTGCCTTGCAGCCGGATTGCCGGCACTTTCTCAGTCCCGGTCTCGGGCTGGTACCGTATGTTCCGGTAAAGGTGTTGGGGCAGCGGGTAAACGTGGTGCCCACAAGACCCCTGGCGGGAGCTCAGAGTATGGGCCGGCTACTGCAGGCGTTCGAGCAGAGTGTGCCCGGCCCCTCACTGTATGTCGGCGTCGATCAGTCGCTCCTGGGGCCGTTGGGCGAGCTTGGTTACGATGCCACGGTGATGGGTACGGAGTTCTCGGTTGATCTGACGAGGTTCTCGCTTCGTGGCAAGGCGATGAAGCAGCTGCGCCATGCCCGCAATCTGGACAGGCGGTGTCGAATCGAGGTGCGGGAGCAATGTGGAGATGAGGTGAACTGGCACAAGGTGGCGGGTATCTCGGAGCGCTGGCGCCTGGGCAAGGCGGTCAAGGAACGGGAATTGGGTTTGCTCACGCGGCCACCGGTGTTTGCAGATGAATGGGGAGTGCGCAAGTTCTACGCCTATGTGGAGGGCGAGCTGGCCGGATACGTGTTCTTTGATCCTTGGTACCGTCACCATGAACTGGCGGGCTATTGCGCCAATATTCTGCGGGCGTCGCCGGAAATGAACCGGCTCGGCGTACTCGACCACATTATTCTGCAGGCGGCCAGTCAGTTTCGTGAGGAAGGCGTGCCTGAGCTGTCGCTGGGCATTGCGCCCCTGCACGGCGTCCGCCACTGCCCGGGTGACCGGCCGGGCCTGCGCCGCCTTCAGAATATCCTGTATCGCTATGGGAATCGCCTTTACGCCTTCCAACCTCTGGCGTACCACAAATCACGCTACCGTGGCCGGGAAACTCCCTGGTTTGTCTGTGCCCGGGAACTGGGCAGTACCCGACTGGTTGCCACGCTGATGAAGGGCACGGGTCTGCTCGCACTGCCATGACCCGGATTTCTGAACAGGCCTCCCAGTTTGGAGTGCCGGGGCTGGTTGATAACACCGGCACTGACTATGCTGAAGCTCATTTGCCAACGGTAGTGAGCTCCATGGTTGCCGAAACCAAATTAACCCGTCCCGGGCTGCCTTCCGGCTTGTTGCTTGAGCCCTCACGGTTGCAGGCCCTTGATTGTATTGAACAGGTGCCGTTTGTACTGGTGTCGGCACCGGCCGGTTTCGGCAAAACCACATTGGTCAGTCAGTGGCTGGAACAGGAAAAACCGGTGCATGCCTGGTTGACGCTGGACCATAGGGATAACGCGCCGGCCCTGTTCTGGAATGCCGTGGCCAGCGCCCTGGCGCGGGTGAACCCACGATTTGCCATTCGCGAGAGCACCTTGTTAGCCGCGCTGGAACCGGGTGCCGCTGTTGACCCGGTGACCATGCTGATCAACCGCCTGGCGGATTATTCCCGAACCTGGCAGGCACCCAGCCGCCTGGTTCTGGTGCTGGATGATTTTCACCTGCTTGACCAGCAAGTACTACTGGAGCAGATCCGGCGCTTTATCGACTTTGCTCCGAGTTTTTTGCGCATTGTCTGTATCTCGAGGCTGGATCCCCCTATTCGCACCGCGCAGTTACTGGCTCGGCAACAGATGGTTCGGCTGGGGCCGGAGGTGCTCCGTTTTGATCTGGCGTTGACGCGAAAATTCGTCCAGGCCCGCCGGGCTGATCTCTCCGAAGAACAGATGTTGCAGTTGCATCAGCGCACCGGCGGCTGGCCAGCGGCGTTGCAGCTCTCGGCGTTGTCGGAAAACCCGTTAAGCCATGTACCCGGGCCTGGTCAGAGAGCCCTGAGTGACTATCTGCTGGAGGAAGTGTTCGCTGGCCTTGAGCCCGGGCTACAGCAATTTCTCCAGGATATGAGCCTGCTCCCTCTTTTCTCACATGAGGTTGCTGATGAAGCCCGGAATGGTAGCGATGCAGCGGACTGGATCGCAGTCATGCGCGAACGCAATCTGCTGTTCCAGAGTTACGGAGAGGGTCACTACTGGTATCGCCTGCATGATCTGCTGATCGACTGGCTTCAGGCGCAGGATCGGGAGCCTGAAGGGGAAAGCTCCATACGAATCAGGGCGGCCGAGGCATTCCGCCAGCGGGGCCTGATTGTGGAGGCCCTTGAGCTTTTTCTGGCCGAAGGCTGCTATGACCAGGCGGAAGCCCTGGTACCGTTGCTGTTGCAGGCGGAGGACCTGAGCGGCTACCGGTCACTGCCTTCGCGCTTCCCGGACAGTGTTCGGATGTGTTCTCCCGCGCTGCTTCTGCTGCAGGCGCTGTTTGCCTTCATGGATGGTCAGTACGGAGCAGTGCTTGAGCATCTGGCCGCGGCCGACCGGCTTCTGCAGTCGACAGACCCATCACCGGACACCGAGGCTCTGCAGTTTGTCTCCATGTTGTTGGGCTGGCCCTCGGCACGGTTTGCCGGCCACCGTGCAGAGGCCGAGCAGTCCCTGACTCAGATACAGGCCCGGTTGGCCAGCGCTCCAGCCGGCCTGCAACACTGGGGGCTGTATGCCCTCGGTACTGAAGCCTTTATGGAGGCACGATTGGGGCCGGCGCGCACCTTGTTGACCGATGCGCTGGCAGGGGCCCTGAAGAGTGGCGATAACCCTTGTGCCCTGCGCTGTCTGGTCATGCTGGTTCCGGTTCTGGTGCAGGGCGGTCGCATTGGCGATGCCCGCCGCTGCTATGAACAGACCCGGTTGAAGCTTGTCAACGGGCCCGTGAGTAAGGAGCAGGTTTGCCTTCTGGCCTATCTGGAGGGCTTGTTGGCGCTGGAGCATCATGATCTTGCATACGCCGCAAAACGGCTGGGCGAGGCCGGTCTGATTGCCGACCAGCATCTGACGCCGCTGGATCAGCTTTACCTGGCGTTTGAGCGGTTTCGCCTGGGCATGGTTTTGCGAGACTCCGAACTCTGGCAGCAGGAACTCAGCCGGATTGAGCAGTTGCACCAGGTTATGGGCCAGTTGCGCTGGCACCATAACATTCCGCGCCCGGAGGCACTGGAGGCGTTGGCGCGATTGACGGAGGGTAACGCCTTCCCTTTGATTCTATGGGCCCAGAGCGATCCGGAACCGGTTGTAGGTAATCGCTTTTGTACCCTGAACGAAACCTTGTTGAAACTGATCGGTCAGTTGCTGGCGGCGTCGCCGGTGGCCCGGGAACTGGCAGCCCTGCGAACTGAGGCGGAAGAGGCGGGGTTGCTTCAGCTGGTGTGTCGTCTTGATCTGGTCAGTCTGATGGTTCAGGCCTTCGGGGATCAGGATCCTGAGGGAGCGGTGAAAAAGCTCGATGCACTGTTGGCGCTCTGGGTGCCCCGTGGTCTGGTGCGCCCCTTTGTGGATGCGGATCCCCGGCTGGATAGTCTGCTCGACGCCTGTATTACCCGCGGCTGGTCGGAAGTGGAAGCCAGCCGGATACTGGCTCTCCGGCAGGCCCGGATGGAGCCGGAAGCCGAAACCTGCGCCCGCACCCCGGAAGTCGCTGGTCCTGATGAACCGTTAAGTGATCGGGAACAGGGGGTGTTGGATCTGCTGGCAGAGGGACTCAGTAACAAGGCCATCAGCAAACAGCTCGGCATCTCAGTGGCGACGGTAAAGTCACATTTGAGCAATATTTACGGCAAGCTTCAGGCCGAGAACCGGATGCAAGCGGTTGCTCGCGCCCGGGAACTCGGCCTGATGTCATAGAGCGGGTGCACGATTACTGCAGCGTGCGCCGATTGCCGTTCTTGTACTGGGGCGCGATGTAGTCCTGGATCTGTTCCTTGAAACGACCGATCAGCTCACTGTTGTCCTTGTCCCAGGGATGGAAGCCGGGCTTGAAGTACTCCAGCCAGGTCGGGATCAGACTGGAGAAGGCGCCGTTTTTGCCCCACATGCGCCACATACCTTTGGCGGCGTCCTTAACGGAGAAATGGCTGCGGTCCTTCAGGGCCATGCGGCCGGTATACCAGGTGCCGACAATACCCAGGGCTACGGTACTGAAGACCTGGTAAAACGCCCGCTCGGTGTAGGTACCGCCAGCCTGGAGGAAAACGTCATAAGCAACGGCCTTATGCTCGGTTTCCTCAATGGCGTGCCACACCCACAGCGGGCGCATGGATTCGTGCATGTCTTCGCGTATATCGTCACGCTCCAGCAGCATGTCGGCCATCATGGCTGTGATGTGCTCCAGGGCGCAGGTAATGGCCAGCTGGTGGCGTTTGGGCAGCTTCCGTGCTACGTCCAGAATCACTTTCAGATCCCGCTCCATCTCTTCTACCGGCATGCCCTGGTCGCGGACATGCTGGTTCATGGCGATGTGCTCGAGCGAGTGCATGGCTTCCTGGCCGATGAAACCGCGCACTTCCTCTTTCAGCTTCTTGTCCTGGATCTGGTCTCGAAACGCCCGGACCGAGTCCACAAAAAACTGCTCACCCTCGGGAAACAATACAGACAGGGCGTTCATGGTATGACTGATCAGATAGTTGTTATCCACCCAGTATCTGGGGACCTGTTCGCCAAACTCGAAACCCATGCGCTGGGGTTTGATGGAGACATTGTCCGGGGTATGGGAGGCCTTGCCCGGCTTGTTCGTTTGTGTGGTGGTCAGCATGGTTCTACTCCTTTGCGACGGAACGCTTTGGCTGATGTCATGAAGCCAGTGTGGCGGAGTCAATCCGGATACTGAATGCGCGAAGGGGACGGGCATCGTCCACAATGGGACAGGGGATTGGCCCGGGCGACAGCGGAGTCGGGGCAGCGGGCCCCACTGTGGCGGCAATCCGGTTCTGATAGAGTCAGAAACACGATAAATATCAATCAGGGACACACTATGGCAGGTACCGGTGCAGACAACGAGCGGCAAATGTTGGGGTTGTTCCTGGTGCCCGGGGTGTACCTGCGGGTACTGGCTGAAACCGTTCGTCAACTGGGTTACAACGACCGCCAGCTTTATCAGGGCCTGGATTTCACACATGAGGACCTGAAAGCCAACGACAGTCGGGTTTTCGTCACTGACGCCACTCTGATGGCGCAGCGCGCGCTCGAGGTGGCGGGCAAAGATGGCCTGAGCTTTATACTGGCGAGAGAGTTGCGGCTGACCATCCATGGCACCCTGGGCTTCGCCGCGCTCACCAGCCCGACCTTTGAGGGTGCGTTGGACTCTGTCCGTCGTTATCTTCAGCTGCGGGCGCCCTTTCTGAGCATGAAACAGTCCATAGCCGGTGACAAGGTGCTGGTTCAGCTGTGCGCGGAGTTTGCGTTGCCGCCTATCTCCGAGTTTCTGGCCGAGACGGTCAGCGCCACGTTGATTCTGCTCACTGAACAACTACTCGACCGGAGCGATGCCGAGGCCCGGGGTTTTGCCCTGGAAGAGGGTAAATTACCGGGCGTGTCGGTACACCTGCGGGGCCCTGAGCCAGCCTATTACCGGCGGTTTGCCGCCCAGTTGCCGGTCCGTTTCGAGTTTGGCCAGCCCGAGGAAATGCTGATTTTCCCCCGCAAGCTGCTGGACGTGCGCATGCGTCTGGCGGATGCTGAAGCCTCCCGGATGGCTCGGGACCAGTGTGAATTCGAGTTGCAGAAGGCGCTCAAGGAGCAGGGCGACATCGTGCTGGCGATTCGCAATATGCTGCGGATGACCCCAGGCCCCTTGCCCTCCCTGGAGGCCATGGCCGAGCGCTTCTGCGTGTCTTCCCGCACCCTGAAGCGGCGGTTGGCGGACCGGGACACCAGTTATCGGGAGATTGTCGAGGCCGTGCTGAAAGATCGGGCCATCCAGTTGCTGCGCTACACCAATCAGTCAGTCAGCGAGATTGCCTATGAACTGGGCTATGCCGATCTGTCCAATTTCAGCCGTGCTTTCCGCAAGTGGACGGGTAAATCCGCCAGTGAGTTTCGCGAGGACGGGCCGGACCCGGCACCGGATCTGGGGCCCTGAGTGCCGTTTGTGATTCTAGCGTTCGCCCCCATATTGATCTGATCAGGCGTCCGTTTTGCGTCTGTGGTGACACACCAAATCCAACTGTGAACAGGAAGAACGCCGCAATGATCGAAAGACCCGACACCCACAGCAAGCTGATCGGCTACCTGCTCTGGATATTCGGATTCCTGGGTTCGCACCGTTTCTATTACGGCAAGCCGGTGACCGGCACCATCTGGTTCTTTACTCTGGGGCTGCTGTTTATCGGCTGGATTATTGATTTGTTCCTGATTCCGGCTATGGACAAGGAAGCTGATTACCGGTTCCAGGATGGCCAGATCAGCTACAACATCGGCTGGATACTGCTGACCTTCCTGGGGGTTTTCGGGGTGCACCGGATGTACATGGGCAAATGGCTCACCGGCATCCTGTACCTGCTCACCGGCGGCCTGTTTTTCATCGGTGTGCTGTACGATTTCTGGACCCTGAACAGCCAGATTTCCGAGCGTAACCGGGCCGATCAGCTGGCCTGATTACAGACCGGCGTTGCGCTCCAGCTCTGCCAGACCCTGTTCCAGGTAGTCCAGCATCCGTTGCAGGCTGGGCAGGGTCCGGCGACAGCCAATCAGGCCGAACTCCACCTGGTCGTTATAGCTGGTCAGTGTCATGTTCAGGGCCAGTCTGTCCATATCGATAGACACCGGATACATGCCTTCCAGTTTCGCCCCGTTCCAGTACAGGGGCCTGGATGGCCCGGGGACATTGGAAATCACCACATTGAAGGTCTGCCACTTGGGCGCCAGCCCGGTCAGCAGGTGGAAGGCGGCCGGCGCCAGGGTCAGGGCCGTGTAGTTGACGATTTCCTCCGGGCTCATATGCCGGTAGCGCTGCTTGGCCTCTTCCATGCCATGGTGGATTTTTAACAGTCGTTCGCCGGCCTCTTGCACATCGGTGTGAAGGCTCGCCAGGATGACGCCTACCTGGTTGCCCCCGGAGCTGTCGTCCCGGCGTAGTGACACCGGCACAAAGGCCACCAGTGGTTTCTCCGGCAAGGCATCCTGATTCATCAGATAGGTACGCAGAGCCGCTGCGCACATGGCAGTTACGACATCGTTGACCGTGGTGCCATAGGCCTCGCACACGGCGCGAATCCGTTTCAGGCACCAGGACTGGGCGGCGAAACGACGGGAACCGGTGATTTTCTGGTTCAGCATGCAGCGCGGGGCATGGAAAATGGAGTCGTAGGCCGGATCCTTCCGGGCCTGATTGATGGTTTTCAGTAGCTCCTTTGCCACAGTGGGAATGGTGCCTAGCTGGCGGCCCGAAAGCCCCAGCAAATGGGTGACACTGCGCCAGAGGGAGTGTCCATCCGACTCGCCCCTATCCCGTGACAGGCAAGGCAGATCCCAGATTGGCGGCATGCCGTGTTCGTCCGGGTTTTCACTCAGCATCCGGGTGGCCATGCGCATGGCCGAGACACCGTCCACCAGGGAATGGTGAACCTTGGTGTAGAGCGCGAACTGCCTGTCTTTCAGGCCCTCGATCAGGTGCACCTCCCACATGGGGCGCTCCCGGTCCATCAGGTGCGAATGCTCCGCCGATACGAACGACAGCAGCTCCCGAATACGCCCGGGTGTGGGCAGCGCCTCGAAGCGGAAATGATGCTCAAGGTCCAGGTGCTCATCCTCCACCCATACCGGCTGGCCCAGGCGATAGCTCAGGCGCTGGTTAAAGGGGGCGGTCACCTCCGTCTTCTGCCGAAGCTGATCTGCCAGCTGCGCGACATAGTCGTCCGGCGCGCCTTCGGGGAAGGAAAACAGCTGGAGGCCGCCCACATGCATGGGCTGCTGGCGTTTTTCCAGCCAGAGAAAGAGCTGGTCAGTGGGATTCAGGGGCGTCACGGGGCAATCCTTGTTCTTGGTTTATGCCCCGATACTACCCCACTCCGAGCGGGTAAAAATTGGCTTTGGTAACAGCACCACCAAAAAGCCCGGCGAAAAGACTATTGTGCATCTCCACGCAGCGCTTTGACCTTTTGTTCCAGACGCTCGGCACTGGCCTCGTGGGGCGAGACCGGGAGACCAGCCAGCAGATGAATCCGGGACCAGAACCGCCGTGGCCAATGGCTGAAGGCCGGCCCGCCACAATGGCTGAAAAAGCTGCCCCAGAGGCCGCGCAGTGCCATTGGCACCACCGGTACCGGTCGCCGGGCCAGAATCATGTCGACACCGGGCTTGAAGGTATCGACCTCGCCGTCTTTGGTGAGTTTGCCTTCCGGGAAAATACAGACCACATGGCCGGCTGCGAGTTCTTCATCAATGCGGTCGAAAGCGGCTTCGTAAATCTCCGGCACCTTTGATTTCGGACCAATGGGGATAGCCTTGGCCAGGCGGAAGAAACCGCCCATGACCGGTGTCGCGAAAATGTTGTGATCCATCACGAATCGGACGGGTCGCCGCACCGCGCCGGCGATCACCAGGGCATCCATGTAGGAGACGTGGTTGCACACCAGCAGCACGGGGCCCTGCTCGGGTATCCGGTCCAGGTTGTGGTGCGTGACCCGATAAATCGTGTGGGACAGGACCCAGATGACAAAGCGCAGGGCAAAGTCCGGTACCTGCTGGTACACGTAGGCCGCCACCATCAGGTTCATGATCGACAGCACCAGGAAGAACTCGGGAATGGTGAGTCCGAACAGGCCGAGCATGAGCATGCCCAGCAGCGCGCTGACCACCATAAACAGGGCGTTGAAAATATTCAGGGCGGCGATCACGCGGGCCCGGGTGGCCGGTGGTGTTTCCTGCTGGACATAAGCATACAGCGGCACGATAAACAGGCCGCCAAAGATACCAATGGCCAACAGGTCAATGGCCACCTGGCGATAATGGGGATCGGTTATGATCAGCCACCAGTCTGAGGGAATCGGCTGCTCTGGCATATTGAAGAAAAGATCGATGCCGAAGAAACTCAGGCCAATGGAGCCGATGGGTACGATCCCCAGTTCAATCTTGTGGCCGGACAGCCGCTCGCAGGCAATGGAGCCGGCGGCGATGCCGATGGTGAAAATCGCCAGCAGCAGCGTGACGACCGTTTCGTCACCCATCAGGTGAGTCTTGGCGAAGTTCGGAAACTGGGTCAGATAGGCGGCACCCAGAAACCAGAACCAGGATATCGCCATGATGCTCAGGAATACATTGTGATTGTCCCGGGCAATGGCCATCAGTTTCCAGGTTTCCTGCAGCGGCCGGAAACGAATACGCAGATCCGGCGCTGCCGCCTCGGCCCTGGGAATCCGCCAGGCAGCCACCAGGCCAATCACCGCGAGCACCGCAACGGCGATGGCAATCACGGGGCCGGGAGCCGCAGCTTTCATCATCACGCCGGCCATCAGGGTACCCACCAGGATGGCCACAAAGGTGCCCATCTCTACCAGCGCGTTACCACCCACCAGCTCGGATTCTTTCAGGGCCTGGGGCAGGATCGCGTACTTCACCGGCCCGAAAAACGCGGATTGCACGCCGGTGAGAAACAGCAGAAGGAACAACACCTCGTACCAGCCAAACCAGAGCCCGACCGCGGCAATGCCCATGATCACCACCTCGGCGAATTTGATCCAGCGGATAACCGTGGATTTCTCGTACCGGTCCGCCACCTGGCCGGCAATGGCGGAGAACAGGAAAAACGGCAGGATAAACAGCATCGCGGCCAGATTGACCACCACATCCGACGACAGGCCAAACAGGCCCCCGGCGCTATAGGTCACCAGCAGCAACAAGGCATTCTTGAACAGGTTGTCGTTGAAGGCACCCGCAAACTGGGTAACAAAGAATGGCAGGAACCGTCGCTCGGACAGCAGGCGAAACTGACTGTGATCTTCCATAACCTGAGGCTCTCCCTGTGGGGTTCGCCGCAGACTATACGGCGCCCGGGAGGTGGTCAAGCGCGGCTGTTGTGCGCATACTGGATGCCGGATAGTGTTCCCAACTTAATGTTCTGGATGATGTGGAGTCTTGCCTATGGATGTTCAGCAGGCTGTTGTGTCGCGACGCTCGGTGCGGGACTTTCTGGATACCCCGGTGCCTGAAGCCACGCTTCGAACGGTAATCGAAACGGCCATCCGGTCGCCATCCGGCGGCAACCTGCAACCCTGGCACCTGCACGTGGTCACCGGCGATGCCCTGGCCCGGTTGAAAGCCCTGATGCAAGAGAAGGTCAGCAAAGGTTTCAACGAAGTGCCGGAATACGAAATCTACCCACCAAAACTGCAATCGCCCTACCGCGACCGCCGGTTCGAAATCGGCGAACTCATGTACCGCCGGCTCGACATCCCCAGGGAAGACAAAGCCGCCCGCTTCGAATGGTTCAAACGCAACTTCGAATTCTTCGGCGCTCCGGTCGGCCTGTTCTGCACCGTCGACGACAACATGGGCCCGCCCCAGTGGTCCGATCTGGGCATGATCCTGCAAACCATCATGCTATTGCTGCGCGCCGAAGGCCTGGACAGCTGCGCCCAGGAATCCTGGTCGGTGTACCCGAAAACCATCAGCGAATTCCTGGGCTTGCCCGAACACCGAAAAGTCTTCGCCGGCATGGCCATCGGCTACGCCAACCCCGACAGCCCGGTGAACCAGCTCACCAGCCCAAGGGCACCGCTGTCGGAGAACGTCGAGTTTATCAGCTGACAGGCGAACCTCAGGCGGCCACCGATGCCGCCTGAGCCACCGGCACTTCCAGCCGGATCCGGTTGCCGTCCAGCAACACCGGATAGACCTTCACCTGCACGCTCTCGTCTTCCAGACATTGCCCGCTGCGCAGATTGAAATGCTGCTTGTACAACGGTGACGCCACCACCGGCTCACCGTTGATATCCCCGGTAATGCCTCGGGCCAACACGTTCGAGCCACTGAACGGATCGGTATGGCTGATGGCAAACAATGCCGGCAGGCGGTGTGGCAGATAAAACACCGCCACCGGCCCGTCGTCGGTCCAAACCGCAATACCGGAATCAGCTACCAGATCGTCCACGGTGCACACAGCTTCCCAACAAGTCCGAGCTTTCATAAATCGTTCTCCTCAATCCCAATGTCTTTAACTTGCCTATCTCACTCAAGTCTGTGAGCGCGGGGGCCGGGGTAATTTTCTGGCAGGAAAAAAGATGTCTGAGCGAAGCGAGTTATTTTTTCCAGAAGAAAATTACCCCGGCCCCCGTGCTCCGCCCCAAAACCAGAAGGCTACGAAGAAACCGCCTCCAGTTCCGGCCTACGCTGCCCCCGCTCCGAAGTCCAACGCTGCACCGGATCCTTCTGTTCCGGCGCATTCACAAACTCCCGGAACCGCTTACGCTTCTCCGGATCCTCCACGGCGGTCCTCCACTCGCACTGATAGGTATCCACCAGATCCGCCATATGCTGCTCCAGCTCCTCGCCAATGCCGAGGCTGTCCTCCAGCACCACCTGCTTCAGATACTCCAGGCCACCTTCCAGATTCTCCATCCAGACCGACGTCCGCTGCAGCCGGTCCGCCGTGCGCACATAAAACATCACCACCCGGTCGATGGTGCGGATCAGCTCCTCATCCGACAGATCGGTGGCAAACAGATCCGCATGCCGTGGCCGCATCCCGCCGTTGCCACACACATACAGGTTCCAGCCCTTCTCCGTGGCAATTACCCCGAAATCCTTGCTCTGGGCCTCCGCGCATTCACGGGTGCAGCCGGACACCGCCATCTTCACCTTGTGCGGCGCTCGCAGGCCCTTGTAGCGGTTCTCCAGGGTAATCGCCATGCCCACGCTGTCCTGCACGCCGTAGCGGCACCAGGTGCTGCCGACGCAGGACTTCACCGTACGCAGCGACTTGCCATAGGCGTGCCCGGTCTCAAAACCGGCGGCGATCAGCTTCTCCCAGATCTCCGGCAGCTCGCTCAGGGTGGCGCCGAACAGATCCACACGCTGGCCGCCGGTGATCTTGGTGTACAGGTTGTACTCCCTGGCCACCTCGCCCAGCACAATCAGCTTGTCCGGAGTAATTTCACCGCCGGGAATGCGCGGCACAATCGAGTAAGTGCCGTTCTTTTGCATGTTGGCCATGAAGGTGTCGTTGGTGTCCTGCAGGGGTACGTGGTCGGTGGCCAGAATGTGCTCGTTCCAGCAAGTGGCCAGAATGGAGCCCACCGTTGGTTTGCAGATGTCACAGCCCTGGCCCTTGCCGTATTGTTTGAGCAGGCCCCGGAAGGTGCGGATACCGTTCACCTTCACCAGATGAAACAGTTCCTGTCGGGTGTAGGGGAAATGTTCGCAAAGGTCGGTACACACCTCCACGCCGCGCTTTTCCAGCTCGCTGTCCACCACCTTCTTCAGTAAAGCCGCACAGCCACCGCAGCCGGTACTGGCCCTTGTTTCAGTCTTGACGCCGCCCAGGTCGGAGCAACCGGCGTCAATGGCACCGCAGATATCGCCCTTGGTGACGTTGTGGCAGGAACAGATGGAGGCTGTGTCCGGCAGGGCGTCGGCCCCCAGGGCAGGCGCGCCACCTTCGCTTTCCGGCAGAATCAGCGCCTCCGGGTTGGCTGGCAGCTCAATGCCATTGAGGGCGTACTGCAGCAGGGTATCGTAAGGGCCGTTGTCGCCTACCAGAATGGCGCCCAGCAGAGTCTTACCATCCTGGCTCACCACCATGCGCCGGTAGTGGCCGGCCTGCTCATCGTGAAAACGGATATTGCGTGCACCCGGGGTCTGGCCGTGGGCATCGCCGATGGAGCCCACATCCACCCCCAGCAGCTTGAGCTTGGTGCTCATATCGGCACCGGTAAAGGCCGCACCGGTGTCTTTGTTCAAAGCGGCCGACAGGGTGCGCGCCATGGTGTAACCCGGAGCCACCAGTCCGAAGATGCGATTGTTCCAGAGTGCGCATTCACCGATAGCGTGAATGTTCGGGTCTGAGGTGGTGCATTGATTGTTGACCACAATCCCGCCGCGTTCGCCCACCTCCAGGCCGCAGGCCCGGGCCAGGGTATCCTGGGGACGGATGCCAGCGGAAAACACAATCAGATCGGTTTCCAGATGGCTGTCGTCGGCGAAGTTCATCCTCAGCCGCGCGTCGCTGCCCGGAACAATGGCCATGGTGGCCTTGTCGGTGTGCACCTGAACGCCCAGATCCTCGATCTTCTGGCGCAAAAGGGCGCCACCCTGCTCGTCCAGTTGCACAGGCATCAGGCGCGGGGCAAATTCCACCACATGGGCCTGCAGGCCCAGGCTTTTCAGGGCGTTTGCCGCTTCCAGCCCCAGCAGACCGCCGCCCACCACGACACCGGTTTTCGCTGACTGGGCACTGGCCTGAATGGCATCCAGATCGTCCAGGGTTCGGTACACAAAGCAGCCATCCTGATCGTTGCCCTTAATGGGCGGTACGAACGGGTAGGAGCCGGTGGCCAGCACCAGTTGATCGTAGGTGTACTCCCCTTTTGGTGTCGTCAGCACGCGGCTGTTCCGGTCGATGGCGGTGACCGGCTCATTCAGGCGAAGATCAATGCCCTGGTCCGCGTACCAGTCTGCTGTACCCATGGCGAGGTCCGCGTGAGTGGAACCGGTGAAGTACTCCGACAGATGCACCCGGTCGTAGGCCAGCTGCTTCTCTTCACCGAACACGATCACCCGGTAGGTCTCGGCCGCCGGGGACTGGCTGAACTGTTCCAGGAAGTGATGGCCAACCATACCGTTGCCGATCACGATCAGGGTCTGTTTACTCATCTTGCTGTCCTCTCTCTTGGCAACCTATCAGGCTGCTGCGTCGCAATAGGTTTTGCCGAAAGCGATGGTGTCCCTGTAGCGGGAGACATCGGCGCCGGAGCGAATCAGTTCGCTGTACCAGGGGCCGTTGGCGGTATCGCCCAGCAGGATGGCGCCGGCCAGCCGGTTGCCATCCAGCAGCAGTTGGCCGTAGACCGCGTGGGTTCGGTCCTGCCATTCAACAATTTCGGTATGCTCGCCGGGGACTATCCGGCCACAGGAAAAAATGGGCAGATCGCTGATTTTCAGTCGGGTGGCGACTTCTCCGGGCTCAAATACTCTGGCTCCCGGCACCTGGCAAAGAAGCTGTGCCAGGATCCGGGCCTGCTCGTAACCGGGTTCGACCAGGCCAAAGGTGTGTTCCTGAAACTGACAGCACTCACCTAGTGCGTAGATATGCGGGTTGGACGTCATCAGGTTCGGAGTGACTCGAATACCCCGGTCACAGTTGAGGCCGGCGTCAGCTGCCAATCCCTTGTTGGGTTCAATACCGGTAGCAATAACCACCAGGTCCGTGGCCAGTACCGTGCCGTCACTCAGTTCCACGGCGCGGACCTGATTCCGACCGAGCAGGGAGACCGGCGAGGTGCCGGTTCGGATACTCAGCCCCCGCTGCTGTAACTTCTGCTTCAGAATATCGCCAGCGATCGGGTTCAGCTGTCGGTTGAGCAGATGACCGCTGCGGTGCAGCACCGTAACGTCCATGCCCCGGGTCCTGAGCCCTTCGGCCGCCTCCAGGCCGAGAAAGCCTCCGCCGATGACCACGGCCCGACGGTGTGACTTTGCCTGCCGGATCAGCGTGCGGGTGTCGGCCAGGTCCCGGAAGTTCATCACGCCGCCAAGGTCTTCACCGGGGAGGCCAAGGCGGGAGGGCTGTGCTCCGGTGGCCAGCACCAGCGTGTGATAGGACTGGGTGCGACCACAGGCGGTTGTTACCTGGCGCTGGCCCGGACTGATATGGGTGACAGGCTCATGCTGGTGCACCTCTATTCGGTGCTTGTGGAACCACTGCCAGGGTTTCAGTTCCAGATCGGTTTCCTGAATCTGATCGGCCAGCAATGACGACAACTGGATCCGGTTGTAGGCAGCGAAGGGCTCACCGTTAAACACCACAATGCGGCTGAACGGATGCCCCTGGGCTACCAGTTGCTCCAGCAGCCGCTGCGCGACCATGCCATGGCCGCAGATCACCAGTGGGTTATCCTGTGTGTGTTCCATGGAACTGAGTGCCTCCAGCAACGAAAAAAGCCGGAGCATCATGCTCTCCGAAGAGAACAGATGGTCCGGCACCAATGCCAACAACAATGATCTGATGGTCCGGCCTGATTCCATGGCCGGGACAGTCGTCCTTGTCTAAGTGTTAGCGATCTCCGTGCCAACTTTTTCAGGCTTTATTATTCAATGGCTT
Source organism: Marinobacter sp. EN3 (assembly GCF_000475315.1). Lineage (NCBI taxonomy): Bacteria > Pseudomonadati > Pseudomonadota > Gammaproteobacteria > Pseudomonadales > Marinobacteraceae > Marinobacter > Marinobacter sp. EN3. The sequence continues at coordinate 274,258 of NZ_AXCC01000063.1, forward strand.
AGGTGAGTCCGCTGAAGGAGTCCGGCTCGTGGGCATCAAAAGGGTGCCCCGGGATGGGGCGAAACGCACGATGATTGGGCCGGAATGACTGGCCTGTAAATTGCTGCAGTCCGGGTAGAAAGGAACCAACTGTGTACCGACACCAGGAGCTGCACCATGAACACCAAACGCCATCCCCGTATGACCGCGACAGCGACTGCTGCGGAATTTCTGATGGCCTCCCGCCAGTGTGAGATCCGTAACCTGGAGTACTTTCTGCAGATGGGGCGGTTGGTGCAGAGCGTGGGCAATCTGGTCCATGGCCTGCAACGGGAGCGAGGCGCCACCAATCTTTATCTGGGGTCCGGTTGCCAACGCTTTGCCCGGGAACGTACCGCCATGGTCAAGGAAAACGACCAGTTGGCCGCTACCTTCCGGCAGGCATTGGCAGACATTCAGGAGGACCTCACCACCCATCCGGTCAGCAGCCCACTGCTCGGGCACATCGCCAGCGCCCTGCACAGCCTCGACCAACTGCCCGGGTTGCGGCAGCGGGTGAATGACGAGGAGGCCAGTGTTTTGGAGGCCACGGAGTGGTTCTGCGACAGTATTCATCAACTGATTACGGTCGTTTTCGAAGCGGCAGAAACCGTGGCAGAGCCTTCGATTGCAGGCCTGCTTGTGGCCATGGTGCATATCATGAACGGAAAGGAATATTGTGGTCAGGAGCGGGCCGCAGGTTCCGCGGGGTTCTCCAGCGGACACTTCGATAACGCACTGTCACGGCGCATGATGCACCTGGTTGAAGCTCAGGAGCGGTGTTTTGAGGTCTTTGTCGGCTTCGCCAGTGAGGAGAGCCTGTCGCTCTGGCAAGCCCTGCGCGCTCACCCGCGGGAACTGGAAATTGAGCGGATGCGACAGATGGCCGTTTCGGTCGGGCCCTATAAGTCTCTGGATAAAGACATGGCCGACCGCTGGTTCAATCTGATGACAGAGCGCATGGACGATCTGAAGAAGATTGAGGATTCGGTTGAGAGCGCTTTCCACCATCGCTGTGTGGAGCGCTATACCGAAGCGCGTCACTCCCTGGCTCATCAGGAAACCCTGCTGGCCTCGCTGGAACAACGCCATGCCTCCACAACGCCCGTGCTGGTGGTTTGCGATAACGGTGTAGAGGCCGGAGCTGCCGATGCGTGGGCCGGGGAAGGTGTCGGGCAGCAATCAGGCCGATCCATCTTTGACCTGGTCCAGGAACAGACCCGCCGCCTGCGCCAGATGTCTGAAGAATTGCAGAGTGCCAAAGAAGCTCTGGAAGATCGTCGTACCCAGGAAAAGGCCGTCTTGCTGTTGATGGAACACCGCAACATCAGCAATGACGAAGCCCACCGCCTGCTGCGAAAACTGGCCATGGACCAGGGCAAGCGACTGCCCGAAGTCGCCCGGGCACTGGTATCCATGGCAGGGGTCTTAAGCTGATACTTGAACCAGGCCGGGACGGGGCGCCCCGCCCCGGCATAAAGTCAGGCCGAAGCTGAATGCCTGGCTGCCGGCGCCTCGGGTTTTGCACTGCTGCCGCGGCGACTGTTCAGTGACTCCAGCTTGCGCTGCTTCTCGTACAGGAACGACAACACCTCCTGCCGGTAATGCACATATTGGGCATCGTCCGCCAGGGCCACACGATTGCGAGGCCTTGGCAGATCAATGTGCAGATCCTCCCCCACCGTGGCGGCAGGGCCGTTGGTCATCATGATAATGCGGTCGGACAACAGCACCGCCTCGTCCACATCGTGGGTAATCATGATCACGGTATTGTTCAGCTCCTGCTGAATTTCCATCAGCGAATCCTGCAAATGGGCCCGTGTCAGGGCATCCAGCGCCCCGAACGGCTCATCCATCAGCAACACACTGGGTTTCATGGCCAATGCCCGGGCGATGCCCACCCGTTGCGCCATCCCCCCGGAAATCTCGCCCGGCCGCTTGTTGGCGGCGTGGGCCATATTCACCAGTTCCAGGTTATGGGTAATCCAGTCCTTGCGCTCCTGCCGGGTCATCGACTTGCGAAACACCTGCCGGACCGCCAGTTCCACGTTTTCATACACCGTTAACCAGGGCATCAGGGCATGATTCTGAAACACCACCGCCCGCTCGGGACCGGGTGAATTTACCTCATGCCCATCCAGCACACAGCCACCCCTGGAGGCCTGCAGTAACCCGGCAACAATGTTCAGCACCGTCGATTTTCCGCAGCCGGAATGGCCGATCAGTGAAACAAACTCCCCTTTCTGGATCTTCAGGTTCACATTGTCCAGGGCAATGAAAGGCCCTTTCGGCGTATCAAACGCCATTTCAACACCGGTTAGTTCAAGATGTGATTTAGCCATAGCAGGATCCCCTAAACAGGTCAGACGAGCGCCGGGTGGGTAGTGCCTCCCGGGACCCTCAAAAACATGGATGTTTTTGCGGAGCTTACAGGTACGTATTCACCGCGTGTCCCGGGAGGCACTACCCACCCGGTGCGGCATGCTCCGCCGTCAGAGATTTCAGGGCTAAGTGAGGCTACAGGTAAAAGTCGGTCACTCATTCCAGGCCACCTTCCGCTGAATCAACAGCATGACCCGATCCAGCAAAAATCCGATAAACCCGATGGCCAGCACCGCCACCATAATCCGACTCAAAGACTGGCTACTGCCATTCTGGAACTCATCCCAGACAAACTTGCCCAGCCCCGGACTCTGCGCCAGCATCTCGGCGGCAATCAGCACCATCCAGGCAATGCCCAGCGACACCCGCAAGCCGGTAAAGATCATCGGCACCGACGAAGGCAACACCACCTTGCGAACGTGGGTCCAGAACGACAGCCGAAGTACCCGGGAGACGTTCAGCAGGTCGGGGTTTACCGCTGCCACTCCAACGCTGGTGTTGATCAGTGTTGGCCAGAGACTGCACAGAGTGACCGTAATCATCGAGGTCAGGAACGACTTCTCGAACATTGGATCGTCACTGACATAGGTGGCCGATACCACCATGGTCACCAGCGGCAGCCAGGCCAGCGGAGAGACCGGTTTGAAGATCTGTATCAATGGGTTCACCGCAGCCTGGAAATACCGGTTGAGGCCAAACACAATGCCCAGAGGTACTGCAATCAGCGACGCCAGGGCGAAACCGGCCAGCACCGTCAGCAGGCTGGTGACCACCTGGTCGAGAAAGGTGGGTGCGCCGGGGTAAGCCCGGATACGGACGTCTGCCTCCGGGTTGTCGGCCAGAATGCGGGCATTACGCTCCTCCTGCATGGCGATGAACTTATCGGCCCGCTCCCGCTGGCTGATATGCTCCTGCCACAGTTGTCCGGATTGTTCCCACACCTGCACCGGGCCGGGAAAGGCCCCCAGGGAGGTTTCCACCTGTGGCGCAGCCAGGTGCCAGAAGCCCAGGAAGACCAGAATACCAACCAGTGGTAACAGCAGCTGCTTGCCCTGGCTGAGCCATTCGCCCGGTTGCAGACCGGAAAGTAGCTGGCGGCTGCCACTGGCCATGGACTGACCGATTCTTGCACTGAACGTTGTCATGTCAGGCCCTCCCTTACGGTGTCTCCGACCCTTTCAGGCCGATACTGAAACGGTTGATGTAGGCATTGGGTTCGCGCGGAGTGAAAGGGACGCCGTCAATCAGCTCACCCTGTTTGGGGCGTTCAAAATTCTCCTGGGAAAAGTCCGGGAAATCACTGGTAGTCATCAGGCCGTCCTCGATCAGTGACTGGGCGGCTTCGGCGTAAAGATCGCCCCGATACACCCGGGCTGCGGTCTTCATATACCAGTCGTCGGATTGTGCTTCGGGAATCTGGCCCCAGCGCCGCATCTGACTCAGGTACCAGATCGCATCAGACGGATACGGATAGGTAGCGTGGTAGCGGAAAAAGACGTTGAAATCCGGTACTTCCCGGACATCGCCCTTTTCATACTCGAAGGTACCGGTCATGGAGTTGGCAATCACTTCCCTGTCGGCCCCCACGTAGCTGGGGCGGGCAAGGATGTCCACGGCGGCCTCCCGGTTGGCATTCTGGTTTTCGTCCAGCCAGTAAGCTGCGCGGATCAGAGCCCGCAGTAACCGAAGGTGGGTATTGGGGTTCTGCTCGGCCCAGGCTTCGGTGACTCCGAACACCTTTTCCGGGTTGTTGGGCCAGATTTCATAATCGGTAATCACCGGTACACCGATGCCCTTGAAAACCGCCTGCTGATTCCAGGGCTCGCCCACGCAGTAGCCCTGTATCGTGCCTGCTTCCATGGTGGCGGGCATCTGGGGCGGCGGTGTCACGGAGAGGTGCACATCGGCCTGGAGGGTGCCGCTGGTATCGCCGCGCTGGGGCGCGTAGAAGCCGGGATTCAGGCCACCGGCGGCCAGCCAGTAACGCAGTTCGTAATTGTGGGTGGACACCGGAAACACCATGCCCATGCGGAAGCGCTCGCCGTTGGCGCGGGTCTGCTCAACCACCGGCTTCAGTGCGCTGGCTGAAATCGGGTGTTCCGGATGATCACCTTCCATTTCCAGGTTTGGTTTCATCGCTTCCCAGACGTCGTTGGACACGGTAATACCGTTGCCGTTGAGGTCCATACTGAAGGCGGTGATGATATCGGCCTGGGTGCCATAGCCTATGGATGCGCCCAGGGGTTGGCCGGCCAGCATGTGGGCACCATCCAGTTCACCGGTGATGACCCGGTCCAGCAGCACCTTCCAGTTCGCCTGGGCTTCGAGTTCTACGAATAACCCTTCGTCCATGAAGTAGCCCTGTTCCCAGGCAACCGCCAGGGGCGCCATATCCGTGAGTTTAATAAAGCCAAGCTTGAGATCGGGTTTCTCCGCCGGGCCAATATCGGCCTGGGCCAGGGAACTCAGGCCGATCAGGGTGGCGGTCAGTAAAGGTCGAACATAATGGTTCACTGTCTTCATCGTGATGCCTCTCGGTTCTCTCATTTCAGACGCGCAAAAAAAAGCGCCTGCCTCCGTTGCCGGAGAGCAGGCGCCGATGCCTGTAAATGAGAGCTGTGATGTCGTGATGGTTCACTAATCACTCAGCACAAGCCGTGCCATCCAGGACTATTCATGTATTTCAGTAAGTTGCGGGAGCCCTGGTCGTTCCAGCAGGGGAAGCCCGTGCTTTGCCGGGGTGGTTTTGGTGCAGAAAATCGCCCTTTGCACCAAGGTGAACGCCCATCGATAGGCTTTTCAAGGAAGCTATTTAGCGGTGCAACTGGCTTCGACAGGCGCACCAGGCGCCATTCAAGGCCCTTGGAGACATCAAATCGTGCGCTGGCCCCCTAATTGCTTTCTTTTATGGCAGACAACACAGGCAACGAAGCCCGCCCCCCGGCTCTGGAAACGGAAACCGGGTGGTGGGCTTTTTTGGTTCAAGAGCGAGGAACAGCATGAAACACCACGACACGCCAGCGGACTCTATTGCCACCACCTGCCCTTACTGTGGTGTTGGCTGCGGTGTTCTGGCCGCCCCTGGCCATGTCGAAGGCGATCATCAGCACCCGGCCAATGGCGGGCGGCTTTGCGTCAAAGGTTCTGCCTTGCATGAGACGCTGGAGGATACCAGCCGCTTGCTGGTGCCAAAGGTCGCGGGCTATGAGGTGACATGGGAGGAAGCCATTGACCGGGTCGCCGGGGCCATTTCCGATTCGGTGCGTGAGCATGGCGCGGAATCCGTGGCCTTCTATCTCTCCGGGCAGCTACTCACGGAGGATTATTACATTGCCAACAAGCTGGCCAAGGGGTTCATCGGCACACCGCATGTGGATACCAATTCCAGACTGTGCATGTCCTCGGCCGTTGCGGCACATAAGCGTGCTTTTGGCGAGGACTGTGTTCCCGGTTGCTACGAGGATCTTGAGCTGGCGGACCTGCTGGTGCTCGCGGGCAGCAACGCCGCCTGGGCCCACCCGGTACTGTACCAGCGAATGAGTGCTGCGCGCCGTCAGGGACGGAGAGTGGTGGTCATCGATCCCAGAAAGACAGCGACAGCGGATCTCGCTGATCTGCACCTTCAGCTTCGCCCCGGAACCGACACCCTGTTGTTCAATGGCCTGTTGGTCTGGCTACACGATCACGGAGCCCTGGCGGAGGACTACCTTGCAGAGCATTGTAACGGCTTCGAGGAAACCCTGGCGATCGCACGATCCTGCGCGCCTTCTGTGCAAGCGGTGGCCAGGGGCTGCGATCTGGCAGTAGAAGAGGTGGAGTGTTTCTATCAATGGTTTGCAGACACCGGACGGACAGTGACCGCGTTTTCCCAGGGTATTAATCAGTCGGTTGCTGGTACGGATAAGGCCAACGCCATCATTAACTGCCATCTGGCTACCGGCCGGGTGGGCCGACCGGGAGCGAGCCCGTTTTCGCTGACGGGACAACCCAATGCCATGGGTGGCCGTGAAGTTGGCGGGCTGGCCAATACTCTGGCAGCCCATATGGATTATGACACGCCAGGCGCTTTGCTCAGGGTTTCGGATTTCTGGCACAGCGAGAAGATGGCCCGTGGTCCCGGCCATAAAGCGGTGGACCTGTTCGAGGCAGTCCATCGGGGAGAGATCCGGGTACTCTGGGTGATGGGCACCAACCCCGCAGTCAGCCTGCCGGGCAGCGAACGTATTCACCAGGCATTGTCCCGTTGCCAGACCCTGATCGTCTCGGATTGTGTGGCCCAGACCGATACCACGCAGTTTGCCGATATTCTCTTGCCGGCTGCCGGTTGGGGCGAGAAAGATGGAACGGTGACCAATTCCGAACGGCGCATTTCACGCCAACGCCGGTTTCTGCCCCTGCCGGAGCAGGTACGGCCGGACTGGCAGATTATTCGGGACGTTGCCTGTTCGCTGGGTCATGCTCATGCTTTCGATTACACATGCCCTGCCGATATCTTTCGCGAACATGCGGTGTTGTCCGGCTATGGTAACGGAGGCGAGCGTGTGTTCAATATCTCCGCCTTGTCTCAACTCAGCAACCAGGAGTACGACGAGCTGGCGCCGGTGCAGTGGCCGGTCACGGAGGGTAACCCCGGGGCTTGGTTGCAAACCCGTCGGCTGTTTGGGCACGGGCAATTTCCCACGCCGGATGGCCGGGCACGATTGGTGCCCGTGTCCAGTTTGCCGCCCGGGCAGCTACCTGGACCCCGGTACCCGCTGGTGGTGAATACCGGCCGAATCCGTGACCAATGGCATACCATGACCCGAACGGCCCTGGCACCCAGGCTGTTTGCCCATCGCAGCGAGCCGTTCATAGAGTTGCACCCGGCGGATATTGCCGGCTTTGGTTTGATTGAAGGTGCCCTGGCGGTGCTGCGTGGGCCGGGCAATGCGGACTACGTTGGCCGGGTCCGGGGCAGCACCGGCCAGCGCACAGGTGAAGTGTTTGTGCCCATCCACTGGAATGGCCGGTTTGCCTCCTCCGCTTTGGCGTCCAGCCTGATCCGTCCGGTTGTGGATCCCATTTCCGGTCAGCCAGAAGGCAAGCATGGTGTGGCGACCATCCGGCCCCTGGTGACCCGCTGGCAGGCGAGGCTATTGCTGCGTGATCCCCGCCTTGCCTCGTTGGACCACACCGCTCTTGCCTACTGGAGTTGCCAGCGCCTGCCGCACAGTCACGGCTGGTGGTTCGCCGGGGGCCACGAAATGAACTGGCGGGAATGGGGGCAACGTTGTTTTTCGCGGGAACCGGAACTGGTCATGGAAGACCGGGCGAGACAGCGCTACCGGGCCGCCTGGCTTAGTGGCGATCGACTGGACGCCGTGTTGCTGGTTGAGCCCTGTGTCCAGACCATGCCGGATCTGGACTGGCTGGACAGTTGTTTTGGCAAAGGTGAGCTGGCGTCGGAACAACGCCGCTCGTTACTGGCGGCAGGCACAGTGGAAGGGGAAGCGTCAGGGCCGATTGTCTGCAGTTGTTTTGGCGTGGGTGAGAACCAGATTGCCCAGGCCATTGAACAGGGCATGGCCAGCCCCGAAGCACTGGGTGAGCAGCTGAAGTGTGGCACCAACTGTGGCTCCTGTCTGCCGGAGATCCGGGACCTGCTGGCGCGCACAGGGGCTCGGGAACCTGCCTGAATCAGGCCGCGGCCGCCCGCCTAAGCAGCGACAATGGTACCCGATAGCGAAGGATCCGGGCATGCTGGCTGACAGTCACCGTGCAGGTCTTGCGGTTAACGCGTACCACCTGGCCTCGCTTCTCGCGCCGGCCATCGCCGAACACCACCGAATCCCCCACCTGCCAGCGCCGGTACTCCGCAGCGGGACTCGGAAATTCAAAGGGTGTACTGGCTAGCTCTATCCCGCAGTCGCTGGCCAGCCCGGACAGGTGCCGTCGGGTAGCGTCGGCTGCACCGCTATGATGCAGATCGTCCAGGGCCTCATAGAAATGCCGGTTGTGAACGGAGCCGTAATGCCGTTGCCCGGCACTGTGCTGTAGCAAATGGGCAAACTCATGGCAGCAGGTATGCGCCAGCAGGTTCAGCACAGTTACCTCGCCCCCGAAATAACCCCGGCCACGGATCTCCCGGGTTGATAGCCAGCCCTGGGCGGTGGCCGGTTGATGCTTGGCGGCGATCATCCGGGCTCCGTAGGTAATCAGGTGCTGTTTCTTGCGAGGATCAAAGCGGTGGTAGGTGGCCTGGCCCGAGCCGACCCGCAATGCCAGCCCGGCGCCCGGATTTGCCTGCTGAACCCAGCCTTCAGCCGGCGTCCAGAGAATGTCCCGGGTGGTCTGGCACATGAGGGTGCCAATCTGCCTTGCTGTTTGCGATTGAGTGGGGGTCACAAAATGTACCGGTGGCGCTTGATCTCGAATGTCAGGCAGCTATTTTCCAGTAATTTGCTGGTGAAAACAAAAACGGCCGGCCCGAGGGCCAGCCGTTTTCCTGCGATCGAACCTGAGGGATCAGGCTTCGACCGGAGAACGCCAGTCGTCAGCACCGGAAGTACCGGCAACCGCGTGCTCCCAGGTAACCTTACGGTAGGCCAGGGATACTTCTACCAGTTGGGTGAACTCGGCCTTGGCCGGATCCTGGCAGTGGGGCATGTTGCAATCGATGTTGATGATGGTGGCATCTTCCAGGATGGTGGAGAAGAAGTGCTCCTGCTTGCCTTCTACGGAAGTGCGGTACCACTTCAGCTCTACCTTCGGCAGCATTTCGCCGGAAGCCAGGGCGTTGTACATCAGCGGAGTGGCTTTGTTCAGCGCTGCAGTGAACTTGAACGGTTTGTGAACGCGCTGACCGGAAGGCTGGCCGGACTGGGGATCAGTCGGAACGGTAACAACGTGGCTGAATTCCTGAACCAGCACTTCGTCTTCGTGACCTTCAACGTAGATGTTGCCTACGGAATCGGAAGTGAACGCGCCAGCGGTGATGTTACCCTGAGTTTGGCCTTCGATGCTGATATAACAAGGAGTTGGCATAGTCTGCTCCATGACAATGTTGTGAGTGAGTGTCCCAAGGATGTTCCCTGGACGGCATATCAGATAACAATCACCGTGCCAGTTATTGAATATTGTTATAAAACATCATGTTACGTGATTTTCGGGAGCTTTCTGAGTGTCTTCGGGCAAGGCATTGCTTGGCGGGCGGGCGAGCTTTTGCTGGCCGGGCAAAAAATGGCCCGGAGCTCAGATCCAGGAGCCTCCGGCCAGGGAAGTTAATAGTGCCAGCAGAAGCAGGGCCGAGACGCCTTGCCAGAAACGCACCGGATGCCGCACCATGAGAGGTGGATGGTGTCGGGCACGCCAGTCCTGCCCGGGGTGTCGGAGTTCGTAGAGCAGTTCTGATAGCGCCGGGTAGCGGCGATGGGGCTCCGGATGGGTAGCCCGGGCCAGGGTGGCATCCAGCCACGGCGGCAGGTCTTCACGCCAGGCCCTGGCGGGCCGGTATGTCAGAGCCTGTAGTTGTTTGCGAGTGCGGATGCGGGGTACATCGGTATGGTAGGGCAGGCGCCCGGTTAATAGTTGATAGATAATCACGCCCAGGGCGTACTGGTCCGACTGCCAGCTGCCGGGTTCGCCGAGAAACAGTTCCGGAGCCGAGTAGAGGGCTGCGCCAACCGGATAGTCAGTGGCAGGTTTGCCGGCTTCTTCAAGACCGGCGACCCGGGTAGCTCCGAAATCGACCAGCATGGCCCGGCCATCGGGTGTGATCAGGACATTTTCCGGTTTCAGATCCTGATGCACCATTTCCAGCCGGTGAAAGGCCCTGAGTCCCCGGGCAATCTGTTCGGCCAGTTGTCGCACGGTTTCCAGGTCTGGCTGCGGATGATCAAGTATCCATTGCCGCAAGTTACAACCTTCCACATAGTCAGTAGCCAGATACAGGCAACTTTGCGGGCGCTCCGGGGCAAAGATGGCAACCACATGGGGGCTCTGCACGCGCTGGGCAATCCAGCGTTCGGTGACAAATCGCTCCAGCTCATCCGGATACTGCCGCAACTCCATCGCCGGGAACTTAATTGCGACTTGCTTCCCGGACCTCTCATCCCTGGCCAGGTAAACGTGGCTTCGGCTGCTGATATGCAGGGCCCTGATGATTCGGTAACCATCCAGCACCTCACCGGGTGTGGGCTCGGGTGCGAAGGGCAGTTCCCGGTAGGCCTCCTGGGCGCTGGTATCTTGTACCCGGCAAGGCAATCGCGTTACCCGCAGCACCTGAACCGTCAGGTTATCCTCACTTCCCCGCTCCAGTGCGAGGTTGGCCAATGCCCGGGCAGCGTGATCCAGATTGTCCCCGCAGTCTGCAAGGCATCTGGTGATATCCCCTGCAGACAGTTGTTCGTATACACCATCGGTCGTCATCAGAAACACGTCGTTCTGGTGCAGGGCGACCCTGCGATACTCAATGTCTAGTTGCTGGCTCAGCCCCAGGGCTCGGTTCAGGCAGCTTTCCTCGGCTGACAACCAGACCCGGTGGTCGGTCGTGAGTTGTTCCAGAGTGTTGCCCTGAAGGCGGTAGATACGGGCGTCTCCCACATGAAACAGGTGCGCCGTTGCGGATTTCAGCACCAGCGCACTGAAGGTGCAGACGTAGCCCCGGTCCTGATCGTAGCGATATCGGCTTTGCCGGGTCTGGGCGTGTAGCCAGGCATTGGTCGCCCGAACTACCCGTTCGGCCGATTGTTTCACCGACCAGCTCTCGGGGGTCGAGTAGTAGTCGCTCAGGAAGCCGGCCACGGCCGCTTCACTGGCTACCTGGCTGACATTGCTGGAGCTGATGCCATCGGCGATCACCGCCGCAATGCCTTTGCTGTGGCGCTGATGATTGTCGGGTATCAGCAGGCCGTGGAAATCCTGGTTGACCGGTTTTCGGCCGGCACTACTGAAGTGTCCGGATTCAATGGTGAGCTTATGGGGGCTGGGCATGGATGTGAGCCAGTGACAGCCCGCCGGTGTGTGCGGCACCGGCGGGGCCTTGGTGGTAATCAGGCGCTGCGGGCGCTGACGGGTTCGCGGTAGTCTGTTGCCAGAGTGCGCTTGGGTGCGGTACGAACGTGGGTGGCGTAAAGCGTCAGGCCAGTGAAGGACAGGCCGCCCACCAGGTTGCCCAGAACGGTGGGGATCTCGTTCCAGATGAAGTAGTCCATGATACCGAACTCGCCACCCATCATCAGGGCAAACGGGAACAGGAACATGTTGACGATGGAATGCTCGAAGCCCATGTAAAAGAACAGCATGATCGGCATCCACATGGCCAGTACCTTGCCCTGGACCGTGGTGGAGATCATCGCTCCGACCACGCCCATGGATACCATCCAGTTGCATAGCACGCCCCGCAGGAAGATGGTGAACCAGCCAGCCACACCATGTTCGGCATAACCCAGGGTACGGGCCTTGCCGATAGAGGCAATCTTGTCGCCCACCACCCCGGCTTCCGTGTTGAAACCGTAAGTGAAGACAAAGGCCATGATGGTGGCAACCGTCAGGGCACCGCCGAAGTTGCCCAGGAACACCCAGCCCCAGTTTCGAAGGATGCCGCGGGTATCCACCCCGGGGCGCCGGTCGAGAAGGGCCAGCGGGGTCAGCATGAACACCCCGGTGAGCAGGTCGAATCCCATCAGATAAAGCATGCAGAACCCGACCGGAAACAGCAGTGCGCCGACCAGCGGGCTGCCGGTCTGTACGCCGACGGTAATGGCGAATACCGCCGCCAGTGCCAGGATCGCCCCGGCCATAAAGGCTCGGATGAGGACATCCCGGGTGGCCATGTATATTTTTGATTCACCGGCGTCCACCATCTTGGTGACGAACTCCGAAGGCATGATGTAAGACATAGTGTGTTCCCCTGATCGCTTTCTGGTTATTTGGAGCCAACAAAAAACGGCGCCCTCATTGCCTGCCCGGTAGGGGCAGGAATGAGTAGACGCCGTCGTCTGAACAGAATGTGCGCGGGCAGCCTGAATGAAGATGAACAGACTATCTGCTGAGGATGTCTGAGCAGAGAGTGTGCCAGTGTTGAGAGCTTTCAGGGTTTGATTTAAGAATCAACAGGTTGAGTGGGGGCGTCGGTTGCAGTTTGGTGCCTGCATTGCTGGCCAGCGCACCGGCAGAGTGCGCCCTGCCTTTCCTTGGTGCCTGGCGGCGGGTGAATCAGCGCAGATTAAAACGGACTGGCAGAGCGTAGGTAAAGGACTTGCCGCGCATGGAGTCCGGCACGGCTGGAAGTGGCGCCGCCTGCGCCAGCATGGCCAGAGCGGCATCGTCCAGCAGTGGGTGCCCGGAGCTGTCGCGCAGTGAGTGTTCCACCAGCGAGCCATCACGCCGGAATTCGAAGACAATCACCGGCGTACCCTCCTGGCCCAGCCGGCGGGCACGGCGAGGATACTCGTAATAGCGTGCCAGGTGCCGGCTGAGCTTGCTCAGGTAGCTGTCTACCTGTGATGACTGACCGGCATTCTGCAAAGGCACCGCGCTTTGGTTGGTGTTACTGTCCGCTTCTTCGCCCTGAGGTTGTTCGGAACTTTCTGCCACGACCTCGGTGGTGCTGGATTCTGGTTCCTGCGGTGTGGGGGCAGGTTCTGGTATTGGCTCAGGTTCTGGTTCTGGCACGGGTTCAGGTTTCGGTTCCGGCTTTGGCTCTGGTTTGGGCTCTGGTTTGGGTTCTGGCTTGGGCTGCGGTTCTGGCTCTGGAGCCGGTTCGGGTTCCGGCGCGACCTCCGGCTTTGGCTCTACCGATTTCCTGCCGGCGAGATTGATCTTGATTGCGGGGGCGGTATTCACGGCACTGTCGCCCAGAACCGGCATCTCCAGGATTTCCTCGGGCGTGGCCAGGATTGCTGCAAGGGCGGTTGCGATCATGGCGATGATCAGGAACAGGGCCTTGGGTAGCCGACCTGCTGTTGTCATGTGGCAGGCTCCGTGAGCAGCAGAACTTCCGAATAACCGCCCTCTTCCAGAATCCTGAGCAAGTCCTCCAGCTCGGTCATGGTCAGGCTTTGATCCGCCGCAATCTTCAAGGGTACGTTCTCATCCGGAGCCGGAAGCGCGGCAAGCAGACTCTCGCGGGTCTGTTGCTTGCCTTCGACCTGCCATTGGCCATCGGCCTGAACCATCATGTCGGCCTCGGGTGCCTGCTGTTCCGGGCTCTGCTCGGTACCAGGCAGTTCTGGCAGCGGTTCGTTGGTGAGTTGTCCCGCTACAATGAAAAACATCAGCAGCAGAAACACCAGATTGATCAAGGGCAGCAACGCATCTTCAACACGTTCCAGAAGGCCCTTGCCGGAGGTTGATGGAGGTGGAACCAGGTCTGTCATGAGTCAGGCGTGTTTGTACGCTTCCAGTGAGGTTCAATGCCGGCGTTATCCAGCGCACTGAGGGTCCGGGTGAAATGGGCCAGGCTGGTATCGGGCGTAGTGGCGAGATTGGCTTCGCTTACCCCTTCAGCGTTCAGCGTCGACAGTAGCTGCGCCAGGTCGAAGTCTTTCTTCTTCCAGCGTACCGTGCCATTGGCATTGACCCTGAGCTCTGGCAGGGGGTCGCCTGTGGCACTGCTCTGCTGGCCGGTATTGTTCGCCAGTTCCAGATAATCTAACGGTAACAACCGGGTGGTTAGCATAAAGAACACCAACAGGATGAACACCACATCGATCAGTGGTGTTATCCGGATGGGGATCGGGCGGTTTGGCCGGGGGTCAACCAGCTGCATGTGCCAGCCGCTGATTATCGCCGACCGAATAACTCCGGTCCGCCTCTGCTGCCCTCTCAGGGCGGGGCTCGGCTGCCGGTGTGGCCACGTCTGCCGCTGTGGCCGTTTCGTCGCCAGGCAACACGTTGAAGACGCTGACAAGGGCACTGTTGATGGTCTTGTGGATCCGGCGCAGACGGAACTCAATCCAGGCCGCCAGCGCCGCAAAAGGAATGGCCACTACCAGGCCTGCGGCCGTTGTGGTCAACGCCTCATAGATACCACCGGACAGCTGGCTGGCGTTGGCGCGACCATCGGTCGCCGCCATCGCGCTGAATGCTTCCATCATGCCCATTACGGTACCCAGAAGGCCCAGCAAGGGGGCCAGGGCGGCAATCACTTCGATGATTTTTAGCGGTGCCTCGAAAGGTTCCAGCGCCGCTTGCGCATCCCTTACGGCGGTTTCCCTTACAGCATTGATATTAGGATTGCACTTGCTGGCTGTCATGGTGTTGACCAGCAGATGCATCAGTGGATTGGTGCGCCCGAGCAAGCCAGCGTCGGCTCTGATCTTTTCCGGGGAAGTCTGGGCCGGGGATGCCTGCCATTGCTGAACCAGGTAGCGCAACTTCCGGGTAAATCGTGGGGCGTAGAAGGTTCCGAACAACATCAGGTAGAAAAACGTGATCACGCCAATGGCGGCTATGGCGATCAGAACGATCATGACTGGACCGCCCATTTCGACCAGTTGGCCGAGTGGCCCGTGGTCGAACAGCGATGCGGAAGTGGCAGTAATGGAATCCATACAGATATTCCCGGCGAGACGAAAATAGACCTAAATAATAACGATTATCAGTAGAATTTCAAGTCTCGATCTGACGTATCCGCCCGCCTTTGTTAGACTTTCGGTGACGTTTGCAACTATCTGGTGTTCGTGATGGGCGCCCAGAGCCTGAGAGCCTGAGCAGCGGGAGTGATTAATTTGGTCAGAAAATGGTTCGGCAGCCTGGTGAACCGTGCCGTCGCCCTGGTGGTGGTTTTTGTGGCGGCATCCGCTGTTGTCATTGCGGCAATCGGTTGGTTGCTTAGTCGGGCCGAGCTGGAGGAGATGGCCCATGACCAGGTGGAAACCATTGCCGGAATGGTTGCCCGGGAACTGGATCTGAAACTGTCGGAAAGGCTGGATGTGCTGACATTGGTGGCCAAAGGCTTTCCCTCCACCGAGATCGTGCTGGAAAACCGGGCCCGGGTCCTGCTGCGTAATCAGGATGCCCTGCTCCAGTTATTCGATGCCACCTTTATTCTCGACGCCGAGGGTCGGTTGCTGGCAGCCTCTCCGGCAGCGTATTACGTACCCGGCTTTAATGCCTCGCAGCGCCCGTACTTCACCGATCTGGTCAGCCGGATGTCCCCCATTATCAGCGCTCCTTACAACACGGCTATCGATGAGCAGCCCGGCGTCATGATCGCTGCGCCCCTGTTCGATGCAAACCAGCGTTTCATCGGCATGATCGGCGGGCTGATTCTGCTGCAGGGCGATAATTTCATGAGTGAATTTGCCAGTGTCCGGGTGGGCCAGACCGGCTATCTGCGCCTGATAACGCAAAACGGCATCGTGCTTGCTGATGGTCTGTCGGGAGAGGTGATGGTGCCCGTAAGCAAATCGTCCCCCTCTTTACTGCAGGCGATGTCCGGTTTCGAGGGCACATCCCACGATCATCCGGGCCGGAAAACCGGGACCATAACCGGCTATGCGCAAATGGCGCTGGTACCATGGTTTGTGGCCGCGGTCTGGCCCGAGCGTGAGGCCTTTGCTCCGGCACTGAGGATGACCGGTGGCTTCAGCTGGGCGTTGCTGGCGGTAGTATCAATACTGGCGCCCCTGGCTTTCTGGATCTTTTACCGGCTGTTGGCGCCGTTGCGTAATCTCGGGGTTCAGATATATCAGCGGCACACTGGTGAGCGGGAGGAGCCTGTTTCCGAGGTGGGCGGGTCGGAGATCCGCAACGTTGCCAAAGTCTTCAACCAGGTGCGGCAGGAACGGGATGAGATTTTCCGGTCACTGGCCGAACGCGAGGCCTTCTTCCGGTCCCTCACCAGTAATGCACCTATCGGCATCGTACACACGGATATCCTGGGCCGTATAGAGTTCGTGAACCCGGCGTTTCTGGATATTGTGGGGCGCCCCGAGGACTGGCTCCGCCATCGCTACCTGGTTGAAACCGTTGCCAGCGAGGATCGGGAAAAGGCCATGAAAGGATGGCGCAATGTTCTGGTGCGCCGCAGTTTTTTCAGGAGCCGGCTGAGGTTGCTAACCCATCGTCTGCCCGGTCATGTCTGGGTGGATGTCATTACCTCGGTGATCGACCTGCCGGACCAGGCCATTGGTACCATCACCGCCGTCCGGGATGTGACTCAGGAAATGCGCTTTGAACGGGCCATTCGTGAGGAACAGCAACGGGCGGATTCGATTCTCGATGTGCTTCAGGAAGGGGTGCTGATGGTGGATACCGAAGGCGCTATCCGCTACGCCAATGGCGCTGCCTGCAGTTTTCTGGCGTTGGACGATGACTGTGTTGGCCATAACTTCTTCGAATCCGTCACCATCCGTCATGACAATGAAGAACTGCTGTATGAAACCTTTCTGGCCGGAGATGAAATCGACAACCGCTACGTGACCCTCGAAAACCTGGCTGGACGGATCTACGACATCGATCTGACCATGCTGCATCTGCGACGGGGCGAGTGGCAGGAACGGCTGGTGTTTGTACTCAGGGACGACAGTGAACGCAGGCGGGAAGAAAAACGATTATCCTGGGAGGCCACCCACGATGCACTGACCCAGTTGCTGAATCGGCGGGCGTTCACCGCCTCATTGCTCAAGGCGCTGGCGGATGCGCCCGGGCAACCGGTGCCTGCGGTACTGATGATGATCGACCTGGACCACTTCAAGCCAGTCAACGATGAAGGTGGTCACCTGGTTGGCGATGATCTGCTGAAGCGGCTGGCGGAGGTGTTCAAACAGGCCGTGCGTCAGTCGGATACGGTAGCCCGACTTGGCGGTGATGAGTTCGCCATTCTGTTGCCAGCCTGTGGTATGGCGCGTGCCGAAACCCTGGCTGAAAGCATCCGGGCAAAGGTGCAGGCGTTGAAGATCGAACACGACGGTCGCCAGTTTGGCGTCACCGTCTGCATTGGCCTGACGCCGGTTTCAGCCCACGACAACGGCCCGAAAGAGGTGATGGCACGGGCTGATGAAGGCTGCTACATCGCCAAATCACGGGGCCGGAACTGCGTAGTATCGATTGCACTGCCGGACGAAGGCGACCGGCCTTAGCCAAGCCAGCCGGCAGAGCGCGCTGCCTGCCAGAGCAAGCGGAACGCCAGCAAGGTAAGTACCAGGTTGAAGGCGGTGTGGAACCACCGGTTATTGATGGATTTAAGCAGGTGTAATCCAAGCCAGGTGCCGGCAAAGCCGCAGGCGATCATGGCCAGAATAAAGAGCAGCCACTCCGAAAACACAAAACCGGCCACGCCGAATACCAGGGCCTTGGGGGCGTGCTGCAGGGTCATGGCGGTGCCAAAGGTGGCGACGGTGCGGAAGCGGTCGGTGTGAATCTGCTTGATAAACGCCGCCACCAGGGGGCCGGTAGCGCCCACGAACAGACTCACGAAACTGGTAATGGCAGAAGCGATAAACACGCCGAACGGGCCAAAAGAGGCCTTGGGCAACCCGGGGCCCCAGCACAGGTAAAGCACGAACAGGGCAATGCTCAGTTGCCACAGATGAGCCGGCAGATCGACCAGCAACCAGGCACCCAGTCCGGCCCCTGCCAGCACGCCCGGGGCGAAGGCGGCGATCACCTTCCAGTCGATATGATGCCGGGTCAGTATGGCCCGGCCACTGTTGGAACCGAGCTGGATCATGCCGTGCACCGGAATGATCGCCGCCGGTGGCAGCCAGGATGCCATCAGTACCAGCAGCAGGACACCGCCGCCGGCGCCCAAGGTGGCGGTGATCATGGAGGTAACCGCTGAAGCCATCAGCAGGAACACAATCACGCTTGTGCTCAGGGCTTCCGGAAACACGATCAGGCTCATGGAACTCACTCTGGTATTGGCGTAAGCTCCTGAGTTTCCGGTTTATAACGGGAATGTCCAGGGGACTTTCGCCGAAGAACAACAAGCAGGGTTGCCAATGAAACCGTCCGAATATCTCCGTTACGATGCCACGGCGCTGGCCGATCTAATTCGCCGGGGTGAAGTCACCTCCCGGGAAGTGACCGAGGCCGCTATCGACCGTGCCAGCGCCGTGAACCCGCGCCTGAATGCCATCTGCCACCCCCAGTTTGCGGAGGCCATGGATCAGGATTTCCCTGCAGAGGGCCCCTTCGCCGGGGTGCCCTTGTTGCTCAAGGATCTGGCACAGGAGCAGGCCGGGCATCCCTGTACATTCGGCAGCCGGGCTCTGCTGAAGAACGTCGCTACGCGGGATTCCCAGTTTGTGCGCCGTGCCCGGGAGGCCGGGCTGGTTTTTCTTGGTCGCACGGCAACCCCGGAATTCGGCCTCAAGGCCGTGACCGAATCGGCGTTGTGGGGCCCCAGCCGTAACCCCTGGGATACCGAGCGCACGCCGGGTGGCTCCAGCGGCGGTTCTGGTGCTGCGGTCGCGGCTGGCATTGTGCCCATGGCGGGTGCCAACGATGGCGGCGGCTCCATTCGTATTCCGGCCGCCTACAATGGCTTGTTCGGGCTGAAACCGTCCCGGGGCCGGATTTCGGTTGGCCCATACGCTGGCGAGGCCTGGACCGGAGCTTCTACCGATCATGTGGTTTCCCGGACGGTCCGGGATAGCGCCGCGATGCTGGATGTGCTGTCCGGTCCGGCCAGTGGCGATCCGTTTACCATTCCACAGCCATCGGCCCCCTGGGCGGACCTGATGCAGCAGTCACCGGGCCGCCTCAAAATCGGCGTATTTACCTCGTCACCCTATGACACCGAGGTGGCGCCGGAATGCGTCGCCGCAGTTGAAGAAACGGCACGCCTGCTGGAATCCCTGGGCCACGATGTAGAGTATGCCCGCCCGGAGTTTGATGGACTCGCCCTGGCCCGCTGCTACCTGGCGTTGTATTTCGGTGAGGTATCCGCGCTTGTGGAACGCGCGAAAACCGAATTCGGCGCCACCGATCGGGATTTTGAGCTGGAAACCCGGCTGCTGGGTATGCTCGGGCGCACCATGCCGCTGCCAGACTATGTTCGCCTGCGCCAGCAGTGGAACGATTTCGCCCGGGCCCTCGGGGCCTATTTCGATCGTTTTGATCTTTATCTGTGTCCCACCACTGGCCAGTTACCGGCCCGGATCGGACAAATGGATACACCTGCTCACCTGAAGCTGGTGGCGCGGCTGATGCTGGGCCTGAAAGCCGGAAAGTTGGTGCACAGAAGTGGACAGGTAGACCAGATGGCCCTGGAAAGCCTGGCCAGGACACCGTTCACCCAACTGGCCAACCTGACGGGAACGCCGGCGATGTCGGTACCCCTTTACTGGACCCGTGACGGACTGCCGGTGGGTGTGCAGTTCGGAGCGGCCCACGGTGGTGAAGACCGCCTGCTGCAGGTTGCTGCTCAACTGGAAGAGGCCAATCCGTGGTTCAGCAACTACGAGCGACTTGAGGATGCTTTCTGAGGTCGAAGAAAAAACCTTCTCCGGGGGTTGTGATCCGCGGTGACCAACTCCACGTTTATCTTTCCATGTGGAACAGGCTATGCTGTTAGTCAGGGACACCGGTTCCTGACCACCCTGATGGCATCGAGGAGGCGAGCATCTTATGAACCAATCGATGGCAATCGACGATCTGGTATCCGTAGCGCAGGCTGAAGCCATGGGGGAACTGGACGCCCCCATGATGGCGATCGTCCTGTCCAGTGATCAGAGCTACGACCTTCCCATCAACTCACTGGAGACTGATGCCGACAAGGCTCGCTGGGGGCTTATTCTGAGAGCAGCCAGGGAACATGTGGAGGCCGACGCGGTCGCGGTGCTCTATCCGGCCTGGACCACCATCCGCCGCAAACCGGCCGAAGGCCAGCCCGAGCCTGAGCAGGCGTCGACTGATGACGACGCCCGGGATGACGATAATGGCCCCATCGATACCCTGTTCGTCCAACTTCACACCCGTGATCGCATCTACTGGCGGGGTTTCGAGCAGATCCGCGACCCGCGCCACCAACGCATTATCGGCTTCCGCCGGATCAAGGCGCTGTCTACCGACTACGATCGAGACAACGCGCCGTCCGTGGCTTCCTGGCTGAGCACTCTGTTCGAGCCGCTGCCGGATGAGGGCGAGGAAACCGACGTGGATCGGGAACTGGCAGACCTGCTGGAAGAGCCGGAAGTCAGTGCGGCCCTCTATCCGAGGCAGATGCGCTCGCTTCATTAACCACCAGCTTTGAGTTCCGGCCCTGCTAACGCCGGCAGCGCAGGAACTCGAGGCACTCTTCCGACGGCAGGGGTTTGCAGAAATAGTAACCCTGTACCTCGTCGCATCCGTTTGTCCTCAGAAATTCCAGTTGCGCCTCTGTTTCCACACCTTCCGCCACCACGGTCATGTTGAGGTTGTGGGCCAGGTTGATGATGGTTTTGACGATGGCCCCGCTTTCCTCGTCATCGGCGATGTCGGAGACGAAACTCCGGTCAATTTTCAGGATATCGATCGGAAAACGTTTCAGGTAAGTCAGGCTTGAGTAGCCGGTGCCGAAATCATCGAGAGCGACGCGAATGCCCATTTCCCTGAGTGACTGAAGCTCGCAAACGGCCTTGTCCATCTGGGGCATGATGGCGGTTTCGGTCACCTCAATGGTCAGTGACTGCGGATCCAGTCCCAGGCTGTCCAGGGCCTGGATAACCTGATCCGTGAGTTTGCCATGACTGAGTTGATAGGCCGAGATGTTGATGGCAACCCGAATGTCCTGGTTCTCCTGATCACGCCATTTGGCGAGCTGGCGAGAGGCTTCTTCAATCACCCAGGCGCCGATGGGCAGTATTAAACCGGTTTCTTCGGCAATGGGAATAAAGTCCCCGGGAGAAATCATGCCCAATTGGGGGTGGCGCCATCGAATCAGGGCTTCTGCGCTTTTGACCGAGCCACTGGCAAGATCCAGTTTCGGCTGATACCAGAGTGACAGTTGATGCAGGCCAATGGCATTGCGGAGCGACTGTTCCAGATAGAGCCGCTCCCGCATGCGGTTATTCATCTCCGCAGAATAGAACTGAAAGCCATTTCTGCCGACGTCCTTCGCCCGGTACATGGCGGTATCGGCATTCCGGAATAATTCATCGCCGTTATCGCCATCCTTCGGAAACATGGCGATGCCGATGCTGGCGGAGGCGATGATTTCATGGCCGTTAATGGCTACCTTCTGTCGGAACTGCCGAAGCAGCTTCTGCGCAAGGGTGGCCGCCGCCCGCTCATCGCGGATATCGGTACTGAGAATCATGAATTCATCGCCCCCGAGGCGGGCCACCGTGTCGCTGTCACGAACACACTGACTCATTCGGGAGGCAACCCGTTGAATCAGGGTATCGCCGATTTTGTGGCCCAGACCGTCATTCACGCGTTTGAACTGGTCCAGATCCAGCAGCAGCACGGCGAGCTTGGTGTGCTCGCGTGTCGCCTTGGTAATGGCATGTTCCAGCCGGTCCCGAAGCAGGTTACGGTTTGGCAGCCCGGTCAGGTCATCGTGATTGGCCTGATACTCCAGCGCCGCCTCATACCGTTTCCGATCTGTCACATCATTGAAAACGCTGATGAAATGCGCAATCTCGCCGTGTTCGTTATGGACTGCGGCAAGCGCTACTTCATTCCAGAACAGACTGCCGTCTTTCCGGTAGTTTCTGAGGATGGCTCGGGCAGAGCCGCCATGGCGCATGCAGTTGCGCAGCCTTTCCAGTCCCGGCTGGGCCAGATCGTTGGCCAGCAGGAAGCGGGGGCTCAGACCGATGATCTCGTCGTGGCTGTAACCGGTCATGATGCTGAAGGCGCGGTTGGCGTAGATGACCGGGTTATCCCGTGTTTTATCGGCCAGACAGATCACAATGCCGTTGCTGCTTTCTTCGATTGCCCGGTCATACAGTTGCAGCTTGCGGGCCCGGCTCTCCAGTTGCAGATACAGGCTGCGGTTCTCATAAACCCGGCCAGCCATGGCTGCGTGAGAGCTGCAGAGCCATTCGTCTTCCTCACTGAATGGCTCGTCGTCCAGGCGATTGATCAGGCAGACCCAGCCGTAAACCTCCGTCGCCGACATGATGGGCGAAACCACGCAGGATTGAACGGGTGGATAGCCTTCTGGCAGACCGATTTTCAGCGCCTGATGGCCCCCGGCATGGAGTCTTTTCGAGAGTCTGTCCCGCAACACGGCACCGGGAACCCCGTCATTGATTCCCGGGCAGGCGAGTTGTTGTTTCAGTTCGGGACTGAAGCCACTGAGGAAAAGCCGAATCTGCTGGTCGCCGTTGTGGCTCTCGTTGACACACAGAATGCCATAGCTGGCGCCTACCAGGGCGCGGGCATCGCGACAGATCGTCTCCAGCATACGACCGGCATCGCGCATTCCCGAAAGCTGAAGATTGATTTCGGTGAGGGCGGCGAGCCGTCGATTCGCCTTTTCCAGTTCATCGCTTTTGCGGGACAGGGTGTCGGTCAGGACTCGGGTATGCTCGGCGTCGAAGCGGTTTTCATCCACCGCCTGAGTGGGCTCTGGCGGAGAATCTATCGGGCGAAGTGCGCTTTCTATGGCTTCGAGCACGTCCTCGGGAACACAGGGTTTGAAGATGATTCGGTGAACTCCCAACTGGCTGGCCAGTGTGCGTGCCTCATCTTCACGATAGTTGGCGGTGTAGAACATGATTTCGGTGTCGGCAATGCGCGGATCCTGTCGTACCTGACGCACAAATTCATAGCCATCCATCACTGGCATCAACAGATCGCAGATCACCAGGTCCGGGCGGTGTCGCCGGACGACGGCCAGGGCTTTTTCGCCGTCCGGTGCTTCCAGAATCTCGTGGCCCAGATAGCCCGCCAGGGAAGCAACCAGCTCCCGGTTGGGTTCATGATCATCAACAATAAGTATCCTTGCCATGTTACCGCTCTCCTTACGCTGGCAAGTTAAGACCGTGGTTCAGCCGATAACCACTGGCCTACCTGAGTGGTAAAACGTTCTGGATCAATGGGTTTTGAAATATAGCCGTCAAATCCCGCATTCAGGATGGCCTGCTCGTCTCCGCGCATGGAAAACGCTGTAATGGCAACGACTGGAATGCCCGCCATAGCCGGGTTCCCGCGCAGTTCCCGGAGCAGTTCATAGCCATCCATGTTGGGCATCTGAATATCGCTCAGAATCAGATCCAGCTGATCGACCAGGCGTCGCGCAATGTCCAGGCCCTGGCGACCATCCTCGGCCCGATGGATCCGATAGCCCTGATGCTCCAGCAGGTAAGCGGCCAGTTCCAGGCTGGCCATATCATCCTCCACGAGCAGCACGGTGGCTTTCATGGTCATCCACCCGGCAGGCTCAGAAGGAATTCCGAACCGCTGGCATCGGAACGTTGAAGTTGGATGTTGCCGCCCAACTGGTTGGCCAGCTTCTGACTCAGGTACAGGCCCAGGCCAGTGCCTTCCGTGCGCCTTGATGACAGCACCCCGCGTGAAAAGGGCTGAAACAGGTTTTCCTGAGCCGAGGTATCAATACCCGGGCCGGTATCCCGGACGCAAACATGCACCGATTGGGGGTTCGGGCGCACCAGGGTGACATAGACGCCGCCCTCGTGGGTAAACTTCAGGCCGTTACTGATCAGGTTCATGACGATCTGGCTCAGAGCGCGTCGGTCCGTTTCCAGGTTGACGGGCTGATCGGGTAGTTGCAGACCAAGCTCGAGAGCCTTTTCCCGAGCCTGCAGGCTGAAGGTACCGTGTATTTCTTCGAGCAACTGGTTCAGATTGATGTTCTCTGGCTTCAGTTCGAGTTTGCCCGCGTCGATTTTCGCAAGGTCCAGCAAGTCGTTAATAAGGGATAACAAGTGTTGTGCACTGGAGCGCACGGTACCGAGCTGCTTTTTCTGGTCGTCGTTCAGTGGTCCGGGTAGGCCCATCAGCAAGGTGCCGGTAAAGCCGATGATGGCATTGAGCGGGGTTCGTAGTTCGTGGCTCATGCTGGCCAGGAATTGGTCCTTGGCTTTGTTGGCGGTGGCAAGTTCCTGGTTTTTATCCTGGAGGGCGCGCTCGAAGCGCTTACGCTCGGTGATGTCGCGAATCGCACTGGACACCAGTATGCCCTCTTCGGTTTCCAGCGGACTGAGACTGATTTCAATGGGGAATTCGATGCCACCCTTTCTGAGACCAAACAGCTCAAGGCCCATGCCCATAGGTCGAACGCGGGGATCTTTAAAAAAGCCATCCCGATGACCAATATGCTGGCCCCGGTAACGTTCGGGCATGAGGATTTCGACGTTCTGGCCGATCATCTCGTCCCGGTGGTAGCCAAACAGGGATTCCGCCTGCGAGTTCACCAGCACTATGCGGCCGCCCTGTTTGACAATGACGATGGCATCCGGCGCCGATTCCAGTAAGCCCCGGAATTTCTGCTCGGCCCGCTTGAGTTCTGAAACATCCCGGATCAGGGTAACCACCAGGCTGTCGCCCTGAACATCGACCGGGCTGCAAACGACCTCGACGGGAAAGGACTGGCCTTTTTTAGACCGGCACAGGCCCTGCGTGGACAGGCTGCGTCCACAGTCACCAAAATCCAGGGTAAGCGCCCGGTGTTCTGAATCCGTAAGCTCGATAAGATCGGCAAGCGGCTGCTGCACCGCTTCTTCCCGCGTGAACCCCAGCAGGATCTCCGCAGCGCTGTTCCAGTCTTCCACGACCCCGTCTGGTCGCAGCAACACCACGGCATCGGCCGGGGAGGGGCGCATTGTGGCGGTTTCCATTTCCACAGTCTGATGCTCCATGCCTAGAACGGATTTGGTGAGCTCCCTGTGAAAAAGAAGTATGGTTGATGCTTTGTATTTTTCCAGTAAACCCCGGAATCAGCCTCGTGCTGACATCAGGGTCAGGCACAACTGGGCGTTCTGGATGAAGTGGCCAAACGCCGCCAATTGCTGTTCCGATGGCACATAGCCTGCGGCCGCATTATCAGCGTAGAACAAGCCTACCAATCGGCCCTTGGCTTTCAGCGAGCCTGCCAGCGCCGGAACTTTCCCCAGCCAGCGGTCGTAGGGTACGCCCTCGGTCTGCTTTCGAGGCTCATAGACGGCGCAGGTGCCATGAGGCAACAGCGGCCCAAGGGGCCCGGTGCCGTCTTTCTTTATGACAAAGTGCTCGCGCCACTCTTCGGTGCCGCGGCCACCTACCTTGCGCGGTACCAGTAATTCGCCGGAGCGGTCGGTCATCAACAGGGCTACGCGCTGCATGCCGATGGCCCGGTGAATCCCCTCAATCACCAACTGGCAGACCTCATTGATGTCCGGTTTTTCCGCCAGGGTCTGGGTTAGCTCCCGCAGAATCTGCAGTTGCAGATCGGAGTCCATGGCCGGGGCATCGGGGACTGACTCCTGGTTGCCCGGCAGCAGAGCGGTCACTTGCGGGATGCCCAGAGAAACCGCCACTTTGCTGGCTTCCTGGGCGTTTACCTTGAGTTGATCACGGATGGCGGCGGGGGTTTCACCGATGTCGTCAGAGAGCTTCTCGAGCACCTTGTCCATCTCGGCCCCGCTCCAGCCGTTCTCGGACACCCGGGCCATTTCGACGCTGTTGCGGACCAGGCTGCTGGCCATGGAGTTGGCTTTTCCCGGCGCTACCACTTCCTTGATGAACGGTCCCAGCGACCAGGCATCCACCAGCCCGCGGGTTATTTCGGTAAAGGTGGTTTGCAGCACCGCTTTCTGGGCTTCGACCGGGGGCTCTTCCAGCCGCAGGCGCTCTTCAAGTTCGCTGGCCTGCTCGGTTTCGCAGGACCAGAAAGCCAGTTCCCCAATGTTCATCAGCAACGCGCCGATAAAGACTTCTTCCAGGGCGTGCTCGGTGCGTTTGGGCATCAGACACCGGGCCTGTACCGCGGCGTGAATCGCCCTGGCCAGGCATCGCAGCAGGTGGGGGCGATCATTGCGTTTAAGCAGGGAATCGACAATCAGAGACGAAATCGCCATGGACTTCACGGCATCAAAGCCGATCAGCGTGATGGCCCGGCTGACCGTGCTGACCTGGGTGCGGGTCTGGTTGTAAAACACCGTGTTGGATAACCGGAGCACCTGGGAGGTGAGCTGGGCATCATTGAGAATCACGTTTGCCAACTCATTGACGGTACTGTTGCGGCTGTCTGTCAGTTCGTTGATCTGCCGGAGGGTGTTGGCCAAAACCGGCAACTCTACCTTGCTCAGGTAGGAAACCCATGCCTGGGTTGAGTTCATCCTTGAGGGCGAAGTTTCGGACGGAGTAGTCACGGAAGGGGCGCGCCTCGGAATGGTGGACAGTTGTTAATGTTCTTTGTGGATACGAGTTTAGCTGAGCCGGGACGGGTCTGTCAGGTACCTTTTGGTGTAAGGGCAACTACCCACCTGCCGGCCACCGGGCGGGATTCGGGTTTGCCCCCTGAATAGGCTATAATCGCCGGTTTTAACGACGCATCTGCAAGGCACTGATCGTGATTGTATTTGACCAGGTAGAAAAGTCGTACCAGGTGGCTGGCCGGGCGATCCCCGCGCTGCATCCCACCAGTATGACCATCGAGACCGGTGAGGTGTTCGGCATCGTCGGCCACTCCGGCGCGGGCAAATCGACCCTTGTCCGACTGATCAACAAACTGGAACCCTCCACCGGCGGTCGCATCCTGATCGACGACGAGGACATCACCCGCTACAGCGCCGCAGAGTTGCGGGCGTTCCGACGCAAAGTGGGCATGATTTTCCAGCATTTCAATCTGCTGTCGTCCAAGACGGTGGCTGACAATATTGCCTTCCCGATGAAACTGGCGGGCATTTATTCCAAGGCTGAAATTCGCAGTCGGGTGGATGAGCTGCTGGCAAGGGTGAGCCTGAGCGATCATGCCAACAAATATCCGTCCCAGTTGTCTGGCGGGCAGAAACAGCGGGTAGGCATTGCCCGCGCCCTGGCCTGCCGACCGACTATTTTGCTGTGCGATGAAGCCACCAGCGCCCTGGATCCACAAACCACCCAGTCGGTGCTAAAGCTGCTGGCGGACATCAACAAGGAACTGGGCCTGACCATCGTGCTGATTACCCACGAGATGGATGTGGTGCGCCGTGTCTGTGACCGGGTGGCGGTGATGGACGCCGGCCGTGTGGTGGAAATGGGGCCAGTCAGTGAAGTCTTTCTGCACCCCCAGCACCCGACCACCCGGGATTTTGTGTTCGAAAGCGAAAATGTGGATCGCGATGAGCTGCAGGAAGATCTGCAGAAAGCCGAGGGTCGTATTCTGCGCCTGACATTCAAGGGGGAATCCACTTACAAACCGTTGCTGGGCAGTGTTGCCCGGGAATCCGGTGTGGATTTCAGTATTCTCTCGGGCAGGATTGATCACATCAAGGACACGCCCTACGGCCAGTTGACCCTGTCGTTGGTGGGCGGCGATCTGGAGGTTGCCATGAAAGCGCTGGAAGCCGCTGAAGTTCATGTGGAGGTGGTGCGCTGATGGAAGCCTTGATGGAAAGCCTTATGGGGAACGTGGACTGGGCCGAAATTGGCTGGGCCAGCTGGGATACCCTGGTGATGGTGGGCATGTCGCTGTTGTTCAGCGTATTGATTGGCTTGCCCATAGGAGTGCTGTTGTTCCTGACCGGCAAGCGACAGTTACTGGAACAGCCGGTGGCCTACGCCATCCTGTCGTTTATTGTGAATGTGCTGCGCTCTGTGCCCTTCATCATCCTGCTGATTGTGATGATCCCGTTCACGGTAATGCTGATCGGCACCTCCCTGGGAGTGGCCGGCGCGATTCCCCCGTTGGTGGCCGGTGGTGCTCCGTTCTTTGCCCGCCTGGTGGAAACCTCCTTGCGGGAGGTGGACCGGGGCATTATTGAAGCAACCCAGGCCATGGGTGCGAATGTTCGACAGATCATCTTTGGTGCCTTGCTGCCGGAGGCACTTCCCGGCATTATCGCGGGCATTACGGTAACGGCCATTACTCTGGTGTCTTACGCAGCCATGTCTGGCGTTATTGGTGGCGGCGGCCTTGGCGACCTGGCGATCCGGTTCGGTTACCAGCGGTTCCAGACCGACGTGATGGTGATTACTGTGGCCCTGCTGGTGATCTTTGTGCAGGTGTTGCAGATGGCGGGCGATCGCCTGGTTCTGTATTTCAGCCGTAAATAATTAACGCAGGAGATTTGTTATGAACCTGAAGAAAACTCTGGTGGCTCTGGCCGCTGTTGCAACCTTCTCGACCGCTGCTTCGGCAGAACAACTGTCCGTAGCCGCGACTCCGGTACCCCACGCCGAGCTGCTGGAATTCGTGAAGCCGGCCCTGGCGGAACAGGGTGTGGAGCTGGATGTGAAGGTGTTCACCGACTACGTGCAGCCCAACATCCAGGTTGATCAGAAGCGTATGGATGCCAACTTCTTCCAGCACCAGCCGTACCTGGATGAGTTCAACGATGGCCGTGGCACCAACCTGGTGACTGTGACCGGCGTTCACGTGGAGCCGTTCGGCGCCTACTCCAGCAAGATCGAGTCTCTGGACGAGCTGAAAGAAGGTGCGGTTGTGGCCATCCCCAACGACCCCACCAACGGTGGCCGTGCTCTGCTGTTGCTGCAGAAAGCGGGCCTGATTACCCTGAAGGACGAAAGCAAGATCACTGCGACCCCGCGTGATATTGCCGACAACCCCAAAGACCTGGACTTCAAGGAACTGGAAGCGGCGACCCTGCCGCGTATCCTGAACCAGGTGGACCTGGCGCTGATCAACACTAACTACGCGCTGGAAGCGGGCCTGAACCCGTCTGAAGATGCTCTGGTGATCGAAGGCTCCGAGTCTCCGTACGTGAACATCCTGGTCGCCCGTCCGGACAACAAGGACAGCGAAGCCATGCAGAAGCTGGCCAATGCCTTGAAATCCGATGCGGTGAAAGACTTTATCAAGGAGAAGTATGAGGGTGCGGTTGTTCCGGCGTTCTGATCGGAACGGAGTGCCTTCAGGTGCTGTCAAGCATAAAAAAGGGCAGCCATTTGGCTGCCCTTTTTGTTTGTGGCGGTGGATCAGTCACCACTCCAGTTAGCACGTGGGTCTGGTGTCATCCGCAGGTAGGACTTCACGGCTTTGTAGCCTTTCGGGAAGCGCTTTTTGATCTCATCTTCATCCTGCAGGGACGGCACAATCACCACATCACTGCCACTCTCCCAGTTGCCGGGTGTGGCCACGCGGTGTTCGTCGGTCAGTTGCAGGGAATCGATTACCCGCAGCACTTCATTGAAGTTCCGACCTGTGGATGCCGGGTAGGTGATGATCAGTCGAACCTTCTTGTTCGGGTCGATGATGAACAACGAACGCACGGTCAGGCTGTCGTTGGAGTTCGGGTGGATCATGTCGTACTTCTCGGACACCTGGCGGTCGTGGTCTGCAATGATTGGAAAGTTGACCGTGCAGCCCTGGGTCTCGTTGATGTCTTTGATCCAGTCGTGGTGAGAATCGACCGGGTCGACACTCAGGGCAATGGCCTTGACGTTACGTTTGGCAAATTCGTCTTTGAGCTTGGCAGTCAGGCCCAGCTCGGTGGTGCACACCGGGGTGAAGTCGGCCGGGTGGGAAAACAGCACGCCCCAGCTATTGCCCAGCCACTCGTGAAAGCGAATGCGGCCCTCGGTGGAATCCTGTTCAAAATCCGGTGCAGTATCTCCAAGACGCAGACTCATACTTACTCTCCTTCGACACGGTTGTTGGCAAATTCGTGTATTGCGCCGGCGTTGCCCGCCGTTGTTGTCTGATCAGTGTATACGAGTAACTGTGGTGTTGGATGCGCCAGTTACAAGGGCGACTTGATCTGGCGCATCCAACGGTTTGCTCACATCCTTATGAGCAGCTTGCATAGACAGGGTGTTACTTCACGCCCAGGGCTTTCTGCTTGTCGAAATGCTCCCGGGTCAGTTTGAACACCACCGGGCTCAACAGCAGCAGGGCGATCAGGTTGGGCAGTGCCATCATGGCGTTCAGGGTGTCGGCCACCAGCCAGATAAAGCCCAGGTTGATGGTGGCGCCCACCGGAATGGCCACAATCCACAGTACCCGGTAAGGCAGAATGGCCTTCACACCGAACAGGAATTCAATACAGCGCTCGCCGTAGAAAGACCAGCCAATGATGGTGGTGAACGCGAAGATCGCCAGGGCAATCGCCACCACGTAGTTACCAAAGCCCGGCAGGCCGGTTTCAAAGGCCAGGGAAGTCAGTGCCGCCCCGGTTTCGCCGGACGTCCAGGCACCGGAGGTGATGATGACCAGGCCGGTGATGGAACAGACAATGATGGTGTCGATGAAGGTGCCCAGCATGGCCACCATGCCCTGCTTGACCGGGTTCTTGGTTTGCGCTGCCGCGTGGGCGATGGGGGCAGAGCCGAGACCTGCTTCGTTAGAGAAGATGCCCCGGGCCACACCAAAGCGGATGGCTGCCCAGACCGCAGCACCGGCAAACCCGCCCTCGGCTGCAGCCGGGCTGAAGGCATAGCTGAATACCATGCTGATGGCTTCCGGAATCTGGTTGGCGTTAATGGCCAGTACGATCAGGCCAATCAGCACATAGGACACAGCCATAAACGGCACCAGCGCACTGGCTACCTGGCCGATACGCTTGATACCGCCAATCAGTACCATGCCCACCAGTACCATCAGGATCACACCGGTTACCCAGTGGGGCAGGCCAAAATTGGTTTCCAGCACATCGGCGACGGAGTTGGCCTGAACCGTGTTACCGATGCCAAAGGCGGCCACCGAGGCAAACACCGCAAACAGGATGCCTAGCCAGGCCCACTTGCTGCCGAGGCCGTTACGGATGTAATACATGGGGCCGCCCACGTGGTTGCCGCGCTCGTCCACTTCCCGGAAGCGAACCGCCAGAACGGCTTCTGAATATTTGGTGGCCATGCCCACCAGGGCTGTGAGCCACATCCAGAACAGCGCACCGGGGCCGCCTAGGAAGACTGCGGTGGCAACACCGGCAATGTTACCGGTACCCACGGTGGCAGACAGTGCGGTCATCAGGGCCTGGAACGGGGGAATATCGCCGTCATCCTCGTCACCGCGGGCCCGGCCGCTCCACATCAGGCGGAAACCGGCCCCCAGTTTCATGATCGGCATCAGTTTCAGGCCAATACTCAGAAACAGGCCGACGCCCAGAATCATCACCAGCATGGGAGGGCCCCATACCAGTCCGTTGATTTCACTTACAAAATTGGAAATGGCTTCCATGGGTTCTCCCACTGTTTACCACGGATGAATCAGGATTATTGAGCCCTGAAAGGGCATAACCCATTGAGTTTAGTCGACAATTATCCGATGTAAACCGTTTTCATAACGCCGGTTTTTCATTTCTGTGTGCTTTGCCTATGTTTAGGGTATGGAAGTGCTCAATCGGGCACAGTTATTATGTCTGAAAGGAAGTTGTCGATGCGCTCATTGAAAATATCTGAAGTGATGTGGAACCACATTGAACCGATACGCTGTGGTACGCCGGTCACCAAGGTGGTAAAAGCCCTGCTGGCCAATCACGTCACCGGTTTGCCAGTGGTGGATGACCATCGCCATGTGCTGGGCTTTGTCTCGGAACAGGACTGTATACACTCGCTACTGGTCAGCAATTACCACCATGAAGGCGATCCCCTTGTGGATGACGTGATGTTCCGGCAGCCGATGACGGTATCACCGGACATGTCGGTGGTGGATCTGGCCCAGAATCTGGGGGCCGGCAAGCCGAAAGTGTACCCGGTTGTTGATCATGGCAAACTGGTTGGTATCGTAACGCGTACTGCCATTCTGGCGGAATTTGCCAAGTCCGGTTTCAGTGTCGATAAACCCAGCTATGCTGGTGCTGAGGACTGATCACTAACCAAATCTTTAACTCCGGGGGAATCTATGGAACTGTTATCCACCAACGTCTGTTTCGATGGCGAACACCGCCGCTATCGCCATACCTCCGCCACCCTGGAGTGCGATATGGAATTTGCGGTGTTTCTTCCTCCTGCGGCGCTGGGTGCTCAGGCCAAAGACGTGCCGGTGCTGTACTGGTTGTCGGGCCTCACCTGTACTGACCAGAACTTCATGCAGAAAGCCGGTGCCCAGAAGCTGGCGTCAAAACTGGGCCTGGCCATTGTCTGCCCGGATACCAGCCCCCGAGGGGTGAATTTGCCCGGCGAGGATGACAGCTATGATTTCGGCTCCGGAGCCGGCTTCTATGTGAACGCGACCCAGCAGCCCTGGGCGCCGCACTACCGGATGTATGATTATGTGGTCAAGGAGCTACCGCAGCTGGTGGAAAACGAGCTGCCGTTGAACGGCGAACGTTCGGTCAGTGGCCATTCCATGGGTGGGCACGGGGCCCTGATTGCGGCTTTGAAGAACCCCGGGTATTACAAGTCGGTATCGGCCTTTGCTCCAATTGCCAACCCCATGGCCTGCCCCTGGGGCCAGAAGGCGTTTACCGGATACCTGGGTGACGATCAGTCGGCGTGGGAAGCCTGGGATGCCACCATGCTGATTCCGACCGCGAAGGAACGGTTGCCGCTACTGGTGGACCAGGGAACCGCCGATGAGTTTCTGGACAGCCAGCTGAACCCGGATGCCCTGGCCGATGTGTGCGAGAAATTCCACCATCACCTGAACCTGCGTATGCATCGGGGCTATGACCACAGCTACTTCTTTATCGCCTCGTTTATTGATGACCACCTGAACCATCATGCCCGGGCATTGGGGCTGATCTGATTCAGGAGCGGAACCCCCAGAGCATGCTGAAATCCATGGATGGCATGATCTCGGGCTCCTCCGGCGCGCGCACGTTGTATTCCAGCAGGCTGGTATCGCGCTCAACGGTGCCGCTGTAGCGGTTGCCTCGGGGGCCGAATATCGCCTTCACGAAAGGTCCCCGGGTTCGATCCGCCCGGCGTGTAACCACCCCCACCTCGTTGTTGACCAGCCGGACCAGCATGCCCGGGGGATGATCGCCCAGTACCAGCAGCAATGAACGCGGAATGGCCGGCCGGAACTTGCCATCTGCCAGGGTGGCGATGAGTTTGCGGGCCTCGGTGATGTTCATCCGGTTGCGATAGGCCCGTTTGGTAATCATCGCCACATAGCGTTCAGACAGCGCCAGAATTTCCGCTTCTGGCAGGATTTCCCCGCCACTGAGGCCCTCCGGATAACCTGAACCATCCGCCTGCTCGTGGTGCTGGGCAATAATCCGGAGTAGCAGCTTGTTGCTGATGCCGGCAGACTTCAGCGCGTCGATACTGCGCAGGGGGTGTTTGCGAATCACCGCGCGCTGGTCGTCCGTGAGCACCTTGTTGGAGGCGTTGAGCTGGTCGGCCACTGGCACCAGCGCAAGGTTGGCGGTGAGCGCGGCAGCGGTCAACACGGTGGCTCGCTTTTCCTCCAGCCCGAACTGGCGGGCGATGAAATGGCACAGGATGCCGTAGAACAGGATCTGTTCATGGATGGTGGGGCCGATGGAGTACAGGTGCACCAGCGCCAGGCTGGCGTCGGGAGCTTCCTGGCAGGTTTTATCCAGCATCCGGCACAGGCCCAGCAGGCGCTTCTGGGCGGTGGGGTCTTCTGAGGTAATGGCCTTGAGCGTGGTTTCCAGCGTGGTCAGCAGGTCACCGTATTCCGCAAACGGATTCCGTTGGCGCAGGTCTTCAAACGCTTCCTCTTTCGGCCGCTCGATCTTTCGGGGCTTGAAGCGCCCTCTTTCAAACAGCTGCTCGAGCTGGCTGTTGGTCTGAATCACATAGCCCTGACGCAGAAGAATATTGCCTTCTGAGTCGAAAACATCCCAGGGCAGTGGCTTGCCTATGGTGAGTGCCCCGGGGGCTATTCTTATCAGTGAGTTAGACACAATGTTCCTGAATCTGCAGCCGGTGCGCGATAGTATGACTGGCCAATAGGTTTGAAGCTAATGATCGTTGCCTGGACGATTATAAAGTGGATTACATTGGAATATTAGAGAAAAGCAAAGCGTGATGCAGGTCACATTATGTCGCCTTTGGTGGTAGATTTGTTAAGAATCGTTGCCCTGGAACGACCGTTTGAAAAGCTTGGGCTACTCTTGGATGCTAAATAATACTTTTGTCGGATCCAGGGCAGCATGTTTCACCGTCCGAAAAACGATTTTCGTTTATCCATCATTACCTTGCTGGGCATCAGCGGGCTGGTGGGCATCACGCCGTTTGCGGTGCTGCGGTTTATGCAGGGCAACCTGCTGGCGGGCGTGGTGGATAGCGCGATTCTGGGCGGTATTGCGACGAGTATGGCTTACGCCTGGTTAACGGGGGATACCCGCAGGACGGGCCTGGTCATGGCGATTATTTCATCCTACGGTGCTGTGGTGGTTGGCAGCATTGTGGGTGACCCGGGGTTGTTCTGGTTGTATCCCTGCCTGGTAACCACCTTCTTCTTGGTCGGCCCGAGAATTGCGGTGGGTATTAACCTGTCCGCTATCCTGGCGATGATGGTGGTTGGGCTGGCCTTCAGCAGCCAGGAGCAGATGTGGTCATTCTCCTCTACCGCAGTGGTGGTCAGTGTCTGCGCCTATGTTTTTGCCCACCGCAACCATAGCCAGCGTCGGCGCCTGGAGCAACTGGCCACCATCGACCCGCTGACCGGCGTAAAGAACCGCCGTTCCATGGATGAAGAGCTGGATGTGGCCGCTGCGAATGCCGAGCGTTCCGGCCTGCCCTACGCTCTGGTGTTGCTGGATATCGACCACTTCAAGAAGATCAACGATGAGTATGGCCATGGTGTAGGTGACGATGTGCTCACCGAGCTGGTGGCCCTGCTGGAGAGCAATACCCGCCGTTCCGATCAGCTGTTCCGATACGGTGGTGAGGAATTTGTATTACTGCTACCAGGTGTTGATGGCGTGAATCTGCGTGCGGTGATGAACAATCTTCAGCAGGTATTGCGCAAATACATGAAACACCCCGGTGGGCCGGTAACCGCCTCATTTGGTGTGGCCCTGCTGGGCCATGGCGAGAGTGTGGATAGCTGGCTGGCCCGGGCCGATAATGCCCTGTACACCGCCAAGGAAACCGGGCGCGACCGGATTGTCTACGCTGAGGAGATCGGTCAGCTCATGCCGGAGCCGGTCCCCACGGCTGCAGGCTGAGTATCTTCATCAACGGGTGTTGGTGGCTGAAAACGAAACAGGCGCCAGCCGAGTAACAGGCTGGCGGAGGTCAGTCCGGCGGTTAGTCCTACCCAGAAGCCTGCAGCGCCCAGCGCCGGCCACAGCCAGTCGGTAAATGTCAGTACATACCCCAGCGGCAGGCCCACCCCCCAGAACGAAAACAGCATGATGAACATGGGAATGCGGGTGTCCTTGTAGCCACGCAGGGCGCTGATGCAGGTTACCTGGATAACATCGGCAATCTGGAACATGGCGGCGAAGGTGAGCAGCCGAATGGTGACCGCCTGAACCTCGGCATCGCCGGAATACAGGCTGGCAATGGCGCCGGAGAACACGAACAGCAGGGTGGCGAACAGCAGCGCGATGGCTGAGGCCAGAATCAGCGAACTGCGGGAGATTAGCCGGGCGGAATCCGGGGCCCGCGCACCCACCAGAAAGCTCACCCGCAGGGTCAGCGCCATGCCGATGCTCAGCGGCAGCATGAACAGCAGCGACACCACATTCAGGGCAATCTGATGCCCGGCGACCACCACTGGCCCCAGCGGTGCCAGGAACAAGGCGATCACGGCAAACATGCTTGCTTCGACGAAGATGGTGAAGCCGATGGGGACGCCAATGCGCAGGATGTACTGAATGCCAGCCCAGTCCGGTTTTACCCAATCGGCAACCAGATGGAACTGACGGAAGGTCGCGCTGCGGTTCAGATAGATCAGCATGGCGATGGCGGCGACACCATTGGAGATGGACGTGGCCCAGCCACAGCCGACACCGCCCATGGCGGGCAGCCCGAGTTTGCCGTAGATGAATATATAGTTCAGTGGCAGGTTGATCAGGGTGCTGAGCACGGAAAACGCCATGATCACCCGGGTATGTCCCAGGCCGTCGGTCAGGCCCCGGAGGGCGTTAATCAGCAACAGGGCGGGTATGCCCCAGGCAAAGGCGTCCAGATAACCCTGGGTGATGCCGGCGGTGTGCGGGTCGAGTCTCAGCAGGGCCAGGACGGGATGGACATTGGTCAGCAGCAGCGCCATCACTACGGTGCCGCCCGCCGCAATGTAGAGGCCCTGCCAGGTTGCGGGCATGATCTTATGGGTTGTCCGAGCGCCGTTGTAGCCGGAAATGATCGGTTGCAAGGCGCCGAGCATGCCCATAAAAAACAGGAAAAGCGGCATCCACAGGCTGCTGCCGATACCCACGGCCGCGAGATCTTCGGCACTGGCGTGGCCGGCCATCACGGTATCGATCACACCATTGGCCATCTGTGCCACCTGGGCAATCAGAATTGGGCCGCCCAGAATGGCCAGTGTTTTCCACTCGGCGAGCGTGCGCTGAATCAGCGGCTGGCGGGCTTCGGGTAGTGGCTGATGGGTTTCGTCCATGGCGCTCTGGTCTTTCCGGAATTGTAGCGTGGCACTGGTACAGGACCGGCCATGGTACCTCAGCCTGCGGACTCGTGCTTATAGGGGTTTCCCCGTCTGCCGCCGCTGCAAAACCCACCGTAAAGCAGTAAAGTAGGCGCCCGGCATACAACAGGGGTGGTGCAATCGATGGTCTTACTGGTTCTGGTAACCGTACTCTGGGCCTTTTCGTTCAGTCTGATCGGCGAGTTCCTGGCTGGCCGTGTAGACAGCGACTTCGCGGTATTGAGCCGGGTCTTGCTGGCAGCCCTGGTGTTCCTGCCGTTTACCCGCTGGCGCGGTGTTCCCTCCGGTATGAAGCTGGGCATCCTGGTGACTGGTATGCTGCAGTTCGGCATCACCTATCTGTGCCTGTATCGCTCGTTCAGTTACCTGACGGTACCGGAAGTCCTGCTGTTCACCATTTTTACGCCTCTGTACGTGACTCTGGTGGATGATGCCCTGGCCCGCCGGTTTTCACCGGTGGCGTTGCTGGCTGCGGCCATTGCCACACTCGGTGCCGGCATCATCCGGTACGATGGCCTCAGTGAGGATTTCATTACCGGGTTCCTGCTGCTGCAGGTGGCCAACTTTACCTTCGCTGCCGGCCAGGTCGGCTACAAGCACGTGATGCAACGTTACCCTCTGGCGCTGCCTGGGTATCGCACTTTCGGTTATTTCTTCTTTGGCGCACTGGTGATCGCGCTACCCTCGTTCCTGATTTTTGGTAACCCGGACAAGTTGCCCTCAACACCGTTGCAGTGGGGCATTCTTGGCTGGCTGGGCCTGGCGGCGTCCGGTCTGGGGCTGTACCTGTGGAATCGCGGTGCCTGCAAGGTCGATGCAGGCACCCTGGCGGTGATGAACAATGCCCTGGTGCCGGCTGGCTTGCTGGTCAATCTGCTGATCTGGAATCGTGATGCAGATCTGCTGCGCCTGGCCATTGGTGGCGTGGTGATCGGGTTCTCTCTGTGGGTGAATGCTCGCTATCACCCCAGGGCAAAGCTGGCTGCATCCTCCTGAGTTCCCTGAATTTTTTCTAAAGCGCCGTGGCCTGTTGTCGTTACACGAATAGGACACGGCGTAACCCATTCGCTATTTCATTGATATATATCTATAACTAAGCTGTCGCCGTTAAATTTTATCGGGCCAACGGACGAACAGTTCCCCATGCGCAAGAACCTGCCTGTCACTCAGCGCGAGATCCACATCCCTGAAGGAATGCGGTTGATCAGTACGACCACTCTCAAGGGGGTGATTACTTTCTGTGATGATGACTTCGTCACCATCAGCGGTTACAGCCGGGACGAACTGATCGGTCAGGCCCATAACCTTATCCGGCACCCGGATATGCCCCCGGCGGTTTTTGCTGACATGTGGGAATACCTGAAAGCCGGCAAGGCCTGGATGGGGGTTGTGAAGAACCGGGCCAAGTCCGGTGACCATTACTGGGTGAGCGCCTACGCTACGCCAATTTGGGAAAATGGCCAGATGGTGGGCTATGAATCGGTTCGTGTGCGGGCTTCACGGGATCAGATTGCCCGCGCTGAAAGTCTGTACAAAAAGATCTCCGAAGGTCGGTTGAGCTCCGATTGGCGCAACCGGGCTCTATCCATGGCCCGTTCAGGCTGGCCCTTTGTGGTGTCCATGGGTTTGAGCCTGGGTGCACTGGCATTCGACTCTCCGGCTTTTGCCGTGCTTCTGGTAGTGGTTGGCCACCTGCTGGGTTTTGGTTTGGTGTTTACCTCCATTTCCAACCGGCTCAAGGGCCTGCTGGCGTTGCGTCCGGATGGTTTCCAGGACCCTATCGTCGCCCGCACCTACAGCGATGAGCGTGGACTGATGTCGCGGCTGGCCTTACTGCTGGTGAGTGAGGAGGCGCGAATCAGAACCGCATTGGCCCGCATTGATGATCAGGCTGAGCAACTTCTGGAGCAGGCCAGGGCCTCCCATGGTTACATCAGCGAAGGTGCCTCTGCCATTGCCCGCCAACGGGCCGAAACGGACCAGACCGCCTCCGCCATCAACGAAATGACGGTCTCCATCCAGGAAGTGGCCGAATCCGTTAATCACAACGCCAGGGAAGCGGAACAAGCCAACCGCCAGGCCCATGAGGGTAGCGACCGTAGTGGTGAGGCACTGGGCGCCATCCAGCAACTGGTAAACCAGGTTCAGAGCATTGGTGACTCGGTGGGGCGGTTGGGCGAATCCACCCGCAGCATTGGCGAGGCGGCGGATCTGATCAGCGAAATCGCCGATCAGACCAATCTCCTGGCCCTCAATGCTGCCATTGAGGCGGCCCGGGCCGGAGAACAGGGCCGGGGCTTTGCGGTGGTGGCTGATGAAGTGCGCTCGCTGGCGCAGCGTACCCGGCAGTCGACGGTACGCATACACGAGGTGATTGAGGATTTCCGTGCCCAGGTGGATGAAACCGTGAACGCCGTGCGCGCCGGTGAAAAGATTGCCAGTGATGGTCTGAACCGGGTGCAGGGCGCGGCCGATGCGCTTAATGCCATCGTTAGCTCGGTGGATCGCATCTCCGAGAGTTTTATCACTATGTCCGCGGCGTTTGAAGAGCAGAGCCAGGTGTCGGATGAAATCAATCGCCAGGTGGTGAATATTGCCAGCCTGGCTGACCAGAGTGATGAACAGGCGGATGCGGCAAAACAGAGCAGCGACACCTTGAGCCAGATGGCCGGTGGCCTTAAAGACCTGATTGCTAGATTTGTCAGTAAAACCCGCTGATTAGCTTTCCCGGGCCGCGTCGGGAATGATGAATTCTCCCGGCGCTCGCCCCTCAGCACTGGCATCATGCCGCCAGTGCTGGCAGAATCCCGCCCCAACAGCCCGCACGTCGTGCCGGGCGATCTGACAATTCGTATTTTCCTCAGCCAAAAGCACAGGAAGCAAACACATGACTCAGTCCAACTCCGCAGCAGACAGCGGGAACGGGGCTCGCGGACTCTGGTCTTCCAAGTTCGCGTTTATTCTGGCAGCCACCGGTTCCGCGGTTGGTCTCGGTAATATCTGGAAGTTCCCCTATGTCACCGGCGAGAACGGCGGTGGTGCCTTCGTTCTGGTGTACCTGCTCTGTATTGCCATCATCGGTATTCCCATCATGATGGCGGAAGTGTTTATCGGCCGGAATGGTCGTCATAACCCCATTACCAGTTTTCGGCTGGTGGCGGAGCGCAACCTGGCGTCGCCGGCCTGGCGAGTGTCGGCCATTGTCGGCATGCTGGCTGCGTTTATCATTCTGTCCTTCTACTCGGTCATCGGTGGCTGGGCGGCCTCCTACATTGGCCACGCGGCGATGGGCGATTTCACCGGCGGCACTGCAGAATCTGTGGGCGAGCTGTTCGGTGGACTGCTGGGCAGCCCGATTCAGCTGCTGGCCTGGCACACGGTGTTCATGGCGCTGGTGGTGCTGGTGGTTTCCCGGGGCCTGAAAGGCGGTCTGGAACGTGCGGTTACCATTCTGATGCCGGCGCTGTTCCTGCTGCTGTTGCTGGTGGTTGGCTACGCGACGACGACCGGCCATTTCGGCGAGGCGGTTAGTTTCCTGTTCACCCCGAATTTTGAGGCACTCACGGTGAAAGGCGTACTGGTTGCCCTGGGGCACGCCTTCTTCACACTGAGCCTGGGTATGGCCATCATGATGGCTTACGGTTCCTACCTGGGCCGTGATGTCTCCATCGGCCGCACCGCCGTCAGTGTGGCGATCATGGATACTGTGGTGGCACTGCTGGCGGGCCTGGCCATTTTCCCGGTGGTGTTTGCCAACGGCCTGGAAGCCGGTGCCGGCCCCGGTCTGATCTTCCAGACCCTGCCGCTGGCGTTCGGTAACATGCCCATGGGCAGCCTGTTCGGCACCCTGTTCTTCGTTCTGTTGCTGTTTGCTGCCTGGACCTCTGGCATTTCCCTGCTGGAGCCGGTGGTTGAGTGGGTTGAAGAGAAAACCAGCCTGGCCCGCACCGGCAGCGCTATTCTGGTGGGCGTGCTGTGCTGGGCGCTGGGCATTGTTTCCATTCTGTCCCTGAACGTCTGGTCTGATGTGACGCCGCTGGGCATGTTTGCCGCCTTTGAAGGCAAGACGGTGTTCGACCTGCTGGACTACTTCACCGCCAACATCATGCTGCCACTGTCTGGCCTGCTGACCGCCATTTTTGTGGGCTGGTTTGTGGCCAAGGAATCGCTGAAGAGCGACCTGGCCCTGCAGGGTGGCGCGTTCAGCCTGTGGTACAACCTGATCCGGTTTGTGACGCCGATTGCCGTGGCGATCGTGTTTGTTTACAACCTGACGGCCTGATCGCTCGCTGCTCAGGCAGCAAAAAGAAACCCCGGTGCTGGCGACAGTACCGGGGTTTTGTTTTTGGGGAGCGTGTTATTCGTAGTCGCTCTCGTCCTGCTCCATCACAGCCTTGAGTCGTTCTACGTGGGGCCGGACAGCACGTTTGTCGGCATCGCTCACTTGCTTCGCCGCACTGGATGCGCTTTTGACGGTCACCATCATCTGTTCCATCATTTCGCGCATCTGGGCTTTGGCGGCTTCGGGCATGTCGGGATTGTTTTCCATCTCGGCAATGGCGCGCTCCATCTCCGCGATATCCGGTGCCATGTCGGGCTGGGCTTCCATTTCGATGGCAAACCAGGCGCTGACGATGCGGTCGCCTTTGCGGGCCCAGGCTTCCGGGCTGGAGAATCCGAAGTCATCGACCAGGTCGTCCAGGTCATCGTACATTTCGTGCCCTTTCACTTCGTCCACCATCGAAGACATCATCCGGGCGAAATCCACTTCCCGCTCATCGTCGGCTGGATCTTCGATGGATTCGATGAAGTCCTGATGCTTGTCGATCAGGGGCTGCATGGCTTCCATGCTGGCGATGAAGGAAGTGACATCGTCTTCGGTGAGGTTTTCGCTGTGGGCTAACGGTGCCAGGGCCAGGCTGAGTAGCAGCAGGCCGGCTTGCAGCACGTTGAGGCGCGGTTGGGTGTTACGGTGGTTCATGGTGCACTCCTTGCTGATGATTTCCTGTGGATGTCAGCAAAGAGTAATCCCAGGCTGGCCAGGTTTCCAGAGGTATCAGGAGCTCAGACCTTTCCGCCCAGCAATATGCGCACGGCAGTGCAGGCATCCTCAAGCTCTTCATCGCGGGGTTCGCGGCCGCCAATGATGTCGCTGTACAGGCAGGATTCGGCGATTCGTACCATGAAGTAGGACAAGCTCTGGATGTTCATGGGTGGGCTCAGATGGCCTGCGCGCACTTCGTCTTTGAGCAGGCGGGTGTTCACTTCCACGGTGCGGGCGTGCAGCGTGGAGTGGGAGGAGGTGAGCATTTTCAGGGCGTATTCCGGGTCCTGATGCAGGAACTTTCGCAGCGGCGCGAAGTGCAGGATGGTCATGTTGATGTGGCGGAACACGCCCACCACGTAGTCGACGCCATGGCCGGGGGTAACGGCGCGGGCTTCTTTGTACAGGGGCTCGTACAGGGACCACAGAATTTCACCAATCAGCAGGTCGCGGTTACCAACCCAGCGGAACAGGGTGGCGCGGCCGATGTGGAGGTCGTCGGCGAGGGCAGCCAGGCTGATTTTTTCCCCTTTTAGCCACATTCTTCTGGCGCGGCGGAAGGCGTCCAGGGGGGTGGTTTTGGCGGTTGGTGTGGTCACTTCGGTCCCTTTGGCTGGTTTGGGGACATTCTATCGGTTGCCGGGGCTTGGGGCTATGGCATCACACCCACAGATCGCCAATGGGGGTCTCCGGGCTGAAGTGGTGCAGTACCTGGGCCTGAAGCAGCTCGGCTGTGGCGATGGCGTCGATCAGGGCGTTATGGGAGGCATAGTGGGGCAGGCCGTAGCGGAGCCGGCTGTCGGCCAGGCGGATGGAGATCGGCTTTTTGCCCATCAGTTGCTGCCAGCGGCTGGGGTTGCGGTTTGGGTGCAGGTGCGCTTCGATGGCCATGGTGTCGATGACCGGGAAGCGGAGTTGTTCGTTCAGGCGCCATTGCAGGGCGGTGTTCAGGAACGGGCGTTCGATGTTGCGGTAGTGCACCACGGGGATTCGGCCGTTGAGGTGTTCGAACAGCGGGTCGAGTACGTCTTCCAGGTCCGGGGCGTTTTCGATTTCGCTGTGGGTAATGCCGTGGATGGTCACAGAGGTTTTGTGCAGGGGCAGTCTGGGTCGAACCACCTGGTGCCAGCATTGGCCGAGCTGGATACCTGTCAGGGTAAAGGGCACCAGGCCGATGCTGACGATGGAATGCTGGTCGGCTTCCAGGCCAGTGGTTTCGAAGTCCAGGGCCACTAAGGGGACGTCCCGGACAGGCGTGTCCGGACTGGGGCAGCCGGCTTCGTAGAAGGCGCGGATTCTGGCGTCTTTTGCCTGTTCGGCGCCTTTGCGGTAGTTCTCTGGCCAATTCTGCTTGCTGTTGCCGCTTTTGATCACGCTAGACATTCCGGGTGGCTCCCCCGGCGTTGTAGCGGAAGCGCAGGAATTTCTGGGCGTTACTGACGATCTGGAAGGCGTCTTTCAGGTGGCTGCGTTCAAACGGCGACAGGTCCTCCGGGCGCACGTTGTTGTCCGGGTCGCGGCCCTCTTCGATGGCCAGGGCCTGATGGCGGATGCGGACGATGGAGATGAATTCCAGGGCATCCCGCAGGTTGCCGGCGTCGTCGTCCAGCATGAGTTTGGTTTTGGCGATGTCGCGCAGGCGTTCGAAGGAGTTCTGGGAGCGGGAACCGCAGGCCAGGGCGTGCACCCGGATGAGGTCAGAAACCGGTGCGGTGCCGCGGCGTTTGAGGTTGAAGGTTTTCTGGTGTTTGCCGTCTTCTTCCAGGACGAAGGTGCGGAAGAAGCCCAGGGGCGGCGTGCGGTTCAGGGCATTGCGGGCCAGGAAGGTAAGGAAGCGCTGGCTGTTGCTGGCCTTGTTCACGATCAGGGTTTTCAGCTGTTCAGCATAGTCGGTTTCGCCGTAGATGCCGTCCAGGTCGAAGAAGATGTTGCTGTTGAGCAGGGCTTCGGCTTTGGGGTTGTCGATCCAGTCGGTGAAGTAATCCTTCCACACGCTCAGCGGTTGTCGCCATTTCGGATTGGTGGCCATGATGTCACCGGTGCAGTAGGTGTAGCCGCATTCAGCCAGGCCGTCGGAGACAAATTTGGCCAGGGCCAGGAAGTATTCGTCGTGCTCTTCCGGAATGAAGCTGTCGTCCAGCACCATGGCGTTGTCCTGGTCGGTAACCACCAGCTGTTCATCCCGGGCCATGGAGCCGAGAGCCATAAAGCAATACGGGATGGGTGGCGGGCCGAGTTTTTCCTCGCCCAGCTCCAACAGGCGCTGACTGAAGCTTCGGCCGATGCCAGCCATGGCGCTGCCGATCATGTGGGAATTGGCGTCTTCATTCACCATGCGCACGAAGCTGTCGCGCACTTCGCGGCTGATTTTCTTCAGGCCTTTGACGTCGTTCTGGTGGTAGATGTTGCTCACCAGGTACAAGCTGCTCTGGCTCTCGTATTTGACG
The DNA here is from genome assembly GCF_000475315.1 of Marinobacter sp. EN3. NCBI lineage: Bacteria > Pseudomonadati > Pseudomonadota > Gammaproteobacteria > Pseudomonadales > Marinobacteraceae > Marinobacter > Marinobacter sp. EN3. The sequence goes on from NZ_AXCC01000063.1 coordinate 318,695, forward strand.
ATGTCGGACAGCGCGATTACGCCACGCACTTCATGGTCTTCCATCACTGGCAGATGGTGCACGTTATTGTGCAGCATGGTAAGCATGGCTTCGAAGATGTAGCTGCGGGCGCTGATGGTAATCAGCCCTTCGGACATGATCTCGCTGATGGGGGTTTCTGATGGCAGTGCGTTGGTGACCGCCCGGGTGCGCAGATCCCGGTCGGTGATGATGCCCTTGAGCCGGGGCGAATCCCCACTTTCGTCCATCAGCAGCAGTGCCGACACGCCGTTGTCGGTCATGATCCGGGCGGCTTCCTGAAGGCGCACGGTGGTCGGGGCAGAGACTGGCTCGCGGGCAATTAGCCGGGTGACCTTGGCGGACATCAGTTCGTTGGATTTGTGCCGGCGCGAGACCGCCGAACGCAGACGGCTGTGGTCTTCAATCTCGACAAAATCCGCGAAGTTCTCGTCGTTTTCCCACAGATGCTGGAAGGTCTCGTAGGGGATTTTGTAGATCAGGCAGTCTTCGATGGCTTTGGCCGGAAAGCGCACTTTCTGATTGCGCAGCAGGCCAAACTGGCCAAAGATTTCGCCCTCACCGATGCGGTTGTAAAGCTCGCCCGAACGCCGGAAGATTTCCACCGCACCGCTGCGGATGTAGTGCAACCAGTAGTTCTGCTGGCCCAGCTCAAGGATCTGGGTGCCGGCCCGGTAATAGGCCACTTCGATGCCAGTGACGATGCGGTCGAGCAGTTCTTCGGGCATTTCGTCGAAGGGAGCGTGTTGGGCGATGTGGTTGCGGATGTCGAGCAGCTCGGCCTGCATAAAACTCCCTGATCTGGCGACGAAAAACATTTGTTAAAAGATGAATATAGCAGTGTGGGGGTTGTGGGGCCACGCACGGTTTTGACGGATGTCGTTGACCGTCCCCGTTCCGGTTGCTAGCCTTGCCGCACTTTTTTCAGGTGCCTGTCGCAAAGCGCGATGGGTGAAACGGGAAATCGGTGCGCCATTGTATGGCTAATCCGATGCTGCCCCCGCAACGGTAAGCAGGTTAACGGCAATCTGATGCGCCACTGTGCTTCGGCATGGGAAGGTGATTGCCCCGGAGTTCGCTCTGCCTGCAAGCCCGGAGACCGGCCTGGAAAAACACCCGGAGTTGCGGTGGGCTGCTTGGGTGGGCGAATCCCGGCCCGTTTCACAACACCGCACCCGCCTGCCCTCTGCCCGTTCCGCAACCTTAAGCCTGAACCTTGAGTATCAACCCGTGCGGGTGCGCGCGGTTGGCGGAGTAAAGCGATGCATACCCTGAAGTTTCCTGCCGCAATTGCCGGCGTTTCCATGTTGACCCTGCCCCTGGCTGTGGCTGCCCAGTCTTCCGAACCTGCTGAAAACCTTGATCCGATTGTCGTGACTGCGACCCTTGGGCCGAAGACGGTGGGGGAGAGTTTGTCTTCGGTGACGGTGATTGAGCGCGCAGATATCGAGCGCCGGCAACCGGCCGAGTTCCGGGATCTTTTGCGTGCTCAACCGGGTGTTCATGTGGTGTCTGATGGTAGTTACGGTAAAACCACCAGCCTGTTTCTGCGTGGCGCCGGTAGTTCCGGCACGGTTCTTCTACTGGATGGAATTCGTTTGCGCTCGGGCACAGCTGGTATCCCGCCCTGGCAGTTTCTGCCACCGGAGCTGATGGAGCGTGTGGAGCTGGTGCGTGGTGCCAAGAGTTCATTGTATGGTGCTGATGCTGTCGGCGGTGTGGTTCAGGCCTTCACGCTGGAGCCACAGGCGAACCAACAGGGGTGGGCTGAAGTATCGGGTGGTTCTCACAAGACCCGTGAGACCTCAGTTGGCTTTGCTGGTAAAGCGGGACAAACTTCTGTGCTGGCAAGCGGTGTTTACTCCGATACTGATGGAACCAACCTGCGTGCCGGTGGCGATGACAAAGGCTTTCGCAATGCAGGCGGCCTCGCCAAGATCAGCCACCGGTTCGAGCAAGGTGGCGGAGCTGGTGTAACCGTTTTTCAGTCTGAAGGTAACACTGAGTTCGAGAACGGCGATACCGATTACATGATCCGGGCGGCCGGGCTGTATGTTGAGGCGGTGGCCAGCGATTACTGGCGTACCCGGATCCAGTTCTCGGAAGCACGGGATGAGCAGGAAACGTTCGGTGCCTACCCGAGCATCTACGATTCATTGTCCCGTTCTGCCCGTTGGGAGAACACGCTGACCGCCGGTGTTCATGAACTGGTGCTGGGCTCCGAAGTGATGGTGGATGAAGTCGAGGGCAGCGACGAGTTTACCGAAACCAGCCGTACCAACGCTGCGGTGTTTGGCCAGGGGCGCCTGAACTTCGGGGCAACGGATGTCATGCTGAGCCTGCGCCTGGATGATAACGAAGCCTTTGGCAAAGAAGAGACCGGTGGCATTGCCGTTGGCCACCAATTTGATCGTGCTCATCGGGTTCGTCTGAGCTATGCGACCTCATTCAGGGCGCCGACTTTCAATGATCTCTACCTGACCACACCTTACTACACCGGTAACCCGAACCTGGAGGCGGAACAGGGCGAGATGGTTGAACTGGGCATGTCGGGTCGCTACGACCGTTGGTTCTGGGATCTGGCGCTTTACCAGAATGATGTGGAAGACCTGATTACCTATGTATCTGATCCGGTTACCTGGAATGGCACCATGGAGAACGTGGAGACTGCAAGGATTCGCGGTGCTGAACTCTCATCCGGTTTCGACACTGGCGGCTGGAATATCGCGGCGGCCCTAAGCTACTCGGATACAGAAAACAGGGACACGGGTGCCCGTTTGCCTCGTCGTGCGGAAAAGACCGCGCGACTTGATGTTGATCGGCTGTTCTCGCGGTGGTCGGTAGGCGCCAGCCTTGTTGCTGAAGGCAATCGCTATAACGATGCCGCTAACACCAGCCTCTTGCCAGGCCACGGCACCGTCGATCTGCGAGCCGCCTGGAATTTCCTGCCCGGATGGTCGGCCAGCTTCAAGGTGGATAATGTGCTGGATCGTCGTTACACCACCAGCCTTGGCAGTGACAACGTCACCTTCGAGCCGTTCGACTATCTCGCCGCAGGCCGGACGTACATGGCAAGCGTACGCTATGATTTCAGCCGGTAAAGTACTTATCCAGAAAGGTATTGTTTCCTGATGATGGCTCGCGGGCTCACCCTCCTGACCGCTCTCCTACTAGCACCCCTCCCGGTGCTGGCAGAAACCCTGTGTGCCCGCGATGCCCTGCAACGTGATGTCTGCCTGCCGGATGCCGCCACCCGAATTGTCTCCCTGTCGCCCGGCGCCACGGAGCTTCTTTTTTCCGCCGGTGCCGGCGACAAGGTGGTGGGCGCCGGGGCCTGGAGTGATTATCCGCCAGCGGCGGAGCAGTTGCCCCGTGTGGGGGACAGCAACCGGTTGGACCTGGAGGTGATTCTTTCGTTGCAGCCAGACCTGGTGGTGGCCTGGGTGGATGGTAATTCCCGACAGCAGGTGGAGCGGCTGGAGCAGCTGGGTTTGCCGGCGTTCTGGCTGTCGCCCAGGGAGTTTGAGGATATTCCCCGGGCTATTGAACAGCTTGGTACGCTGGCGGGTACTTTGGATGTGGCGCAATCCGAAGCGCTGTCGTTCCGGCAGGGCATCCGGGAACTGGAGGAACGCTACCACTCAGCCGACCCCATTCGGGTGTTCTACCAGATCTGGGATCAGCCCCTGATGACCATCAACCGGGATGAGTTGATCGGTAAAGCCATCGAGCTGTGTGGCGGTATCAATGTCTTTGGTCACCTGCCCCGGCTGGTGCCTCGCATCAGTACCGAGGCGGTTCTGGAAGCCGCACCGGAGGTGATTGTAACCTCTGGCCGTGAGGGCAATGACCGGGCGTGGCTGGCAAGCTGGGAAGCCTACCCAGGCTTGCCGGCGGTCGCTGCCGGCAACCTCTTCCTGGAGCCGCCGGATCTTCTTGCCCGCCCGACTGTTCGTATGCTCGAAGGCGTAAGCCATCTGTGCCAGACACTGGAGACCGCCCGTGGCCGGCTTTAATGCCCTGCGTCCGCTGGCTGTGCTGGTGCTGATCAGCATCGCCGCAGTCACCTTCGCCATCGCCGTGGGCAGTGCCCAGATTGGCGTTGGCAAGGTGGTGTGGGTGTTGGCCGGGGGCGGCTCGGACCTGGATCGTACCCTGATCCTGGATCTACGCCTGCCCCGGGTGCTCAGCGCCTTTGCTGTGGGTGGCTTGCTGGCGGTGGCCGGTGCCTTGATGCAGGTATTGCTGCGCAACCCCCTGGCGGACCCCTATGTACTTGGCCTGTCTGGCGGTGCAGCGGTGGGCGCCCTGCTGGCTATGCTGGCGGGTATGGCCGGATTGATTGTGTCCGGTTCCGCCTTTGCCGGTGCCATGCTGGCCACCCTGCTGGTGTTTGGCCTGGCCCACGGCAGCGGCAGCTGGACACCTTCGCGCCTGCTGCTGACCGGTGTTGTAGTAGCTGCTGGCTGGGGTGCATTGATTACCCTGATCCTGGCCATGACACCGGCAGCCCGGTTGCCGGGCATGCTGTACTGGCTGATGGGCGACCTGTCTCATTCCGGCCAGCCCTGGCCCGGTTTGCTGGTGTTGGTGCTGGTGATCCTGCTGGTGCTGCCGCTGGGCCGGAGCCTGAATGTACTTGCCCGGGGTTCCATGCAGGCGGCGGCGCTGGGCGTGTCGGTTCGGCCGCTGGAATGGCTGGTGTACCTGCTGGCCAGTTTGCTGACTGCAACCGCCGTGACCATGGCCGGTGCAGTCGGGTTTGTCGGGCTGGTGGTGCCGCATATGCTTAGGCTGGTGCTGGGCAATGACCAGCGCCTGATTCTGCCTGCCTGTGCCCTGGCCGGTGGCATTCTGCTGGTGCTGGCGGATACCCTGGGGCGGGTGGTGATTGCCCCGGAGCAACTGCCGGTGGGTGTGATTACCGCTTTGCTGGGGGTGCCCACCTTCCTGTACCTGCTGTACCGGAGCCGATGATGACGACGTTGGCGACTCACGAGCTTGTGATCGACATTCCCGGGCGGGCGTCCGGATCGCCACTGGGACTGCAGGTTGCACCGGGGCAGATCTGGGGTGTGCTCGGCCCCAACGGTACCGGCAAAACCACCCTGCTCCACACCCTGGCTGGCCTTCGGCCACCCCGAGGCGGGCAGGTGTTGCTGGATCAGAAACCCCAAACCTCTCTGCGTCGCAAACAGGTGTCCCGTAATGTTGGTTTAGTCTTTCAGGACCGGCAAGACGGCTTCCCCGCCACGGTCCTGGAAACCGCCCTGATTGGCCGTCATCCCTGGCTCTCGGCCTGGCAAATGGAATCCGCGAACGATATCGCCCTGGCCGAACAGGCCCTGCAGGCCCTGGATGTAGCGCACCTGCGGGATCGTCTGGTCAGCACCCTGTCTGGCGGCGAACGCCAGCGGGTAGCTATTGTCACCCTGATGACCCAGAACCCGGACATCTGGTTGCTGGACGAACCCACCAACCACCTGGACCTGCACCATCAGGTGGCCGTGATGAACCTGCTCACCGCCCGTGCCAACAGCGGCAAGGCGGTGTTTATGTGCCTGCACGACCTGAACCTGGCTGCCCGCTGGTGTGACCATCTTCTACTGCTCTATCCGGATGGCCAGGCCTGCTGGGGGCCGGCGGATACGATGCTGGTGCCCGCGGCCCTTGAACAGTTGTATAACCAGAAGCTGGAAACGGTGGAGGTGGATGGCGCACCGTTCTTTGTGCCCAGCCGCGGGAGCTGATCAGCCGTTTGTCAGGATTTGATCGGCGGTAGTACTTCGACGAGCCCTTTTAATTCCCGGGTGATTTCAAATAACTCCCTGAGCAACTGGGGGTTCACGTCCATATGGCCTTCGTATTCGGCTAGGTTGCGGGCTGCATGGCACTTATCGAGCACACGCCATTTTGCGTTGGATAAGCCAACGGTATGCTGAAGACACTGGAACACAATGTAGCGGCTTTCTGACCGATACCCGTGCCAGCGCAGCGCGGCCAGCGATAAGGCGTGAGCGGCGCCGTAAGCGAGTGAAAACTGGCTGTCGGCCGATTATCCAGTGCTTCCATGCGCTAAGTCCTTTTCATTGGTGAAAACCAGCTCCAGCCGGGGCTGCTCCAGAACCCGTGTAACAAAGCTCTGTTGCTCTTTGATCCGTTGCTCAAATTCGGCTGGTGAGTATACCGTTGGATTGATGGTGCGTTGCAATTGCTGCTCGGCGGGAGCCAGTAACTCCATGATTCCGCTGTAACTCAGATCGTTGCCCACGAGCATCAAATCAACATCGCTTGCCGAATGGGCTTCACCCTTGGCAACGGAACCGTAAATAAAGGCCTGCTCCAGTTGATCGGCCAGCGGTGCCAGCGCGGTTTGCAGTATCTCGCGGATACCAAAGGTTTTCTGCACGAGGCTGCACAATTCCTGAAAGATGGGGGTGTCCTGATTGGCCTGATAATGGTGCTGGTTTCCATGGGGTATCATGATCACCAAGCCAGATTCGGTTAGCTTGGCCAACTCCCGGACGACCGAACCCCGGCCGATCTGGGCAAGCCGTACCAGTTCGTTCAGGTAGAAACTCTGGTCCGGGTGGCCATAAAGTACGGAAAGTAGCCGCTGCTGGGTTTTGGTAAAGAGTGCATCACCGATGCTTCTGCCTGGCATAATCTGGGCTCTGCTGACTAGGTCCTGTTATGGGTACTATAGTACCCAATATGGGAATTGAAAGTCTCAAAAAAGGTACTAAAGGTCTCATTTTGGGTACTATGAGTCCCTTTGTGAGACTTCTTTTTGTGTTTTGACAGCTCTGCCTTTTGGAGAGTGCTATGAACTTTACTGAATTCTACAACGTCGCCCTCGCCCGCAAAGGTGGTGAGCAGGCCCTGCAAGCCCTGCTGCCGCCGGTGGTGGAGAAAAGCCGGCTGGCGGAGGTGAGTGACGACCGCTATCTGTCGGAGATGACTCGCTGCATTTTCAAGGCGGGGTTTGTCTGGCGGGTCATCGAGAACAAGTGGCCGGATTCTGAGGCGGCGTTTGACGGTTTTGTTCCGGCCTACTGGCAGCAAGTGCCACCGGAGGTGCTGGAACGGTTGGCGGCGGATGAGCGTATCGTCCGCAACATGCAGAAAATCCGCACCGTGCCGGAAAACGCCCGGATGATCATGGATGTGGCGAAAGATCACGGCAGCTTCGGGCAGTTTCTCGCTAACTGGCCGGGTGATGACCAGGTGGGCTTGTTGCTTTACCTAAAGCGTAACGGTGAGCGGCTGGGCGGTAACTCGGCCCAGTACTTTCTTCGCCGAGTGGGCTGGGATGGTTTTATCCTGTCCCACGATGTGGTTACCGCTCTTACCCGAGCCGGCATTCTGGATGCCTCTCCTGCCAGCAAGAAAGGCCTGACCCAGGCCCAGCAGGCGTTCAACCAGTGGCACCAGGAAACCGGGTTGCCGGTGAGCCATTTGTCGCGGATTGTGTCGTTTACGGTGGATAATTAGCCAGACGGGACACGAGGGCTCGCCGGGTTTTCAGCCGGCGACGACACCAAAAAGCGCACCAATGCCCGCAGTAAGCGCCATGGCGAGCGCCCCCCAAAACATAACCCGGATGGTGCCCCGCATGACACCCGCACCGCCGGCCCGGGCGGACAGGGCACCAAGGCCTGCGAGGAAAATCAGTGAACTCACCGATACCGCGCCGAGAACCAGACTGACCGGAACCAGCAGAAGTACAGTCAGGGGCAGGGCTGCACCAACGGCAAAGGTGGCTGCCGAGGCCAGGGCTGCCTGCACGGGTCTGGCGGTAAGGGCATCCGTAATACCCAGTTCGTCCCGGGCGTGGGCACCCAGGGCATCGTGCCTGGTTAACTCGGTCGCCACTTGCTGCGCCAGCTCCCGGCTCAGACCGCGAGCGCGGTATATACCCGCCAACTCTGCCAGCTCTGACTCAGGGTCCGATTCAAGTTCCTGGTGCTCGCGCTTGAGATCGGCCTGTTCGGTATCAGCCTGCGAACTGACCGACACATACTCGCCGGCGGCCATCGACATGGCACCCGCCACCAGCCCCGCTACCCCGGCAACAAGAATGGCCTCTTTGCTGGCTCCGCTGGCCGCGACCCCAAGCACCAGGCTGGCGGTAGACACAATGCCATCGTTGGCGCCCAGAACGGCGGCCCTCAGCCAGCCAGTTCGGTGAACTCTGTGATTTTCCATCTATCATGGTCCGTGTGTAGGGAGTGCATGAGGCAACATAGCACACAGGAATCCTGGCGGGTTTATTTCAGCCAGGTTCCCGGTTGTCGGGTGGTGAAGCGCAACACGGACGCCGGAGGCTCGCACTCCGGTTTCAGGTGGTTGTCGCTCAGCAGCAGGAAGTTGTCCCGGTGAGCCGTGCCAATGGTTTTTGCGCCGTCAGTGGTGAAGCAAGACAGGGCATGCCGATCGGCCACAATCAGATAGCTATCCGGCGTCTCCCTCATCCAAAGCCAGGCATTCCGATCTTCCTGTTCCAGTGAACTGAAGAAGCTGAAATGCGTGAAATCGCGCTTTGAGAAAAGGATAAACTGTTCCCGAAAATCAATCATGCCGATCTGGCCCCCGGCTGGCGCGATCTGCTCTGCCGCCGCCAACACATTCCTGGGGGTGCGCAATGGCTCGAGAATCCGATAACCCCAGGTGGTGAATACCAGCCAGCTCAGCATCAGGGCAACGAACCAGCGCCCAAGAGCCTGGGAGCGCCAGAGCGCTACGAGGCTCACCAGCCAGATAAGCCCGAGGGTGAATAGCAGGCTGCCGGCTTCGTGCAGTCGGGCAGGATCCTGGGTGTAGTCGGCGACTTTTTCCACCAGGCGGGGGAGATCGTTCCAGGCCATCACGCCAATGCTGACCAGGGCGGCACCCAGCAACAGGTGCAGGCCGGTCATGGCCGGCCCGAACCAGCGTGCCGGGCGTTGTCCGCTCAATGCCGGAGCCAGGCTCAGGGCCAGTGCTGGCAGAGCCGGGAGCACATACACCCCGCGTTTGCCCGGGCTCAGGCTGAAAAATGCCACCACCAACACGACCCACGCCAGCAGAACCACCACGTCCAGCCTGTGTTTGAGAATCTCACGAATGGGCCGCAGCAGTGCCAGGAATAGCAGCGGCAGCGGAAACCACAGCGAGGGAATCACGCTGACGACGTAGTAATACCAGGGCTGAATGTGCCCCCAGGAATCGGCATAGCGCTCACCGGTCTGTTTGAACAGAATGTTGTCGCGATAGGCCAGGGCCTCGTCCGTGCCCAGGTGACTGACGGCCAGCACCATCGGCACCAGCCAGGCTGCCACAACGGCCAGCATGACCAGGGGGCCGAGGGCGCAGCGCCAGCGGAGTGTGCCCTGAAACCGAGAAGTGTCCTGCAGTTTCAGGGCCAGTATCGGAATGAACAGCAAGGCGGGCAGAAAGCCAACCCCTTTGGTAATAATGCCAAGCCCCATAAAGGCCCAGGCCACGAAATACCAACGCCAGGACGGCTGCACGAAAAAATGCCGGATCAGACCGTAACAGGCCACCATGATCCAGCAGGCCACCATGGCATCAATCTGGGCTCGCTGGGCCTGAATCAGGAACTGGGGTGCCACCATCAGCAGCAGTGCGGCAATGGCGCCGGTGCGTTGGTTCCACAAGCGTGTGCCCAGATCGAACACCAGGCCCAGGGTTAGCAGGCTGCACAGGGCGTTCGGCAGCAGAAACGCGATTTTCAGGTTGCCGGTCAGCCAGTAGAAAAAGGCGATGGCCCACATGAACACCGGTGGTTTGTCCGGGTAGAGTTCGCCGCCCCGCATGGGCAGCAGCCATTGCCCGGAGGCCACCATTTCCCGGGCGACTTCGGCGAATCGCGGTTCGTCGGCGGGCCACGGAGAGCGTAACCCGATGCCGGTCAGAATCATGAGTGCCGCGAAGGCCAGTACCACCAGTAACAATCGGTTGTACGGCAGATTGAATAAGGTGTCGGGTAAACGCCGAAGACGGAAGTCGAGTGTCATAATCGCAACTCAGGAGGGGTCAGATACGGAATCAGCAAGGGTCTGATTGCGCTGGTTGTGATACAGGTAAGCGCCAATGGCACTTGCCAGCGCGAACAGAACCGCGCTTACCACAAGCTGATCGAGACGGGCCTGGCCAATCCCTGCGCCGGCCATTGCAAAGATCACCATCTGGGGCAGGTAGCCAAGAACGCTGCCCAACAAAAATGGGACGAATCGTATCCCGGAACACCCGGCGAGGAGATTGGTGACAAGATTGCTGCCTACCGGCAACAGCCTGATCATGAGTATTTTGAGCAGAGTGCCTTCCGTGAACAGCAGGTCAAAACGTTGCATGCGATCTGAAAAACGGTTCAGGAGTGCTTTTCGCAAAAGCCAGCGTGCGACAAAAAAGCAGCCTGTCGCGCCAATGGCTGTAGCGATAGTCGATAGGATCGCACCCTGAATGCTGCCTGCGGCAAATCCCAGAACGAAAGCGAGGACCTGTCTGGGGGCTCCGAATCCAGTGAAAAGTGCACCGAGCAGCGTAATGGCTGAAAGTCCTGCCAGCCCATTACTGTTCAGGAAATCTGCCACGCGCTCCTGATCGGTCAGAAAACCGAACCAGTCCCCGCTCATGGTCAGATAGCCTGTTAATACCAGGATGGCGAAAGATAGCCAGCGCAGTCCCGAAGCCATATCAAGCCCGTTCCGTTGCCGGTCGACTGTTGTTCGGATCCTCTAGGTTTGCAATTTGAGGAACTCGTGTGCGGTGAAGTAACCACATAACGCCGATCATATCGACGATTCCGGCCCATGCACGGTTCCAGGCATTGTATTTGGAAATCCCGGCCATTCTTGGGCGATGATTGACCTCGACAATGGCGATTTCGCCTCCCGCGCCTTTCACCAGCGCGGGAATGAACCGATGGGCGTGATCGAACCACGGCAGTTTGAGAAAGGTCGATCGGGGAAACAGCTTCAGTCCACAGCCTGTATCGGGAACTCCATCATGTAGAAAGGCGTTGCGAATACGATTAGCCAGGCGTGATTGGAAACGTTTCCATGCTGTATCCTTCCGATTTCTGCGATAGCCGGCAATACAAAAGTCGGGATTGTGGAGTCTGTTCGCTTGTTGCAACAGTGCTGGAATATCGGCGGGGTCGTTTTGACCATCTCCGTCCATTGTCACAATCAGTTGGCCTGTGGCGCGAAGGATACCGGTCGCCAGTGCCCCGCTCTGTCCGATGCTCTGTTCATGTCGAACCGCCAATAGCCTGCCCCCCAAAGCCTCGGCAGTGCGACGAGCTGTTGCCAGTGTCTGGTCGGAACTGCCATCGTCCACGAGCACGACTTCAAAGCCCGGGTAATCCCTCATAACGTTGAAGGCCTCGGTCAGCAGCTTCGCGATGTTTTCCTGCTCGTTTTTTGCAGGAATGACCAGTGACAGAGTGCTGTGCTGAGACATTGAGATATTCTCCAAGATGTTAACCAAACCACGTTGCCGTGCGGTTTATGCCTTGAAGAATTATCTGCCTTAAGGAAGGTCTGAATA